>CAZEVN010000017.1:0-10782 GCA_964515145.1 uncultured Enemella sp.
CAGCATCTCCGCGTGATATATGAGTCGGCCCCGAGCGGGTGGACCATTCGCGTCACGCGTGGTCCGCAGATCGTGCGCTGAGCCGTGTAGTGAGGGGATCGTTCCCGAATCGATCGCCGTGGCGTTCCCAACCTGCGCCACGCGGAACGCTGATGCCTAAAAACCCCGTCGGGCCGTTAGATTGGGCGAATCGTGAAAAGGATCACTGACTACGTCTTCGTCCGCCACCGCCACAATTGGATCCAGCTGATCCGGTTCGGGCTGGTCGGCGGTTCTGGTGTTCTCGTGAACCTGCTGGTCACGGTCATCGGCAACAAGCTGTTCCCGCACTATCAGGGTGTCGCGATCGACCTGCCGTTCACCGATTTCAATATTCGCTGGTATCACGTGATCACCACGGTGGCCTTCCTGGTCGCCAACACCTGGAACTTCCAGCTGAACCGGTCGTGGACGTTCAAGTCGAGCAAGCACGCGAACTGGTTCAAGGAGTTCTTCCCGTTCCTGGCGACCGGCCTGGTGGCGTACGCTTTCGGCCAGATCATCATCACGCTGCTGCTCAAACACGGCTCCCCGCTCGAACTCAAGCACTGGTTCCCGTTCCTCGACGACTCCACGGGTCTGCGGACCGCGCTCTATTGGGCGAACCTGATCCAGATCATCATCACGATGCCGATCAACTTCGTGGTCAACAAACTCTGGACGTTCCGGGCGGTGCGGGACAAGCGCAAGGTCCATGACCTGCCGATGGTGGCTCCTGCAGTGGCGCCCGAGGTGGTCGATGAGGACGGCCGCCCCCTGCCGAACGGCGAACGCGATCAGGGCCGCCGGCCCGGGGCATCGACCAGGGACTGACTCGTGCACCTGAAGTCACTCACGCTGCGCGGCTTCAAGTCCTTCGCATCGGCCACGACGCTCAACTTCGAGCCGGGCATCACCTGTGTGGTCGGACCCAACGGATCGGGCAAATCCAATGTCGTCGACGCGCTCGCCTGGGTGATGGGGGCCCAAGCCGCCAAGTCCCTGCGCGGCGGCAAGATGGAGGACGTCATCTTCGCCGGCACGTCCGGCCGAGCGCCGCTCGGACGTGCCGAGGTATCGCTCACGATCGACAACACCGACGGTGCGCTGCCCATCGAATACACCGAGGTCACCATCTCGCGGACGATGTTCCGCAACGGCGGTTCCGAGTACGCCATCAACGGCCGGAATGTGCGACTTCTCGACGTTCAGGAACTGCTGAGCGACTCCGGCATCGGCCGGGAGATGCACGTCATCGTCGGTCAGGGCCAGCTCGACTCGATCCTGCAGGCGACACCGGAGGGCCGTCGAGGGTTCATCGAAGAGGCCGCCGGCGTACTCAAACACCGCAAGCGCAAGGAGAAGGCGCTCCGCAAACTCGACTCGACCGAGGGCAACCTCAATCGACTCAACGACCTGATCGCGGAGATCCGCCGCCAGCTCAAACCGCTGGGCCGCCAGGCCGAGGTGGCCCGCCGCGCGGCGGTCATCCAGGCCGAGGTGCGCGATGCCCGGGCCCGACTGTTGGCCGACGATCTCGTCCAGGCGACGTTGGCGCTCGAATCCGATCTCGCTGACGAGTCCGCGATCCGGGAGCGTCGTGACGAGGTCGAGCGGCTGCTGGAGGAGTCCCGGGCCGCCGAGGCCGAGGCCGAAGAACTCATGCGGTCGACCCAGCCGGCGGCTGTCGCGGCGCAGGAGACCTGGTACGCCCTGTCCGCACTCCGTGAGCGTGTCAGCACCACCATGTCGATCGCAGCCGAGCGCGTCCGCAGCGCGACCGCCGCACGGGCTGGGGATCAGCGCCCGGGCCGCGATCCAGACCAGCTCGAGGCCGAGGCCGCCCAGGTCGCCGAGCAGGAGCGCGAGCTCCGAGCCGAGACAGGCCGGCTGGCCGAAGCGCTCGACGAAGCCGGTCGGCAGCGCGGTGCGACCGAATCGGCCCATGCCGCCGAGGAGAAGCGACTCAACGACCAGCTGCGCGCCATCGCCGATCGGCGGGAAGGCCTCGCTCGTCTCCAAGGCCAAGTCGCGTCGGCCCGATCTCGGGCCGAGGCCATCGTCGCTGAACTCGGCCGCACTGCCGAGGCGCGGGATGCAGCCGTTGCCCGGGCCGAGCGTGCCCGCCGGGAATTCACCGCCCAGGAGACTCGCGTGGCAGGGCTCGACGCCGGTGAGGGCAACCTGGATGCCGAGCACGACGCCGCCGAGGAACAGCTGGAGGCCGTCGAAGCTCGGCTCGCGGAGCTGCAGCAGGCCGAACAGAAAGCCAACGCCCACCGGGCCGCCGCGACTGCCCGGCTCGAGGCGCTCCGCCTCGGACTCGAGCGCAAGGATGCCTCCGCTGCGCTGCTGGCTGCGACCGATCGGGTCGACGGATTGCTCGGCTCGGTGGCCGGACTCGTCCAGGTCGAATCGGGCTATGAGACCGCGGTGTCGGCAGCCTTTGGAGCGGCAGCCGATGCGGTGGCCGTGTCGGATGTCGATGCGGCCGTGCAGGCGGTCGACCTGTTGCGGCGCGAGGACCTCGGCCGGGCGGGCCTGCTCCTGCACGGCGAAATCAGCGACCACGAGGTGTGGCCCCGACTGCCGGAGTGGGCGCGCTACGTGGTCGACACCGTGACCTGCGCCGAGCAGCTTCGTCCGGCCGTCGCGCGGGTCCTCCGCAAGACCGCGGTCGTCGACGACCTGGCGGACGCCCGTCGGCTGGTCGAGCAGTTGCCGGATGTCACCGCCGTGACCCGGGCCGGCGACCTGGTGTCACTGTGGTTTGTCACGGGCGGCACGGCCGGAGGCCAGTCCCTCATCGAGGCCCAGGCCGCTGTCGACGACGCCGAACAGAAACTGATCGAGGCCAACCATGCGGTCGAGCGGTTGCGGTTCTCTCTCGGGGAGTTGACCCGCCGCCAGGCGGAGGCCCAGACCGAGGTGGAGCGTACGCTTGCTCGCCTCCACGAATCGGATGCCGCGATGGCCGCCCTCGCGGAGGAACTCGGCCAACTGCAGTCGACCGCGACCCAGGCCTCGGGCGAGGCTCAACGGCTCGCCGCGTCGATGGCGCGCGCGGAGGAGTCCCGGGCCACCAACGAGGCGCAGCTCACCGAACTTGAGGCACGACTTGAGCGCGCCTCCGCCGAAGAGGTCGACGACGAGGTCAACCCGACTGAACGCGATCGCCTCGCCGAGCTCGCTCGCGCCCACCGACAGGCCGAAATGGATGCGCGCCTGGCTCTGCGTACCTCCGAGGAACGCGTCCGCGGTCTCTCCGGCCGAGCCGACTCCCTCCGCCGCGCAGCCCAGCAGGAACGGGCCGCCCGCGCCAAGGCCGAGGCCCGCCGTCGTCGGTTCGAGATCGAGGCCCGGGCAGCCCAGGCGGTGCAGTCCGCCGCGGTCACGTTGTTGGCCCATGTCCAGGATTCCCGAAACGCGGCGGCCAGGGAGAAGGAGCAGGCTGAGGCGGCCCGGGTGGAGGCTGACCAGGTCGTACGCCGAGCCCGGGCGCGCACGCGCGAGTTGGGCGATGAGCTCCAGAAACTTGTCGACTCGGTGCATCGCGAGGAGATGGCCCGCGCTCAGCAGCGCATGAAGGTCGACGCGCTGGCCGAACGGGCGATGACCGAGCTCGGGCTGGAGGCCGAAACGCTGACGTCAGAGTTCGGACCCGAACTGCTCATCCCAGTCCTGACCCGGCCCGATGGAACGGCGCTGACCGAGGACGACGAGCAGCCGGAGCCCGTGCCCTTCGTCCGCGCGCAGCAGGAGAAGCGGCTGGCGAAGGCCGAGAAGGGCCTCAAGCAGCTGGGGCGGATCAACCCGCTGGCTCTGGAGGAGTTCGATGCGCTTCAGGAACGCCATCAGTTCCTGTCGGAGCAGCTCGAGGATCTCCGCCGCACGCGCAAGGACCTCACCGACATCATTGCCGAGGTCGATCGGCGGGTGCAGCAGGTGTTCGCCGAAGCGTACGCCGATGTCGAAGTCGCGTTCGAGCAGGTCTTCTCACGGCTCTTCCCGGGCGGGGAGGGCCGGCTCGTGCTGACCGAACCGGGGGAGTGGCTCACAACCGGTGTCGAGGTCGAGGCCCGCCCGCCCGGCAAGAAGGTGAAGCGACTGTCGCTGCTGTCCGGCGGCGAACGCTCGCTCGTGGCGGTGGCGTTCCTGGTCGCGCTGTTCATCGCCCGGCCGAGCCCCTTCTATATCCTCGACGAGGTCGAGGCGGCGCTCGACGACACCAACCTCGGCCGGCTGCTCGAGATCTATGAGCAGCTGCGCGAGAACTCCCAGCTGTTGGTCATCACCCACCAGAAGCGCACCATGGAGATCGCGGATGCGCTCTATGGCGTGACCATGCGCGGCGACGGCGTGTCCACAGTCATCTCCCAGCGACTCCGGGACTGAGCGGGCCGCATGGCGGACCGGTGACCAGTGGTGGTACCGCGCATCATTATGGTCATTCCGCCTGCGCACCTCACCAAGGTCGCGGGACCCCGAGAACCGACGTCCGTGACTGGATCGTGACGCGTACGCCTTGGTTCGCCCGGGGAACGTTGTCACACTGGGAGAGGCGTGTCGTGATCCGCACCCTTCCCCTTGTCAGCTGTCTGGAGGCGCCCCCATGAGCATCATCGTGTTCACCGTTATTGCCCTCGTTATCGCCCTGAGTGTTTGGGGTGTCGTGGCCATGGGAATGGCGGGCAAGGGCCGGGATCGACACCCGAAGCTCGCCCATCGTTTCGCCCGGGCCGCCCAGGCCCTCAACGGGGACGGTGAGCCGCCGGCGCGCCTGGTCAAGCTGCTTCGCTGACCTGAGGAGCCCCTGAATCGATGACGCCAGCGGTTGCTGAGTCGATCAGGATTCAAGCGGTTCGAGCACCAGCACCGGAATCGTACGCTCGGTCTTCTCCTGATAGTCCGCATAGGGCGGATAGGCCGCGACACAGCGCTCCCACCACTCGGCGCGTTCGTCGCCGGTGATTTCGCGCGCCCGGAACGTCTTGGTCTCGGCACCATCCATGAGGGTGAGCACCGGATTGGCCGTGAGATTCGCATACCACTTCGGGTTCTTCGGGGCGCCGCCCATCGAGGCAACCGCCGCATAGCGGCCCTCGTGTTCGACCCGCATCAGCGGGACCTTGCGGACCTTGCCGGAGATGCCCTTCATCGTGAGCAGCACGATCGGCATGCCGAGCATGTCCGACCCTTCGGTCGTTCCTTTTGCTTCGATCTCCTCGACATGGTTGCGGGCCTTGGCCGAGGGACTCGGGACGTATTCACCTTCGATCGTCATGTCACCAGCCTAGGAGACGGGTCCGACAACCGAGCTGGCCCCGGCTTCCGGCCTAGGATGTGACCGTGGATCCAGTCTTGTTGGGCGTTGTAATCGGCCTGCTGGCCGTCGTGGCTCTCGGCCTCGGCATCGGCATTGGCCTCAAGATCTCGCGGGACCGGGCGCTGGAGCGTACGCGGCGTGCGGAGCTCGGCCCGAGTGGGGCGGGGGAGACCGACAGCACCGGCACCGCGACGCTGGAACGGCCCGACCTCGGTGCCGAGGGGGGCGTGGCCGTCGAGGAGCGGCTGGAGAAGCCCGAAGCCCCACGGACCCGATTGCGTCGCCTGCGCGAGCGCCTCGCCGGCCAGAACAACCTGCTCGCGCGCGGGCTGCTCAACCTGCTGTCGGGCGGCACGGTTACTGAAGAGACGTGGGATGCGTTCGAGGAGACGCTCATCACCTCCGACCTCGGTGTGGCCCCGACGATGGAGCTCACCGAGAAGTTGCGCACGCGGTTCAAGGTCGAGGGGGTGACCCAGCCGGACGATGCCCGCCGCATTCTCCGCGAAGAACTCGTTGCGCTGGTCGACCCGACGATGGATCGCAGCCTCAACACGACACGCCAGGGCGAGAACCCGGCGGTGGTCATGGTCGTCGGCGTCAACGGCACCGGCAAGACCACCACGGTCGGCAAGCTGGCCCGCGTACTCGTGGCGGAGGACCGCGACGTCCTGCTCGGTGCAGCTGACACCTTCCGCGCCGCCGCGGCCGATCAGCTCGAGACCTGGGGCAGCCGTGTCGGCGTCGCGACAGTGCGCGGAGCGGAAGGTGCCGACCCGGCCTCGGTCGCGTTCGAGGCCGTCAGTGCCGGGGTGGAGCAGGAGGTCGACTGCGTCATCGTCGACACCGCCGGTCGCCTCCACACCAAGACCGGCCTCATGGACGAGCTCGGCAAGGTCAAGCGCGTCATCGAGAAGAAGGCGCCGGTCACCGAGGTGCTGCTCGTAATCGATGCGACCACGGGCCAGAACGGTCTCACCCAGGCGCGCATCTTCCGTGAGGTCGTCGATGTCACCGGCATCGTGCTGACAAAGCTCGACGGTTCGGCCAAGGGCGGCATCATCGTCCAGGTGCAGCGTGAGTTGGGCGTGCCCGTGAAGTTGGTCGGACTCGGTGAGGGGGCCGACGACCTGGCCCCGTTCGAGGCCGACGGATTCGTCGACGCACTCCTGGGCTGATCAGCTGTTGGCTTCGGCCTGACCGATGACCTGATAGTTGATCGAGGCCGAAACCTTGGTGGTCGGCTGTTGCGGCTCGAACTCCATCCGGAAAAAGTTGCCCTCGTCCTTCTTCTCGCCTGTCTTCCGGCCGGCGTTCATGGTGGTCTTGGTGTCGATCGTGGCTGGCTGCCCCGCCGTCACAGTCGTCTCCGATGCGATTCCCTTGGAGCCCCTCACCCGCACGATGGCCTGACCGGTCTCGACGGTGATCGTGGCCTGGACGGCTACGCCGCGGTTGCTGTGCTGGGAGTGGAACGTGGTGGACGCAAGCTTGTCGAGTTGCTCCACGGTGACTGTGCACTCGGCTGCTCTGAAGGACGACTGGCACCGCTGAGCAACCGCAGTGGGCGGCGCCGAGCACGCCGTCAGGACAAGGAGGGCGGCGGCGGCCGCAGCGATCACTGGGCGTTTCATAAGGGAACCATAGACGGGTCGGGGGTGAACGAGAGGGCTGGGCGAGCGGCCATCTTGTAACCTTGGGCCTTGGCCCATCTGTCCCCACGTCGCCCGAGGATTCACGTTGTTCGACACACTGCAAGGTCGGCTTGCCGCCACGTTCAAGAATCTGCGTGGCAAGGCCAAGCTGAGCGACGCCGATATCGACGCGACCGCTCGCGAGATCCGCATCGCCCTGCTCGAGGCGGACGTGAACCTGAGCGTGGTGAAGGAGTTCATCGCGGCGGTCAAGGAGCGCGCCAAGGGCTCCGAGGTGTCGGAGGCGCTCAACCCGAGTCAGCAGATCATCAAGATCGTCAACGAGGAGCTCATCCGCATCCTCGGTGGTGATACGCGGACGATTCGCTTCGCCAAGAAGCCGCCGACGGTCATCATGCTCGCTGGTCTCCAGGGTGCCGGCAAGACGACCCTGGCCGGCAAGCTGGCCCACTGGCTGAAGTCGGAGGGTCACAGCCCGCTGCTCGTCGCCGCGGACCTCCAGCGGCCCAATGCCGTCACGCAGCTCCAGGTGGTCGCCCAGCGGGCTGGCGTACATTGCTTCGCGCCCGAGCCCGGCAATGGCGTCGGTGACCCGATCCAGGTCGCCCGCGCCTCGATGGCCGAGGCGGAGCGGCGGCTCTATGACGTGGTGATCGTGGATACGGCCGGCCGGCTCGGTGTCGACGAGACCCTGATGAAGCAGGCCGCCGACATCAAGGCCGCGGTCAATCCCGATGAGGTGCTGTTCGTCGTCGACGCGATGATCGGTCAGGACGCGGTCAACACCGCCCAGGCCTTTGCGACCGGCGTCGGCTTCGACGGCGTTGTGCTGACCAAGCTCGACGGTGACGCCCGCGGTGGTGCCGCGCTGTCGATCGCGCGGGTGATCGGCAAGCCGATCATGTTCGCCTCGTCGGGTGAAGGCCTCAAGGATTTCGACGTCTTCCACCCGGAGCGCATGGCGTCCCGCATCCTCGGCATGGGCGACATGCTCACCCTGATCGAGCAGGCCGAGAAGACGTTCGACGAAGAGCAGTCGCGCCGGGCCGCGGCCAAGATCTCGTCGAAGGGTGGCACCGAGTTCGGTCTCGGTGACTTCCTGGAGCAGATGAAGGCCGTCCGTCGCATGGGGCCGCTGTCCAAGATCTTCGGCATGCTGCCCGGCATGGGCGAGCTCAAGGATCAGATCGCCAACATCGACGAGAAGGAAGTCGACCGGATCGAGGCGATCATCCTGTCGATGACGCCCGCCGAGCGCGACGATCCGCGCATCCTCAACGGCTCGCGTCGTGCGCGTATTGCCAAGGGCTCCGGTCGGTCGGTGTCCGACGTCAACCAACTCGTCGATCGGTTCTTTGAGGCGCGCAAGATGATGTCGCAGCTTGCCAACGGCCAGATGCCGGCCGGCATGCCAGGGATGCCGGGCATGCCCGGCATGGGCGGTGGCGCCAGCAAGCGGGCCAAGGCCCAGGCGCGCAAGCAGGCGAAAAACAAGCGCGGCGTGTCCGGCAACCCGGCCAAGCGCAATGCTCCGGTGCAGGATCCGGAGCCGACGCCGGTCGATCCCGCCGCCGCGTTCGGTGGCCACGGCTTCGACCCGAACCAGTTCAAGGGCGCCGGTGGCGGTGGTGGCGACTTCGAGCTGCCCCCCGAGCTGCAGAAGATGTTCAAGAACCAGGGCAAGTGAGGCGTACGCCGGGTCGCGCTGCGTAGGCCGATCCGGCCCGAATCGGTTGAAGGATTTTGCCCACCAGGGCGCCAAAATCCTTCACCTCATTTCCCCCCGGACCGCTGGGCCGACCGGGCTATCGGTCCTCGCGGTATGCGGGGCCCGAGGCGCATGGGGCGTGGGGAAGACTGGCCCTATGGCTGAGCCTTCACCTGCTGGCGTACTGCACTCCCACGGCCCCGGGCACCTGCACGCCCACCCGCAGCCACATCTGCGGATCGATCCCCACGCGCCCCGACCGCGGCTGCATCTGCATGGTGCCGTGCTGCCGGACGGCGACGTCCGGGACCTCTGGGTGGTCGACGGACTGGTCCGGTTCGAGCCCGTCGCCGATGCGGTCACGGTCTGTCGTGACGCGTTCATCCTTCCCGGCTTCGTCGACGCGCATTGTCACGTTGGCCTGGACGAGCACGGGGCTGTCCCGGTCGAGACCGCCGAGGTCCAAGCCCTTACCGATCGCGATGCCGGGACGCTGCTGATCCGGGATTGCGGTCAGCCCGGAGACACGCGGTGGATCGACGACGTCGAGGACCTGCCCCGGATCCTCCGGGCCGGCCGTCACATCGCCCGGCCCCGGCGCTATATCCGCGGCTATGGCGAGGAGATCGAACCCGAAGACCTGGTGAGCGAGGTCGAACGACAGGCGGCACGCGGCGACGGGTGGATCAAGCTCGTGGGTGACTGGATCGATCGGGGGACCGGCGACCTGGGGCCCCTGTGGCCGGCCGAACAGGTGACAGCCGCCATTACCCGCGCGCACGAGCTCGGCTGCCGGGTCACCGCACACCATTTCGGCGAGGAAGGCCTCGACACCTATCTCGAAGCCGGCATCGACGGCATCGAGCACGGCACCGGGCTCACCGAACGCACCATCGCGATGATGGCCGAGCGGCAGGTCGCGCTGGTGCCCACGATGGTCAACCTGGAGAACTTCCCGGGAATCGCAGCCGGGGCGGAGGAGAAGTTTCCCGGCTACGCCACCCATATGCGAGCGCTCTATGAACGGCGACACCAGACCTATCGGGACTGCCTGGATGCGGGCGTACCCATCTATGCGGGCACCGATGCCGGGGGCGTCGTGCCCCACGGTCTCATCGGCACCGAGATGGCGATGCTCGGCAAGATCGGCGGTGCGGCATTCGCCCTGGGTGCGGGATCGTGGCGGGCACGTGACTGGCTCGGGTTCTCCGGGATCACCGATGGGGCCCATGCCGACCTGGTCGTCTTCGAAGCCGATCCACGCGTCGACCTCGGGGTGCTCCGCGCGCCGTCCCGCGTTGTTCTGCGGGGACAGGTTGTTCTCTGAACCCTTAGTATTGAAGCTAAATGCCTTAAGATAACCAAATGAAGGATTTTGCCTTAACGAATGCCTGGGTCGTCAACATCGATCAACGTCGCAGTCGACGACAACCCGATCGTGTGCCCGGTGCGCTGGCGTTGGCCAATGCGCTGCCCGGCGTGGTTCTGGGATTCGAGCGGACTGCGGGGGATGAGCTCCAGGGCCTGGTGCGCCAGGGCGCGACACTCGTCGCCCTTGTTGAGGGCCTCGCGCGCCTCGATGCGAGCGACGGTCTCGGCGAACCGGGCTGGCGCATCGGCGTGGGCGTCGGTGGTGTCGAGAACGTGACGAGCGGCGGCACGCGCGAGGCGCGCGGGCCGGCGTACCTCCTGGGACGGGACGCCGTCGAATCCGCCGCGACCGCACCGGGGCATGTGGTGATTCGCTCGGCCGTAGGGGACCCGGCTGCGTTCGAGCTGGCCGAGGCTGCGCTGATCATGCTGCGAACGGTGTTGTCGCGGCGCAGTCGCCCTGGCTGGGAGGTGGTCGATGCGGTGAATGCCGGCGAGTCCCAGGCGGAGGTAGCGGTTCGCCTGCGGATCTCCGAGTCGGCGGTGAGCCAGCGTCTGGCGCGGGCGGCGTGGCGCGAGAGCGTACGCGGGGCCGCGCTGGCGACAGGTCTCCTGGGTCGGGCCGACGAAAGTGTCCGAGCCGGCACCTAGATTGCTGTTCATGAGCGAACCGTGGTGGTCCCTGGCCCGTTGGGCGATCGTCG
>CAZEVN010000017.1:10882-30481 GCA_964515145.1 uncultured Enemella sp.
AGATTGCTGTTCATGAGCGAACCGTGGTGGTCCCTGGCCCGTTGGGCGATCGTCGTTGCCTGGGCGATGGTCGCGGTGTTCATCGGTGATCCTGTGGTGCGCAGGGTCTTCCGCGCAGCGGGCGATGGTGCGGGGGAGGCCAGCAGCACCTCGTCCGCGGTCAGCGCCCCTGAGGCCGGGGGTGGCGAAGCTCCGGACGTGGGCGCGGTGCCCCCGGCCGGGGCGGGCGAAGGCTCATCGTCGTCGGCGATCGAGGCGGCCGGCGCCCGGCTGAGGGGTGGCAAGGCGATCGGGTGGCTGGAGCGGCTGGCGACGTTCGCGACCATCCTGGCGGGGTTCCCCGCCGGCATCGCCGCGGTGGTCGCCATCAAGGGCCTGGCCCGCTATCCCGACCTGAAGGCCTCCGACGGCACCGCCGAGCGCTTCATTCTCGGCACGTTCACCAGCCTGTTGGTGGCGGCCGCCGGCGCCGGGGCCGCGCACTGGTGCCTGGGCCTGCTGCCCTGATCGTGTGTTCTTCGGTGCAAGATTTCATTTCGGCGTCCGGGGTGTGGCACAATGGCGGGCGCGTCTGTGGCTTCGTGGTGCCCTCTCACCCCACGCTGCCCGGATCCATCCGAGTCCCGAGCACTGTGCCCCACACGGTGGTCGTGCCTCACCCGAACCTCCCCCGAATGATCGGGGACCCATACAGGAGATTCCACCCACGTGGCTGTCAAGATTCGTCTGAAGCGGATGGGCGCTATCCGCTCCCCGCATTACCGCATTGTCGTCATGGACTCCCGCAAGAAGCGGGACGGCCGGGCGATCGAGGAGATCGGTCTCTATCACCCGAAGAACGATCCGTCGGTGATCCAGGTCAACTCCGAGCGCGCGCAATATTGGCTGGCCGTCGGCGCTCAGCCGACCGAAGCCGTTGTCGCCATTCTCAAGCGCTCCGGTGACTGGCAGAAGTTCAGCGGCGACGATTCCCCGTCCGGGATCGACCCGCAGGCCGAGAAGCCCAACAAGACTGAGATCTTCAACAAGGCGCTCGCCAACTCTGCTGGTGCGCCCACCGTTGAGGCCTTCACCCAGAAGAAGTCCGAGGCCAAGGAACCGGAGGCAGCCGCCGAGGCTCCCGAGGCTGAGGCTTCCGACGAGGCCGAGGCCTCCGACGCCGAGCAGGCCTGAGCATGCTAGCCGACGCGCTCGAACACCTGGTCCGCGGCATTGTCGGTCACCCCGATGATGTCCGGATCCGTGACAAGGACCTGCGTCGGGGCCGGATGCTGGAGGTTCGGGTGCATCCCGAGGACATCGGCAAGGTCATCGGGCGTCAGGGCCGCACCGCGCAGGCCCTGCGCACCGTCGTGGCGGCGCTCGCCGGCCGGGAACAGGTTCGCGTCGACTTCCTCGATGTGGACCGGCGTCCCCGCACCGGCGGTCAGCGCGGCCGTGGCCGTCGCTGAATCCCAGCCCTGACACCGCTCGCCCCGCTGCCTGGCAGCGGGGCGTTTGCGTCCCAGCGAAAGGAACCCTGTTGAGCGACACAGTCGAGGTCATCGTCGGCCGAATCGGGCGAGCGCATGGGATTCGCGGAGAGGTCGCGGTCGAGCCACTCACCGATGAGCCCGATCGTCGCTTCGCATCCGGTGCGCGGTTGCGGGAGGAGGGCGGCAAACGCCTGCTCACGGTCGAGGCTCACCGCTGGCATTCCGGGCGTCTGCTGGTCCGCTTCGCGGAGGCCCCGGACCGCACGGCGGCCGAGGGGCTTCGGGGCCTGATGTTGCTGGCCGATGTGGCAGCCGACGAGTCCCCGACCGAGGACGGGGAGTTCTGGGACCGCGACCTGGTCGGGCTCCGGGTGCTGACGGCATCGGGGGACCCCGCGGGGGAGGTACGCCGGGTTCAGCACGGGCCGCAGGACCTGCTCGTGATCCGGACCGGCGCCGGGGCCGAACGGCTCGTCCCGTTCGTGGAAGCGCTCGTGCCCGAGGTGGACCTGGCCGCCGGCACGCTCACGCTGGCCGATGTCGCCGGGCTGCTCGAGGACATCGAGGACGAGGAAACCCGATGACCCTGCGGCTGGACGTCGTGACGATCTTCCCCGACTATTTCGCTCCCTTGTCGCTTTCCCTGGTCGGCAAGGCGATCGAGTCGGGCTTGGTCGAGCTCGGCGTACACGATCTGAGGCAGTGGACCCACGATCGGCACCGGACCGTCGACGACACGCCCTATGGCGGCGGTGCGGGCATGGTGATGAAACCCGAGCCCTGGGGCGAAGCATTCGACGCGCTGGTCGGTCCCGGGACGACTCTCGTCGTTCCCACCCCGTCCGGCCGGCCGTTCGATCAGGCGACTGCCTATGAGCTCGCCGATGAATCCCACCTCCTGTTTGCGTGTGGCCGCTATGAGGGCATCGATGCCCGCGTGGTGGCGTACGCCCGCGAACGGATGCCCGTGCGCGAGGTCAGCCTGGGCGACTATGTCCTCAACGGCGGCGAGGTCGCCGTGCTGGTCATGACGGAGGCGATCGTGCGGCTCCTGCCGGGCGTGGTGGGCAACCCCGACTCCCTCCGGGAGGAATCGCATGCTCCCGAGCACGATGGGCTGCTCGAATATCCCGTCTTCACCAAACCGCCCCAATGGCGCGGTCTGGACGTGCCGGAGATCCTGTTCTCGGGGCACCACGCCCGGATTGCCCAGTGGCGCCGGGAACAATCACTGGAACTCACCCGGCAGCGCCGTCCGGACCTGTTGCCGGACGCCGACTGAATCAGGCCCCGCGACCCACGCCACGGAACAGTGCTGACGGGGCCGGGCCGTGGAGCAGCCTAGGATAGGCACCGCCGCCGGAGCTGACCGGGCGGTGTGTGCAACGAAAGTGAGCCCGAGTCGATGCGAAGCAAGCCCTTCCGCGCTGCTGTGAGCGTGCTCGCCGCGTTGGGAGTCGTGCTGGTGGGAGGCTGTGGTCCGGTGAGCCCCGGAGAGGCGGCCCAGGCGCGCCAGGCGCTGATCGGCCCCGATGGCTCCATGACCTTCCAGCTGCCTTCCCGGCCGGGTGGTTTCGATCCTTTCGCCGTCCCCGGCAGCGCCGACGCGATGCTGGCCGCCGCCCAGTTCGAGCCGCTGGTGACCGCTGTCGATGGCCGGATCATGCCGCGTGCGGCCGACTGGTGGGGGACCGCCAACGAGGGACGCACGCTGATCTTCACCATTCGACGTGGGCATTGGAGCGACGGCGTACGCATGGGGGCCGGCGACCTGGTCTTCACGCTGGAGCGACACCTCGCACCGGGCAGCCGATCGCCTCTGCTTCCGACGCTCCTGCGCATCGAGGGCGCGAAGGACTTCCACGAGGGCCGGTCGCAGCACGTCTCCGGAATCGTGGCCGATACATCCCGTGGCGTGCTGGTCACGCTCACCGAGCCCGAGCTCAACTATCTGTCCCGGATCACCGGGTTGCTGGTGCTGCCCCGGCACATCTATGCGGATTCGGCGCTGACACCAGAGGACTTCCGGGAACCGCGTGTCGGATCCGGTGCCTATGTCTTTGACCGCTGGGGCGCTGATGGTTCGACCGTGTTTCTCGAGCCGAACGCCACCATCCAGCCGCATACCCGCCTCACCGGCGTAGTGGGTCGCGTCGTGGCACCCCAGGATGTGAGTGACGTGTTGCGGTCCGATCCCACCGCTCTGGATGTGGCGGTTCGCATTCCGGGCCGTGACCTGGCTGATGTGCCGCGCGACCTTTTCAATGTCGCCCAGGCTCCGGGCGATCGGATGGTGGGACTCACGGCGCGCGGCGGTGGGCCGCTGGCCGACGTGAAGGTGCGGCAGGCCATGGCTTTTGCACTGGACCGCCGGGGCGTACTCGAGCGGCAGCTGGCCGGGAACGGTCGCGTCGTGGATTCCGTCCTGTTTGCGCCCGACTGGGCCGCATCGCCGGATCGAGCCGAGCACCCCCACGATCCGGCCCGGGCGCGGGAGTTGCTCGCGGCCGCGGACTGGGATCGGGGTATGCGCGTCCGCATCGCCGTCCTCACCACCGACGGGGATCCGGCCACGTGGAACGCACTCGCGGCCAACCTGGCCGACGTGGGCGTCAACGCCGAGTTCACGATCCATGCGCCGGACGAGCGCCCTGCGATTCTGGCCGATCCCGCAGTGGATGCGGTCGTGGAGACCTATCGGATGGCCGTCCCCGATCCCGGCCTGGCCGAGAGCTGGGTCATGTGCGGGGCTCCGTCCGGTTATTGCAATCCGACCCTGGATGCGCTGTTGGTGAAGGGGAGGGGACAGCTGGTCGCCACCGAGCGACAGGAAACCTATCGCCGAGCCGATGAGATCCTGTCGAACGAGCTTCCCGTCATCCCGCTCTGGGTGCCGGACGCAGCGGTCGCGGTGACGAAGGGGAGGGCCGGAGTGAATCCGCTCGTCCAGCCGGAGACAGCGGTCATCGACCTGTGGGGCGCCGCCTGAGGGCGGTCTCCCCAAACCCTGAATCCAAGCACCTCAATTGTGCCGTAGCACGGAGTTGCGGTTCGGGGAATACCCTGAATTTACATAGCATGAGCGCATAAGTCTGACTGCTTCATCAGGGAGAGTTCCATTGACCAAGCGTTCTGTGGTCCGCGTGCTGGCCGTCGTCTCCACGACGCTCGCACTCGCGCTGTCCGCGTGCGGATCGGCACCGGGCGAGGGGGGTGCGGCGGCCGGCCAGGCCGCCGTCGAGGCGAATGAGCCAGCGGCCGCCTTCGCCAACGTTGACGCCGGGCTCGTCAGGGGGCTGGCTCCCACCGTCTATACCGACGACTCGCGCAGCATTCGCGCCGAGGTCCCCGTGATCTCGACCGCGCGCCAGATGACCTCGGCGATGGAGGTCCTCCGCGAGCGTGGCCTCCGCGAGGCCACCTGGGACAAGGCCGACAAGGTGACCATCGGTTATCAGGTGATCTCGGCCGCTCCGGGCACGCTGGGCATCATGGTGACTCCTACCTGGAGCGCAGCTGGTGCCGAGAATTCCCGCCCGGCTGTGGTGTGGTATGACGCGGGAAGCAAGAAGGTCTTTTCCTCGCCCGTGCTGATCCGTGAGGATCAGTGGGGCTCGTTCAAGGCCGAAGTCGCCAAGGCCGCAGGCAAGCACAAGAAGCCCAAACTGGATCAGGCCCGGGTGAGCGAGGCACTGGACGCCGAGCCCGCGCCCCAGGGCAGCGGCCCAATGATTGGCTTCGACGCCAAGGGCGACATGGTCGTGAGCTTCGCCAAGGGCACGGTCGCCGACGAGGTTGTGAACCTGCGGGTGCCCGGCGATGCCGTGGCACCGCTGCTCTCCGAATATGGACGTCGCGCTGCCGATGGTGCGCTTGCCCCGGCGGCCTTCGATGGGACGCCGGCGCCGATCGAGGAAACCGGTGGAGGCGCACAGGTGCCGGCTCCCGCGGCCACGCCGGGTGCGACGCGCCCTTCGACTGCGGTGGGTCCGGATTGCACCAAGGTGACCTGCGTCGCCCTGACCTATGACGATGGCCCGGTCGCGGACACCGCCCAGCTGGTCGAGACCTTCGCCGCGGCGAAGGCGCCGGCCACGTTCTTCCAACTCGGTCGCATGATCGAAGCCAGCCCGGAAATCGCCAAGCAGGTTGCCTCCGCGGGCAACGAGGTCGGCTCCCACTCGTTCAGCCACCCGAACCTGGTGACGATCAGCGGTGACCGGCTCAACAAGGAACTCTCGGGCAATGCAGACATCATGGAGAAGGCCTTCGGACGTCGTCCCATGATCATGCGCCCGCCCTATGGTTCCCACAACTCCAGAGTCGATGAGGTGATTCGCGGCACCGGGGCGGCCATCATCCAGTGGGATGTCGACACCAACGACTGGCAGACCAAGAGCCAGTCCTCGACCGAGAACGCGGTCGTCTATGGCGGTGGGGCCAAGGCCAACACGATCGTCCTGATGCACGACGTCCATCCGAGCACCGTCGCGGCTGCCCCCGCCATCCTGGAAGGCCTGCAGCAGAAGGGGGTCACGCTCGTCACCGTGTCGGAGCTCTCCCTCAACACCGGCGGCTATCAGGCCGGCCATGCCTACTGCAGCGGCACTGCGGTCGCCAAGCAGAATGGCTTCAACTGCGCCGGCTGACGATTTCACGCTCACTGCGCCCGGGTCGACGGCTTTCCCGCCGTGGATCCGGGCGCTGTCGTCGCCGGCTCGCGCCGCTGCGGCGTACGCCGTGACAACGCTCCCATAACGAAATGTGTCCGCGTCCGCCTGATTCATGGATGGAGCATGTGAGGGGTTCAGGTGGGTTTAAGGTGGCCCCGTGGCGACAACAACACCAACTCTCACAGTTCAACAGAGGGCCGTCCGCTCCAGCGTTGTGCGCAAGTTCTGGATGGCTGTCAGCGGTTTGATCATGGTCGGCTATCTGCTGATCCACATGTACGGCAACCTCAAGATGTTTGCCGGGAAGACCATGGTGGACGGCCAGGAAGTGTGGGCCTATGACGCATATGCGCATCACCTGCGCGTGATGGGGGAGCCCATCCTGCCGGAGAACGGCCTGCTCTGGATCGTTCGCGTGGTCCTCCTGGCCGCGATCCTGGTCCACATCTGGTCGGCGTTCACCCTGTGGTCCCGTGCTCGCAAGGCGTCCGGCGGTGCCCGCCGCTATGCGGAGAAGAAGGCCCTGCAGCGGAGCTATGCCTCCTACACGATGCGTTGGGGCGGTGTCACGATCCTGTTGTTCGTGATCTATCACCTGCTCCACTTCACCATCGGTGGCACCAACCCGGTCGTTGATACCGCGCCCGGCGCGGCCTCGATCTTCCCGCGCGTGGTCGAGAGCTTCCAGCAGCCGCTGGTCTTCATCAGCTATCTGATCGCCATGATCGCCGTGGGCCTGCACATCCGTCACGGCTTCTGGAGCGCCTTCGCGACGCTCGGAGCCAACACCAGCGTCAAGGCGCGTACTTTCTGGAATGCGGTGGCCATCGCCATCGCCCTCGTGATCGTGCTCGGCTTCATCGCCGGCCCGGCCGCCATTCTGTTCGGAGGGATCACACTGTGACCGACACCATCGAAACCCGGAGCAGCCTCGACGGCGACGCCGTCTTCGTTCTGGGCGAGGACATCCACGACACCAAGGCGCCGGCAGGTCCGATCGCCGAGAAGTGGGAAACCCGCAAGTTCGAGGCCAAGCTCGTCAACCCGGCCAACCGCCGCAAGCTGTCGGTCATCGTCGTCGGCACCGGCCTGGCCGGTGGCTCCGCCGCTGCGACACTCGGCGAGGCCGGCTATCAGGTGAAGGCGTTCTGCTATCAGGACAGCCCCCGTCGTGCCCACTCGATCGCTGCCCAGGGTGGCATCAATGCGGCCAAGAACTATCGGAACGACGGTGACTCCACCCACCGCCTGTTCTATGACACGGTCAAGGGCGGCGACTACCGCTCGCGCGAGACCAACGTCTATCGCCTCGCCGAGGTGTCGGCGAACATCATCGACCAGTGCGTCGCGCAGGGTGTTCCGTTCGCCCGCGAATACGGCGGACTCCTCGACAACCGCTCCTTCGGCGGCGTGCAGGTGTCCCGCACGTTCTATGCCCGCGGTCAGACGGGTCAGCAGCTGCTGATCGGCGCCTACCAGGTGCTGGAGCGCCAGATCAACGCCAAGACCGTCACGATGCACACCCGCCACGAGATGCTCGAGCTGATCGTCTCCGACGGCAAGGCCCGCGGCATTGTCACGCGCGACATGGTCACCGGCCGCATCGAGGCGCACATGGCCGACGCGGTCGTGCTGGCGTCGGGTGGCTACGGCAACGTCTTCTTCCTGTCCACCAACGCGATGGGCTGCAACGTCACGGCCGCGTGGCGTGCGCACCGCAAGGGTGCCTATTTCGCCAACCCGTGCTACACGCAGATCCACCCGACCTGCATCCCGGTCTCCGGCGACACCCAGTCGAAGCTGACGCTGATGTCCGAGTCGCTGCGCAACGACGGCCGCATCTGGGTTCCCAAGAACGCGGCGGACTGCACCAAGGACCCTCGCCAGATCCCGGAGGAGGACCGCGACTACTACCTGGAGCGGATCTATCCGGCGTTCGGCAACCTGGTGCCGCGTGACATCGCGTCCCGCCAGGCCAAGAACATGTGCGACGAGGGTCGCGGTGTCGGTCCCGAGGTGCCCGGCCAGGGCCGCCGCGGTGTCTACCTCGACTTCGCCGACGCCATCAACCGTCTGGGCCGCAAGGCCGTCGAGGCGAAATACGGCAACCTCTTCGACATGTACGCCCAGATCACCGGCGAGAACCCGTATGAGACGCCGATGCGCATCTATCCGGCGGTGCACTACACGATGGGTGGCCTGTGGGTCGACTATGACCTGATGTCCAACGTTCCCGGACTGTTCGTCGTGGGCGAGGCCAACTTCGCCGACCAGGGCGCCAACCGCCTCGGCGCCTCGGCGCTGATGCAGGGCCTGGCCGACGGCTACTTCGTCCTGCCCAACACGCTGGCCAACTATCTGGCCGACGTGCACGAGCCGACGCTCAAGGCCGATGACCCGGCCGTGGTCGAGGCCGTTGACTCCACGCAGGCGCGCATCGACAAGCTGATGTCGATCCAGGGCTCCCGCACGGTCGACTCCTTCCACAAGGAACTCGGCCACATCATGTGGGAATACTGCGGCATGGAGCGCACCGAGGAGGGCCTGCGCAAGGCGATCGGGCTCATCCGCGAACTCCGTGACGAGTTCTGGCGCGACGTGAAGGTCACCGGTGAAGCCGAGGAGCTCAACCAGACCCTCGAGCGTGCCGGTCGCGTGGCCGACTTCCTCGAGCTCGGCGAGCTCATGTGTGTCGACGCGTTGGTGCGCCGCGAGTCCTGCGGCGGCCACTTCCGGGCCGAGTCCCAGACCGAGGACGGCGAGGCGCTGCGTCACGACGACCAGTTCGCCTATGTGGCCGCGTGGGAGTTCACCCAGGCGGGCGAGCAGCCGATCCTCCACAAGGAGCCCCTGGAATACGAGTTCATCGAGCTGAAGCAACGGAGTTATAAGTGAAGGTCAACCTGCGCATCTGGCGCCAGAAGAACACCGAGACTCAGGGGCGGATGGAGGAATATCAGCTCGACGGTGTCTCCGACCACATGTCGTTCCTGGAGATGCTCGATCTCCTCAACGAGCAGCTCACGGTCGAGGGCAAGGAACCGGTTGCCTTCGACTCCGACTGCCGCGAGGGCATCTGCGGTGCGTGTGGTGTGGTGATCAACGGCGTGGCCCACGGCCGCGGCCAGACCACTTATCAGACCACTACGTGCCAGCTCCACATGCGGGAGTTCAGGGACGGCGACACGATCAGCGTCGAGCCCTGGAAGGCCGAAGGCTTCCCGGTCCTCAAGGACCTCGTCGTAGACCGCTCCTCGTTCGACCGCATCATCCAGGCCGGCGGCTACATCTCCGCGCCGACCGGCTCGGCAGTCGACGCCAACTCGCTGCCGGTGGACAAGAAGGACGCCGACCACGCGTTCGACAACGCCACCTGCATCGGTTGTGGTGCCTGTGTCGCCGCCTGCCCCAACGGCTCGGCGATGCTGTTCACCTCGGCCAAGGTCGCGCACCTCGGTCTGCTGCCCCAGGGCCAGCCCGAGCGCTGGTCCCGCGTCCTCGGCATGGTGGCCCAGCACGAGGCCGAAGGCTTCGGCAACTGCACCAACATCGGTGAGTGCACCGCGGTCTGCCCGAAGGGCATTCCGCTCTCGAGCATCTCGCGCCTCAACCGCGACCTGTTCAAGGCCCTGACCAAGGGCTGATCGATCTCCGATCGCCACAGCAACGGCGCCGGTCCCCGAGTGGGGCCGGCGCCGATCGCTTCCCTGGTACGCCTCAGCGGGCCAGTTTTTCTGCCGCCTTCGGCACGCTGCGAATCATGGGATGAACCATCCCCACGGGCCCGTTCGGCTCGGTATCGAAGTTGTTGTCCTGGCCCTCGATCCGCATGACCAGCAGCTCGAGACGGTCGCCCACCTGGATGAGTCCCTGGCTCTCGAACTCGCCGGCATCGGCCGCTGTGGCGTACATCCATTCACTGACCTGCGCGCGCCCACCGGGAACAGCCACGTCCATCGGTTCGATCGCAAACCGCGGATCGATGCGGTTCTGGGCCTCGAGGGTGGCGGCACAGTCCGTGATCCATCCCTGGGCAGTGGCGTACGCCTGATCGGCCAGTTCCTTGGACTCGAAGCTCATCGCGATCGCCGTGGCGTCGGCACCGGAGCCGCGGGGGGCATCCCCCAGGGCATAGGTGCGCACCATGATGAACCTGGCTCCCAGCGATTCCATGCGATTCTGCTGGCAGACGCTGTGTTGCTGGGTGCCACCGCCCTCGGAGGTCTCCACGGTCTTCCAGCCGATCTCCGGGGTCCACAGCAGCTCGGAATCAGACGGCAGGTCTGCCTCGGTCACTCCACCCGGATAGGGAGTGTCGGGGGCATCCGGGCTGGCCTCCCCGGTCTGCGGTGGCGCGATGGACGTGTCGACCGGAGCCACGCCGGGACTCGTGTTCGAGTCGGGGTTCGAGGCGGTGCCGGAACAGGCCGCGAGAGCCAACACGGCACCCAAGGCGAGGCTGGGCATGAGGGCAGACTTCATGGAGGGAGCCTACTGGTCTCAAGTGGCGGGCGACCGCGACGATGTGGCATAATCACTCGCTGTTGCTCTGCCGCGGACTCCTGCCACAGGGGGTTAGCTCGCGACGGGCCTCCACATACTCTTCCACGAGCGGTGACCTGTGGCACCGGCAAGGAACACCATGAACAAGCTGATCACCGAACTCGACCAGACTTCGTTGCGCACCGAGCACCCCAAGTTCCGCGCGGGCGACTCCGTCAAGGTGCACGTCAAGGTCGTCGAAGGCAACCGGTCCCGAATCCAGGTCTTCGCCGGAGTCGTCATCGCCCGCAACGGTGGTGGCGTCCAGGAGGCTTTCACCGTTCGCAAGGTCAGCTTCGGCATTGGCGTGGAGCGCACGTTCCCGCTGCACAGCCCGATCATCGACAAGATCGAGGTCGATCGTCGCGGTGACGTCCGTCGCGCCAAGCTCTACTACCTCCGCGGCCTCTCCGGCAAGGCGGCCAAGATCAAGGAGAAGCGCGACCGTTGATGCGCGCTGCGCGAGCCTTGTTGCCCGCGTGACGGAACCGGAATTTCTGGGACCGTATGAGAAGATGGGGCGGTGTGATGCACCGCCCCATCATTGCTTGTTCGGGCGATACGCCATGCGTGAACAAGTCTGACAAAGCGCGGCTGGGGCTCGGCTGGGAGCCGCCGCGGTCGAGAAGGAGCCGAGGCTGAATCCCGCAACCAACCCCGGACCGCGCCGCGCCGCCGAAGGCCCGAGCGAGCCTGAGTCCGACAGCCCTCCCGCTGCCCGTTCCGCTGACGACGAGTCGTCCACGGGCGCGAGTGCGGCTGCCGTCCCCGACAAGAAGAAGCGGAAGGCGAAGAAGCCCCAGAGCCTGGGGAGCTTCATTCTCGAACTTGTCGTCATCGTCACGGTCGGCCTGCTGATCACCACGCTGCTGCGGGCCTTCGTCTTCCAGCCCTTCGAGGTGCCGTCCGGCTCCATGGAGAACACCCTCCAGGTGAACGACAAGATCGTGGCGCTCCGCGTGATCGACTTCAAGCGGGGCGACATCGTGGTCTTCGCTGATGCCCATCGCTGGCTCGGCGCTCCCGAGGAGCCCGGGCCGGGTCGGCGGGTCCTGGAGTTTGTCGGCATCCTCCCCAACTCGTCCGAGGGACACCTGGTCAAGCGAGTGGTCGGCCTCCCTGGTGATCGGGTGTCCTGCTGCGACGAACTCGGGCGCATGAGCGTCAATGGGGTTCCCCTCGAGGAATCGGCGTACCTCTTTTCCGATCCCAGCGGCCAGGTCAAACCCGCCGAGAAGCCGTTCGAGGTCGTCGTGCCCGCGGGGCACATTTTCGTGATGGGCGACCACCGCAATGCCTCCGGTGACTCCCGCTGCCACCTGCAGGATGTCTCGATGAGCGGTGGCCCACCCGGCCAGGGTGCCTTCATCCCGGTCGACGCGGTCGTGGGCACCGTCACGATGGTCATGTCTCCGCTCAACCGCATCCAGTGGTTCGAGACACCGGATGCCTTCGCAGCCGTTCCGCCTCCGACCGGGCCGGCACCCGCCGAGGGGGAGATCGTTCGGGTCTCGGACGGCTGCTGATGGCCCGATTTGTCGTACGCCGGGACGCCGGTCTCTATGGCTATGAGCGCGCCCTGCGCCGGGCGGGGCTGGGCCCCGTGGCCGGTGCCGATGAGGCCGGGCGGGGAGCCTGTGCCGGTCCGCTCGTGGCCGCTGCAGTCGTCCTTCCGGACTCGCCGGGCCGCCTGATCCAGGGTCTCAAGGATTCGAAGCTGCTGTCTGCGGCCCAGCGCGAGCGGGCGTACGCCGAGATCATCGCCAAGGCCGAAGCCTGGTCCGTGGTCGCGCTGGGCCCGGGGGAATGCGATCGGTTGGGCATGCACGTGGCCAACATCCAGGCCCTGCGTCGTGCATTGATGCGGCTCGAGGTGCCCCCGCGCTATGTGCTGACCGACGGGTTTCCGGTCGACGGGTTGGGTGTGCCCGGTCTGGCGGTCTGGAAGGGCGACAGGGTCGCGGCCTGTGTCGCGGCGGCCTCGGTGATCGCCAAGGTCACGCGTGATCGGATCATGACGCAGCTGGCGGAGACCTATCCGCACTATGCGTTCGAGATCCACAAGGGCTATTGCACGCCGCTGCACCAGTCCCACCTCGATGAGCACGGACCCTGCCCGGAGCACCGCATGCGGTTCGACAACGTCGTGCGAGCGCTGGCGATTTCACGGGAGCGCCGCTCCGCGGTGACGGGCTAGAGTGGGGCCACCATGAGCGCCGAAGACCTCGAAGACTACGAAGCCGAGCTGGAACTGCAGCTTTACAAGGAATACAAGTCGGTCGTCGGCATCTTCAAATATGCCGTCGAGACCGAACGCCGGTTCTATCTCTGCAATGCGGTGGACCTGAAGGTGCGCACCGAGGGCGGTGACGTCTATTACGAGGTGTCGATGGGGGATGCCTGGGTCTGGGATATGTATCGCCCGGCACGCTTCGTCAAGAGCGCCAAGGTCCTGACCTTCCGCGATGTGTCGATCGAGGAGATCGTGCACAGCGACCTGCAGGTGCCGGACGGCAACTGAGCGTCCTGAACGACAGAGGCGGCCGGGCTGGAAATGCCCGAGCCGCCTTCTGCATGTCCGGATCGATCAGCCGGCGACGAAGCGCTGAGTCATCTCGCCGACACCCTCGATCCAGGTGTGGAGGGTTTCGCCCGCCTTGAGGAAGCGTTTGGGTTCACGCCCCATGCCCACGCCGGCGGGCGTACCCGAAAAGATCACATCGCCCGGATAGAGCGTCACGTTCTCCGAGATCTTGACCACCAGCGCCGGGACGTCGAAGATCATCTCGCTCGTGCGACCGTCCTGGACTACCTCGTCGTCGATCCGGCAACCGATCCCCAGGTCGTCGCGGTTCGGCAGCTCATCCGGCGTGATCAGGAAAGGGCCCTGCGGGGCGAAACCCGGATACGACTTGCCGAGGCCGAACTGGGGGGCCGGCCCGCGGAGCTGGGTGATCCGCTCCGACAGATCCTGACCCACGGTGACTCCGGCGATGTGGTCCCAGGCAGCGGCGGGATCGATGCGGCGGGCCTCGGCACCCATGACGAGCACGAGTTCGACCTCCCAGTCGACGTTGCCGCCGGGCGGAATGACGACTTCGGTATCGGGACCGGAGAACGCCGACACATACTTCGTGAAGACGGGCGGCAGGTCGGTGGGCGCCTCGAAGCCCGACTCCTTGGCGTGCTCGTCATAGTTCAGGCCGATGGCGAAGACCTGGCGAGGTTCGGGCGAGGGCGCGGAGAGAGCCGACCGGTCGACGGGGCTGCCGGCCTCGCCGTCGTGGGAGGTGCTGCTGGCCCAGGCGGTGAACGCGGCCCAGTCGGCATAGAGGGCGGCAGGTGTCGGGCCAAACTTCTGGTCGGAGGCGTCGGCGATGTCGATGAGCCGGTCCGACCCATCGTCGGCACCCACCACGAGGTGGGCTCGGTTCGCGACGTTCGCAATGCGCATGGGGGACTCCTTCGTCGGGTGCTGGGTCCATCATGGCGTGCCGGTGGCAGACGCTCGCCGCAGGGTTTCCACAGGCCAGCACAGAGCCGGAGAGTTGTCCACAGCCAACCGATTGGGGTGAATCATTCGGGTCCGGGGCGTGCACTGTGCACGCATGACGGGTCTGAAACAGCGCCGTGGCGCACGGGGCGAAGAGTGGGCCGAGCAGGTCCTGCTCGACGCCGGAATGGTGATCATCGACCGCAACTGGCGGTGTCGGGACGGGGAGATCGACCTGATCGCGGTCGATGAGGTCGACGGTGAGTCGGTGATCGTCTTCTGTGAAGTGAAATATCGAACCGGGACGGGCTATGGCACGCCCCTGGAGTCGATCACCTTCGCGAAGGTCCGTCGGCTGCGGCGGCTCGCAGGACAGTGGTTGTCACAGCATCCGATGATGGTGCCGACGATTCGCCTGGATGCGGTCGGGGTGCTCGACCTGCGCGATCGGCCTGTGCAGATCACCCACGTCAGAGGGATCTCCTGATGGGGCTCGCGAGCGCCCGGTCGGTGGCGCTGGCCGGCCTGGACGGGCATGTGGTGGAGATCGAGGCCTTCACCGGTGGGGGATTGCCCCGAACGGTGCTCGTCGGCCTGCCTGACACGGCGTTGTATGAATCGCGCGACCGCTGTCGCGCCGCCGTCGCCAGCGCGGGTTTCAGCTGGCCCGACAAGCTGCTGACCATCAACCTGTTGCCGGCCACCCTGCCCAAGGGCGGCAGCCACTATGACCTCGGCATCGTCGCCGCTGTGCTGGCCGCCAGCGATGCCGTGCCCGACCGGATCCTCGACCACACGGTGCTGATGGGAGAGCTCGGCCTGGACGGTCGGGTACGCCCGGTGCGCGGCATCCTGCCCGGCATCATGGCGGCGCGGATGCACGGGTTCGACCGCGCGGTGGTGCCGATGGACCAGGTGCACGAGGCGCGGCATGTGGCGGGGATGCGGGTGACCGGTGTGGCATCGATCATCGATCTGGCCCGGGTCATGCGTGGACAGCCGGTGGCCGAGCCGGATCCGCCCACGTCGGAAACGGCGGAGACTCCCGGCCTCCTGGATCTCGGCGATGTCGTCGGACAGGCCGAGGCAAAATGGGCGATCGAGGTGGCCGCTGCGGGTGGGCATCATCTGTTCCTGCACGGGCCACCCGGCGTGGGCAAGACCATGCTGGCCGCACGGTTGCCGGGCCTGCTGCCCGACCTCACCACCACCCAGGCGCTGGAGGTCGCTGCGGTCAGGTCTCTGGCTGGGACGCTGTCGAGCCTCGAACTCGATGTGCGACCGCCGTATGCCGATCCGCACCACTCGGCGTCCGTGCCGAGCATGGTCGGCGGAGGAGCGCGTGTCGCCAAGCCGGGTGCCATCAGCCTCGCCCATCGCGGGGTGCTGTTTCTCGACGAGGCGGCTGAATTTCCGACCCGGGTCCTGGAGGCCCTGCGGACTCCCCTTGAGCAGGGATCGATTCTGTTGGGGCGGACCCAACAGCAGGTGCGCTATCCCGCGCGTTTCCAACTCGTCCTCGCGGCCAATCCCTGTCCGTGCGGGCAAGCGGGACAGCCGGGTGGTCAATGTCAGTGCCCGCCCTTCCGGGTCCGCCAATACCGGGATCGGATCTCTGGCCCGATCCTCGACAGGATCGATATCCACCAGCAGCTCCAGCCGTTGCGCCGGTCCCTGGTGCATCCGCTGGCCGGGGCGACCGAATCAAGTGCTGTGGTGGCGGCCCGGGTGGCCGAAGCCCGGGCGAGGCAGCGTGCTCGGCTCAGCGGGCTGGGCTGGATGACGAACGCCGAGGTTCCGGGCCCGGCGCTGCGCTCTGTCCTGCCCCTGCCCCAGGGGCTCGAGCTGTTGGACGAGGCCGTCACCCGGGGCAGTCTCAGTGCCCGCGGCATCGACAAGTGTTTGAGACTTGCCTGGACGTGCTGCGACTTGATCGGCAAGGACGTCCCCACCCGCACGGAGGTCAGGCTGGCGCTCGCCCTGCGGCGTGGGGAGCCCGGGTTGAGGGAGGTGGCGTGATGTCGACGGCAGCACGAAACCGATTCACCGTGGCTGATGACCGCATGGCCCGGCTGGCGCTTGCGTGTGTGACCGACCCGGCGGATCCACGAGTGGCCGACCACGTCCGGGCCGAAGGCGCTCTCGATTTCTGGCATTCGCTGTCGGCGCATCGTGCCGATTCGTTGTGGGGCCGACGGGTGCCGGGTGTGCGTCTCGACGTGGTGCTGGCGGCGATGCGACGCCACGGGTTGCGTTTCGTCATCCCGGGGGATGACGAGTGGCCGGAACCGTTGGACGACCTCGCCCACGCCACCTGGGAAAAGGCTCGCGGACGCCCGCTGGGACTGTGGGTGACAGGCCCGGGGCACCTGGCCGGGTGGGCCGATCGCAGCGTGGCCATCGTGGGGTCGAGGGCCTCCACCGCCTATGGCGAGTCCGTGGCCGCAGACATGGGCGCGGACCTGGCGGCCACCGGGGTGACGGTCGTCTCCGGCGGGGCCTATGGCATCGACATCAGTGCCCACCGGGGTGCGCTGGCGGCGGGTGGGCGCACCATCGCGGTCCTCGCCGGCGGCCTCGACCACCCCTATCCCCGTGGCAATGCGCGCTTGTTGGATGCCATCCGCACCACTGGCCTCCTCGTGTCGGAACAGCCGCCGGGGGAGCGGCCGAGTCGCACGCGTTTTCTTTGGCGCAACCGGATCATTGCCGCGGTGTCGCGTGGCACGGTGGTGGTGGAGGCGGCGAATCGCTCCGGGGCCAAGAACACCGTGTCCTGGGCGGAGGTCTGCAGCCGCATCCTGATGGCGGTGCCCGGTCCCGTCACGTCTGCCTGCTCCGAGGGTGCCCACGAGATCATCAGGGACAAGAACGGAAAGCTCGTCGCGAATGCCGCCCACGTCCGAGAGGCCATCGCCCCTCTGGGCCAGGAGACCCTGCCGCTTGCGCACGGTCCGGCTCGGCCCGTGGACCGGCTCAGCGAGACCCAACTGGCCGTGTTCGAGCACGTGCCCGGACGTGGCGGTCGGACCGCAGAGGAGGTGTCGATCAAATGCGGGCTGCCGCTGCTGGTGACGATCACCGTCCTCGGCGAGCTCGAGGATCTCGGCTTCGTCGACACGACCGATCTCGGGCGGTGGAAGCTGAAGTCCGGCTCGGTGGGGTGACCGGCGAGCAAAGGACACCCCGCCCAGGGATCCACTCCGTGAGGCCACACTTATTCGCGTGATGCCCCAGTTGTATCTGTGGCATCGATCGAACAACTGTGGCATCGACGTCGGTTCGGGCGGGCATCTTGCGAGACTGGGGCCATGGCCTTCTATGCGCGACCGTCCCGCCGCCGGCGACGGCAGATCTCCGCAGATCTGTTCGTGCTCGGTTGGATCATCCTCTGGGCGGTTGTGGGTGTCGAGGTGTGGCGATGGGTGATGGCGGCGGCGGAGCCCGCGCGTCAGGTGGCCGACGCCGTCACCCGGATGCGGAACGACCTGACCTCGGCCAGTGGAGATGTGAGTGGCATTCCGATGGCGGGGGAGCAGCTGCGCCGACCCTTCGATTCGGCTGCCGGATCGCTGAGCCCGATCGTCGAGGCCTCGCAGGACCAGGTGAGGACTCTCGAGCAGCTCGCAGTGGTGCTCGGCCTCCTCGTGTTCGTCCTCCCGGTCGCGCTGGTCCTGGTGGTCTGGCTGCCGGTGCGCCTGCGATTTGTCCGTCGGTCCCGTGAGGTGACGGCGCTGCTGGGTTCGGGCGCCGATCTGGACCTGCTCGCGTTGCGGGCGCTCGCCACGCAGCCGGTCCGGGGGCTGGCCCGGATCGATCCGGACCCGCTCGGGCAGTGGCGCGCGGGGCAGTGGGAGACCATCGTTGCGCTGGCCGACCTGGAACTGGCGAGTGCAGGCGTCAGCCTGCCTCGGGCGTTGCGGGACAGTCCGCCCGAACGCTTCGCCGGCGATTCATGACTCCAACCCGTCCGTTTCGGTCCGCGACACAGGGAACGCTTTCCGGGTTCGACAGGCTTAATCTCAGATTGTCCGCAAGGAGTGGAGAATCATGAGTATTCGAAACGACATCATGTCCCGCATGGCCTTTCTGCCGCGTTCCACCCAGCGCATCGGGCGCATGGTGGTGCGAGAGCCCGGAGCGGTCGTCGAGCTCCGCGTCGCCGAGCTGGCGAGTCTGTGCGATACCGATGAGGCGAGCGTCCTGAGGTTCTGCCGCGCCGTCGGTTTCGGTGGTTATGGCGAGCTGCGTGAGGCGCTCCAGCACGAGGCCGACGAACTGCAGCACCACAACGAGACGCTCCCGCAGGTCAGCTGACCTCCGGCGGTGGTTCCTCCACCAGCCGGCCGCGAGTGACCACGAGCGGGAACCGTCGCCGCAGGTCCAGGCGGATCTTCACGTCCTCCGTCTTCGCCAGATAGAAGGCCGCACCCAACCACACGATGGCGAGTGCGCCGGCACTCAGACCCAGCGTCCAGCGCGCACCCAGATTCTCGGCGATCCAGCCGAGCACGGGGGAGATCAGGGGCGTGGTCCCGAGCACCAGCAGGAAATACACCGACATCACGCGGCCCCGGAACGCGCTCTCGGTCGTCATCTGCACCAGCGCATTGCACGTGATCATGACGGTGATGACCGACAGGCCGCACAGCACGAGCAGCACGGCGAAGAGCCAGAACGTGGGTGCCAGTGCCGAGGCCAGCGTCACCAGGATGAAGATGCCCATCGCTGTCATGATCACCAGAAGGCGCGGCCGTTTGCGGCGGGCCGCCAGCAGGGAAGCCGCGAGCGTCCCGATCGCCATCACCGTGCCCAGGAGCCCGAACTCACTCGCTCCCTTGCCGAACACCATGCCGGCCATCATCACGTTCGTCATCTGGTAATTCATGCCGAACAAACCCATCGCCGCCGCGATGACCAGGATGAGCATGATGTAGGGCTGGGTGCGGATATAGCGCAGCCCGGCGATGATGCCCCCGGAGCCGGGGGTGCGGGTCGTCCGGGTGAGTTGTGTTCGATCAAGGGTGGCCAGGGCGAGGATCACGCCGGCGTACGTCACCGCATTGGCGAGCAGCACCCCACCCGTGCCGATCAGCGTGATCAGAAAACCCGCGATGCCCGGGCCCAGCAGCCGGGCCGAGTTGAAGCTGGTCGAGTTGAGGCTGATCGCATTCGAGAGGTGTTCTCTCGGCACCATCTCGGAGACGAAGGACTGCCGCGCGGGCGCATCCACAGAAAACGCGGTGCCTTCGACGAGGGCCGCCAGATAGACCATCCAGAGCTGGACGTTGCCGGTGACCACGAGCACGCCGAGCACGAGGGTGTTCACTGCCATGACCGCGTTGGTGATGATCATCAACCGGCGCTTGGAAAACCGGTCGGCCAACGCACCGCCCACCGTGCTGAACAGCATCGA
>CAZEVN010000017.1:30581-46428 GCA_964515145.1 uncultured Enemella sp.
GGCGCTTGGAAAACCGGTCGGCCAACGCACCGCCCACCGTGCTGAACAGCATCGACGGGAGGAACATCAGGGCGGTCGCGGTGCCGAGCGCGATCGCGTCCTGCTCGGTGAGCACCATCAACACGAGCCAGGCCTGGGCCGTGCGGCCCATCCAGTTGCCGGTGTTGGAGGTCAGGATGCCGAAGAAATATCGGCGATAGTTCGGAACGGAGAGCGATGCGAACATGCCCACGCGCTCACCCCCATTTCCTCGGGCCGACTATAGGTCGGCCGGAAAAGGGACCGAGCCGAATTCCATTCAGCGATGCAGCAGAACTCATGACGTGCGTCCTGGGCATTGGTCGGCAGGGCTGACCGATACCCCAGCGGGGTGTCGGATCGGAGTTGTAGCGCCGGGGTACGGTGCGCTCATGAGCGACACCACTCGCATCGAGACCGATTCGCTGGGCGAGGTGGCCGTGGCCGCCGACCGCTATTGGGGTGCCCAGACCCAGCGCAGCATCGGCAACTTCCCGATCGGACGCGACACGTTCGTGTGGGGTCGACCGATGATCCGGGCGCTGGGCGTACTCAAGAAGGCGGCCGCGCAGGCGAACGCCGACCTGGGGGAGCTGCCCGAGCGGACCGCCGCGCTGATCGTGGCCGCGGCCGACGAGATGATCTCGGGTGAACTGGACGGGCATTTCCCGCTCGTCGTCTTCCAGACCGGGTCCGGCACCCAGTCCAACATGAACGCCAACGAAGTGATCAGCAATCGTGCGATCGAATCCGCCGGAGGCGTCCTGGGCAGCAAGTCGCCGATCCACCCCAACGACCATGTCAATCGGGGTCAATCCAGCAACGACACGTTTCCGACGGCGATGTATATCGCGGTTGCCCTCGAACTCACCGAACGGCTCTATCCGGCGGTGACCCGACTCCGCGACGTGCTCGCGGTCAAGGCCGAGGAATTCGCCGACGTGGTGAAGGTGGGGCGGACCCACCTGCAGGATGCCACCCCCGTCACCCTCGGCCAGGAGATCGGGGCGTGGGTAGCGCAGCTCGACGAGGCGCTGGCGGTTGTTCGCTCTGCAGAAGAAGGGGTACGCCGGCTCGCGATCGGCGGCACGGCCGTGGGCACCGGCCTGAACGCCCATCCCGACTTCGGGCGGCTCACGGCCGAGAAGATCTCGGTCGAGACCGGCCTCGAATTCACCCAGGCACCCAACTTGTTCACCGCCCTCGCGGCACATGACGGGCTGGTTGGGGTGTCAGCCGCACTCCGGACGCTGGCGGGCGCGGCCATGAAGATCGCCAACGACGTGCGTTGGCTCGCCTCCGGCCCACGGAACGGCATCGGTGAGATCACCATCCCGGCCAATGAGCCGGGCAGTTCGATCATGCCCGGCAAGGTGAATCCGACCCAGGCCGAGGCTCTCACCATGGTGGCCGTCCGGGTCTACGGCAACGACGCCGCGGTCGCGTTCGCGGGCACCCAGGGGAATTTCCAGCTCAACGTCTACAAGCCCGTCATGGCCCATGCGGTCCTCGAGTCGATTCGCCTGTTGTCCGATGCCTTCGGCGCCTTCACCGACCACTGCGCCGTCGGCATCGAGCCCGATCGGGAGCGAATCTCCGACAACCTGGCCCGCAACCTCATGGTGGTCACGGCGCTCAATCGCCACATCGGCTATGACGCCGCCGCCCGCATCGCGAAGCGCGCCCATGCCGAGGGGACGACACTCCGTGAGGCGGCCATCGCGTCTGGTGAGCTCAGTGCGGAACAGTTCGATCAGTGGGTTGTGCCGGTCGATATGACCCACCCGTGAGGCCGAGCAGCTCCGAGTGAAAGGTCGTGTCACCGGTCAATTCCGGGTGGAAGCTCAGACCCAGCACATGACCTGATCTGACGGCCACGATCGCCTCGCCCCACCTGGCCAGCACCTCGACACTCGGTCCGACCCGCACGACTTCGGGCGCCCGGATGAAGGCTGCACGCACCGACCCGAGCCCCGTGTCGAGAAGCGTCTCCGCCGAATGCACCTGGCCGCCGAAGGCGTTGCGGCGTACGCCGATGTCAAGCACGCCCAGACTGTGCTGGCCCGGTGCGGGGTCGATCACCTCGGCCGCCAGCAGGACCAGACCCGCACACGTCCCCAGGGTGGGTAGCCCGGCGCCGATCGCCTCGCGCATCGGCTCGAACAATCCGAAGGCGCGACTCAGCCGGTCGAGCACCGACGACTCGCCACCCGGCAGGACGAGCGCGTCCAGCCCGGCGAGGTCCTCCGGGCGGCGGACCGGGCGTACCCGCGCGCCCAGCGACTCCAGCAGCGACGCGTGCTCACGCACTCCGCCCTGCAGCGCGAGTACGCCGACGAGCGGGCTCACCAGCCGCGCTCGGCCAGGCGGTGGGGAGCGGGGAGGTCGGCGACGTTGATGCCGACCATGGCCTCGCCCAGCCCGCGGGAGGCGTCGGCGATGGCGGCCGGATCGTCATAGGCCGCAGTGGCGCGCACGATGGCGGCCGCCCGCTTGGCCGGGTCGCCGGACTTGAAGATGCCCGAGCCGACGAAGACGCCGTCGGCGCCCAGCTGCATCATCATCGCCGCATCGGCCGGGGTCGCGACGCCGCCCGCGGTGAACAGCACCACCGGCAGCGTGCCCCGCTCGGCGACCTCGCGCACCAGCTCATAGGGGGCCTGCAGTTCCTTGGCCGCGACATAGAGCTCGTCCGGGTTGGTGGCATACGTCGCCTGGAGCACCGCGATCTCCTTGCGGATCGTGCGGATGTGCTTGGTGGCCTCGGAGACATCGCCGGTGCCGGCCTCGCCCTTGGAGCGGATCATCGCGGCGCCCTCGGTGATACGGCGCAGCGCCTCGCCCAGGTTGGTCGCGCCGCACACGAACGGCACCTTGAACTGGTGCTTGTCGATGTGGTTCACATAGTCGGCGGGGGAGAGCACCTCGGACTCGTCGATGTAATCGACCTCCAGGTGCTGCAACACCTGCGCCTCGACGAAATGCCCGATGCGGGCCTTGGCCATGACAGGGATCGAGACGGTCTCGATGATGCCGGCGATCAGGTCGGGATCGCTCATGCGCGCGACGCCGCCCTGGGCGCGGATATCGGCGGGTACGCGCTCCAGCGCCATCACCGCAACGGCCCCCGCGTCCTCGGCGATGCGCGCCTGCTCGGGCGTCACAACGTCCATGATCACGCCGCCCTTGAGCATGTCGGCGAGCCCGCGCTTGATCAGGGAGGTCCCGGTGGAAGTGGTCTTGTCAGTCACGTCAGTCACGTGTCGATCATCCGTGACCAAAGTGGTCTCATCCAGGGCCGGATTGATATGACTGTGAATAGACCACTTTGGAGGCCTTGTGCGGACCACCCCGGAACTGTCCTTGCCGGTCGCCCTCGATCGGGGCTCGGACGTGTCCCTGCCCGATCAGATCGCCGCCGCGGTGCGTGAGCTCGTCGGCACGGGCGTACTCGTCGCCGATGACCCCCTGCCCTCGACGCGCGCCCTCGCGACCCAGCTCGGGGTGTCCCGCGGGAGCGCGGTGCAGGCCTATGACCAGCTGCTCGCGGAGGGCTGGTTGATCGCGCGGACGGGTGGGGGGACGCGGGTGAACCCGAAGATACGCGCGGTCCGCCCGCCGGAGGCCGACCTCCCCGTTCCTGTTCCAGCGGTCGAGGCAGGGCCTCCGGCGATCGACCTGCGCCCGGGCCAGCCGATGGAGGCCTCTCTGGTGGATGCCACCTGGAGGTCGGCGTGGCGTCGGGCCGCCGACGAACCGCTGGGGGGTGAGGTGCCGATCCTGGGGCTGACCGCGCTCAGGGTCGCAATCGCCGAGCACCTGCGGCGCATGCGCGCGGTGGTCCGGGCCGCCGAACTGATCGCGGTGACGGCCGGCGGTCGCCAGGGGTTGTCGCTGTTGCTGGCGGCGACCGGTGCGCGCCGGGTCGGCGTGGAGAACCCCGGCTATCCGTCGATGCGCCGGGTGCTGGAGCGGGCCGGGGTGGATGTGGTGCCCCTGGCGGCGGATGCGCGTGGTCTCATCCCGGAGCACCTCCCCGACCCGGCACCCGACCTGGTTCTCGTGACGCCGAGCCACCAATATCCGCTGGGTGGTTCCCTACCGGTCGATCGGCGGCAGGCGCTGCTCGCCTGGGCCACCGCCACGGACACCTGGATCGTGGAGGACGACTACGACTCCGAACTCCGCTACACGTCCCAGCCGTTGCCGGCGCTGACCGCGATGGACGGGGGCGAACGGGTCGCGCTGCTCGGCACGTTCAGCAAGACTCTCACCCCGGCTCTGGCCACCGGATTCATCGTGATGCCGCCGACGCTGATCCCCGCCGTTCTCGACGCCCGGCGCGATCTCGGCATGCCCGTGTCCCTCGTCACCCAGCGTGCGGTTGCGCACTATCTGGAGGCCGGGGGATTGACGCGGCATACGCAGCGGATGCGGCATCTCTATCGTCGCCGCAGGGACCGGGTGGTGGCAGCCCTGGACGGGCTGGCAGGCGTTCGCGTGCGGCCCATGGATGGGGGACTGCATGTCGTCGTCGAGATCGCGGGTGATGAGCGGCGGTTGGTCGATCGGCTGGTCGACGCAGGCGTACTCGTCTCCGGGCTTGCCCGCTATTGGTCCGATTCGGACGCGCGCGCCGGCATCGTCTTCGGGTTCGGGTCGGTGTCGGACGCCGAGCTCGACGCGGGCCTCGAGGTGATCGCCGAGGTCCTCCGGACGTTCGTGTGACATCGGACACATTCCGGAGGTGCCGGGAACTCTCGGCCGGTAGGGGCCGACTACTGGGCTGAGATCACCGAAAGAAACCTGGGAAACGATGTTCACGCTTTCTGACACGCCCGTGAAGTTCGTGGCGCTGCTGCTGTTCTTCACATTCACGACCATCTGGTCGATCTATCAGCTCGCCCGACGCCAGTCGGGTGCGACCCTCGTCTCCAACCTGGCCCACCTGGCGATGTCGGTGGTGATGTTCGTCATGGTGCCGGGCACGCTCTGGCGCCCGTTCGTCGCGGTGATCCCGCTCCCGGTGCTGGTCGGGTTCTTCGCTGTGTGCACGGCCTGGTTCGTGTTTCTGGGCGTACGCGGGCTCGCTGCCGCCGGTCCTGCGCGCAAGCACGGCTGGCACGCTCTCGGGCACGCCGGCATGTTCGGTGCGATGACCTGGCATCTCGCCGGCATGCTCGTGCGGATGCAGGCCATGATGGCCGGCGGCGGCATGGCTCGCGGGGGCATGGATCACGGAGACCACGGGGGCATGGGCCACGGTGGGATGGAGCACGGTGGCATGGAGCACGGCTCCGGCGTCGAGAGCGCCACGATGGTCGGGGTGGACCCGGCGATCATGGTCGCGATCGTGGGCATTCCGCTGATGGCCTATCTGCTCATCGCCGCGATCGGCAACCTCAAGAACGCCATCAGGCCCAGCCCGGACATCCAGGACCACGCGGGCCACGAAGCGGCTGGTCACGGCCACTATGTCGCCGGCAACCCGCGCCTCGCCGCTCTCGCGGACTTCGCCATGAACTTCGGCATGTTCTGGATGAGCACGGGCCTGATGGTGCCCCTGCTGCCGTTCTTCGGCTATCTGGCCTTCTGAGCCGTTGGTCGTGCCATGGCAACCAGGCGCTTTTCGGTGAAGAAGTGGGCTGCGCGGACGAGGGATTCCTCGATCGGCTCGGGTGTCCAGCCGAGTTCCCGCTCGGCCTTGCTGTGATCCAGGGGTGACATCGTGTCCGTGATGTGCTGGGAGAGCCGGGTCATCGGCAGGTCCCGCCGCAGGAGCGCTGCTGCGACATCGTTGGCCTGCGTCGTGGCGACCATGAGGGAGCGGGGCAGGCGCAGCCAGGGGCGAGGTCTGCCGGCCGCCGCGCACACGATCTCGTGGATCTCGCGACAGCTGATGAACCGGTCCGAGATCGCATAGCGCTCACCCACCCGTCCGTGTTCCGCAGCCAGCACCATCGCTCTTGCTGCCTCCTCGATTCCGACCGCCTCGAGCGACCAGTCGAAATAGCCCGGGAAGCGGCCACGGGCGACCTCGCCGATCAACCGCCCATGGGGCGTCGGCCCCCAGTCGCCGGGGCCATAGGTCGTGGAGATGCACATGGCGATGCCCGGCAGGCCGCGTTCCCGGGAGTACTCGAAGAGCAACTTCTCCCCGCCCAATCGCGAGGCGATATAGGCACCGCCGTCCCAGTTGTGGGGCTCGGCTTCCGTGACGGGTACGCCGTCGGAACGCGCCGCCAGGGTGCCGACCGAGCTCGTATACACGAACCGATCCAGGTCCGCGGCGACGGCCGCCTCGAGCACGTGGCGCAGCCCGTCGACATTGGTGCGGAACAGGGGAGCCGGGTCGCGCAACCAGAAGCGGGCGTCCAGCGCGCAGTGGAAGACCACATCACAGCCCGCCATCGCGGACCGCAGGGCTGCGTCGTCGTGCAAATCGCCATGGCGCCGCTCCACGTCGAGATCGTCGATCCCGCGGGTGGAACTTGTCCGGCGCAGCATCACGCGGACGCGATGGCCCTGGGCGACCAGACGCCGGGTGACATGGGAGCCGAGGAATCCGCTGGCCCCGATCACGAGTTTCAAGGATCCGGTCACCCGGAGAGCATCCCATCCAGGAGCATCGAATTAAAGGGTTCATAAGCGATTATTTCGCCCGGCTTTTTGGACTTGACCTGCGTCAAGGAGTTCGGTGGCGGATTTTCGTATCTTCATGGTGAGCCCGAATGAGGCACCGAAACCCGGAAGGAAAAACCATGAACACCACCACCTCCAAGAAGACGATCCTCCGCGCCGAAGGCTTCGCCTGCCCGTCCTGCGTCACCAAGATCGAGAAGCAGGTCGGTCGTCTCGACGGTGTCGAGTCCGTCAAGGTCCACTTCGCCTCCTCGCGCGTCGAGGTCGTCCACGATCCCGCCCGGGTGACCGCCGACAACCTGGTCGCCGCGGTTGCCAAGGCCGGCTACAAGTCCAAGGCCTCGGCTTTCTGATCCGGCCCGCACCCGACTACTCACACACCTCGAAAGGAATGAATCCATGAACAAGGTCCACGCCTGGCTCCACGGCCGCTGGGCCGTCCCGGGGATCTCCGGGCTGCTCATCCTCGCTTCGCTGGCCTCCAGCCGGATCTGGACCAACCAGCTGTGGGGCGACATCTTCATGATCGCGGCCGCTGTCGTCGCCGGCGTCCCCGTCGTCATCAAGGCCTTCAACGCGCTGCGGGCCAAGGTCATCGGCATCGACCTGCTGGTCTCGGTCGCAGCCATCGGCGCCGTCATCCTGGCGAACTACTGGGAGGCCGCGGCGGTCACCTTCCTCTTCGCCATCGGCCATGCGCTGGAGACCGCCACGCTCAACAAGACCAGGTCGGCGCTCGCCGAGCTGATCGCAGTCGCCCCCGACACGGCGATCGTGCTGCGTGAGAACGAGCAGATCGAGATCGACGCCGGCGAGGTCGAGAACGGTGAGACGGTCCTGGTCAAGAACGGCGCGAAGGTGCCGGTCGACGGTGTCGTGATCGGCGGCACGGGTGCGATCGACGAAGCCTCGATCACCGGTGAATCCATCCCGGTCGAGAAGGTGACAGGCGACAAGGTGTACGCCGGCACGATCTCCACGGGCGGTTTCCTCCAGGTGCAGGCCACCGGCGTCGGCGCGGACACGACTCTGGCGCGGATCATTCACCGGGTCGAGGAGGCCCAGGACGCCAAGGCGAAGACCCAGAAGTTCATGGACCGCTTCTCGGCCTGGTACACCCCTGCCATCATCGTCCTGGCCCTCGTGCTCGGCCTGATCACCCGTGACGTGGTGCTCGCCCTGACCCTGCTCGTCATCGCCTGCCCCGGGGCGCTCGTCATCTCGATCCCCGTCTCGATCGTCGCCGGCATCGGCCGCGGCGCGAAGGACGGCATCCTGATCAAGGGCGGCGAGTTCCTCGAAACGTCGGCGAAGATCGACGCGGTCGCGCTCGACAAGACCGGCACCCTCACCGAGGGCCGCCCCGTGCTGACCGATGTGGTCGTGCTCGATGCCGGGACCGATCAGGGTCTCGACTCGGACGAGGTGCTGCGCCTGGCAGCCCGCGCCGAGGCCGGCTCGGAGCACCCGCTCGCCCGTCCGATCCTCGAGGCCGCTGCCGAGAAGGGTCTGGCTGTCCCGGGCCTGCCGGAGCACACCGAGCCGGTGCCGGGCAAGGGCATCGTCGCAACGCTCGAGGGTCATCGCATTGCCGTCGGCAACGTGGCGCTTCTGGAGCAGGAGCAGGTCGCCGAGACCGACAACAGCCGTGTCACCGAGGTGGTCGCAGAACTTGCGGCGCTGGGGCGTACCCCCATGGTGGTTGCCCGCGACGGCCGCGCCATCGGCGTGGTCGCGGTCGCCGACAAGATCCGCCAGGATGCCGCCGAGATGGTACGCCGGCTCCACGCCAGCGGCGTGAAGAAGGTCGTCATGCTGACCGGTGACATCGAACCGGTCGCCAAGGCTGTCGGCGCCCAGGTCGGCATCGACGAGGTCCGCGCCGGGCTGCTACCCGAGCAGAAGCTGGAAGCGGTCGAGGACCTCAAGCGTCAGGGCTACACGGTGGCGATGGTCGGCGACGGCGTCAACGACGCTCCGGCACTGGCTACGGCCGATATCGGAGTGGCGATGGGTGCCGCCGGCACCGGTGTGGCGATCGAGACCGCCGACATCGCCCTGATGAAGGACGACCTGCTCAAGCTGCCGCAGGCCGTGTCGCTCGCCAAGCGCACCGTCGCGAACATGCGCCAGAACATCGCGATCGCGCTGATCACCGTCGGCACCCTGATGGTCGGTGTCATCTTCGGTGGCGTAACCATGGCGATCGGCATGCTCGTCCACGAGCTCTCCGTGCTCGTCGTGATCGTCAACGCGATGCGCCTGCTGCGTCGCCGCCGCGATCGGTTCGAGAGAACGCCCGCCCGGACCGGGACCACGTCGGCCCCGGTCGAGGCTCGGGTCAGGCAGACCGTCTGACATCACACTGGCCGCGTGGGTCCGGAAACGGCCCACGCGGCCTTGCCACGTCCACGCAACACCGCAAGGCTTCACTCCAGAGGAGGACGACATGTCCAGGATCTATGTCTTCACCGCCCACGGCGGTCCCGAAACCCAGCAGCTCATCGAGCGTCCGGTCCCCGAGCCCGGCCCGGGCCAACTGGTCATCGAGGTTCGCGCCGCGGGCGTCAATCCGGTCGACTGGAAGATCCGCGAGGGGCAGCTCGGGACCAAGAGCTCGTTCCCCGTGCCGATGGGCCGGGAGGTTGCCGGAGTGGTGATTGCGGTTGGTTCCGAGGTCGAGGGGTACGCCCCCGGGGACGAGGTCCTGGGCCTGGTCGCGCCGGGCCAGGGCGGGTTCGCGGATCACGCGGTGCTGCGGGCCAAGGACGCGGTGGCCAAACCCGAGGACCTGTCGTTTGCCGCGGCGGCGACGATCCCCGTGGCCGGCACGACGGCGTACGACCTGACGCATGCCGTGGAACTTCAGGCCGGCGAGACGATGGTCGTCCTGGGTGCGGGCGGCGGTGTCGGCTACCTGGCTGCCCAGATCGGCAAGGTCCACCAGTTCAAGGTCATCGGCATTGCGTCGGAGGCCAAGCGCGAGCTGGTCGAGTCGACGGGAGCGACGTTCGTGGCGTCCGGTTCGGGGGCTGCGGAGGGCGTACGCGCCCTTGCTCCGGACGGCGTCGACCTCATCGTCGACCTGGTTGGTCGCCAGCCCCTGCGCGATATCGCGCCGCTGGCCAAGCCGGGCCGGATCCTGAGCGCCCCCGATCCCGACACAGCAGCCGAGTTCGGCGGTTCCGGGCGTCCGAACGATCCGGAAGCGTTGGCGAAGATCACCGACGTCATGGGTTATGGCGTCGTGACCCCGCTCATCAGCGCGGAGTTTCCGCTGGATCAGGCGGCCGATGCCGTTGCGGCGGTGGAGAAGGGCCATGCGGCCGGCAAGGTCGTCATCACTCCTTGACCCGCCGCCCGGATCGCGAGTCACCGTCGTGATCCTCGGTGACGGGGGGAATCCTTCCCGGTGGTCATGTGATTCCGGTCATGATTTCGAGCCCAAAAAGTCATCCGCCTGCCACGTCGATTTCGTTTGGGGCCGTGAGATTTGAGGGCATGACTGCACTCAGCCGTCGCACCCTGCTCACCGGCGCAATCGCCGGGGCCGGTGCCATCGCCTTCGCCCGTCCTGCCTCCGCCTCCGCTCCCACCACCGGCCCGGCCCTTGTCGGGTCGGGCCGGCTCACCCTGCCCAGTGGCATCCAGTCGGGTGAGGTCACGCCCAACACAGCCGTGATCTGGTCCCGCTCCAGCGGTCCCGGCCGCCTCATCGTGACCGTCCCCGCCGGGGCCAGCGGGCAGACCCGCGAGGTCAAGGGGCCCTGGGCGACTCCGGACACCGACTTCACCGCCAAAGGTGGACCTGCGTGGGCTGCAGGCCGGTCGTGACTACGAATACGTCGTGGAGTTTGAGGGCGCCGACGGCAAGGGTGGCGAGCGTGCCACCGGCCACTTCAGCACTCCGTCGATGAAGTCCGAAGCGACCAGCTTCGTCTGGACCGGTGACACCGCCGGTCAGGGCTGGGGTATCAACCCCGATCTCGGCGGCATGGTCGCCTATCGGGCGATGCAGGCGACCCGTCCGGATTTCTTCATTCATTCCGGTGACAATGTGTACGCCGATGGGCCCATTGCCGCGACCGTCACCGAGCCGGACGGCCAGATCTGGCGCAACCTCGTCACTGACGAGGTCGCCAAGGTCGCCGAGACGCTCAAGGAATTTCGCGGCCGCTATCGCTACAACCAGCTGGACGAGAACATCAAGGCGATGTATGCCGAGGTGCCGGTCCTGGCCCAGTGGGACGACCACGAGGTCACCAACAACTGGTATCCGGGGGAGATCCTCGACGATCCGCGCTACACGGAGAAGCGCCTGGATGTGCTCTCTGCCCGCGGGCGCCAAGCGTTCCTCGAGAACATCCCGATGACGCAGCCGAGCATCTATCGCCACATTCCGCGTGGCGCCATGCTGGATGTGTTCATGCTCGATATGCGCACGTAGGGGCGGGAGATCGAGATGGCTTATCTCCTCTCCGAGATCAAGCGCCGCAAGATCCGCAACGTGGTCTGGCTGACCGCCGATGTGCACTATTGCGCCGAGCACTTCTATGACCCGAACAAGGCCGCGTTCACCGACTTCGACCCGTTCTATGAGTTCTTCGCCGGCCCGATTTCGGCCGGTGGCTTCGGCCCGAACCAGCTGGAGAACACCTTCGGCCCCCAGCTGGGATACATCAACACCCCCGACTATGTGAATCAGTCCCCGCGCAACCAGAAGAAGATGTTCTTCGGTCACGTCGATATCGCGGCCGGTGGCGCCATGACCGTCAGCCTGCGCAACGGCCTGGGCGAGATTCAGCACACGCGGCTCCTCGAGCCGCAGCGCTGAGGCGAGTCGTCACACAAGCAAACGAAGCGGCCGCATCCACTGGATGCGGCCGCTTCGTTTTCCCTTGCCAAACAAGGTTTCAAGTGGTGTCCGAGAGAGGACTTGAACCTCCACGCCCTATAACGGGCACTAGCACCTCAAGCTAGCGCGTCTACCAATTCCGCCACCCGGACCCGGGTCTGCCGGTCGCCCGGCCCGCAGAACTATAGCAGGGGTTTTGCCAATGTGCGAAGTCGATACGAACGGGTGAATTCTTCGGGTTCTTGCCTATGATCGGGATCACACTTTCCGCAGGGAGGAGCGTCGTGACGACGACCTATACCGACCCGTCCCGACCGGGTGTCGAGTTCGAGGTGGAGCAGGTCAGGATCCCGCATACTTGGTCGCGCAACGCCGTTCGGCGACTGCTCACCGACCGGGCGGAATATGGCGGTTGGGAGCTCATGCGCCTGCGGCGCTATCGCGACGGGACCCGGGACGTGTGGGTCCGCCGCAAGATCATCCGGGTGCGGGCGACGCTCTGAGTCGCGGTCCGGGTGGCCTCACAGGTCAAGCAGCAATCCGATCGTCTCCCGAATCTCCGCGAGAGCAACCGGCCCCACGTTTCCCAATCGGGCTTGAACCCTGGTGGTGGCTATCGAGCGCACGTGTTGGCACTGCGCAGCTGACTTGGCGGTGAGCGCGTTGCCGGCATCGGGGTGGACGACCACCTCCGTGGAGCTTGGTCGAATCGTGCGGGTGAGGGGAACGACCTGGATGACGTTCGGGCCACCTCTGAGAATACGACCCGCGGTCACCACAACCGCTGGTCGCTGCAGTCCCGCTTCGCTACCGGCGAGGGCACCGAGGTCCAGCTGGATCACATCACCCGGCGTCAGCATCGAGCCAGATTGATTCTTCGTCGGTGAGTTCGGCTCTCAGGTCCTGGATCATCGTGTCTTGGCGCAGCGCTCGAAGGGCTCGGCGGACCGTCTCGTCGATTGTTTCGTGGCGCTCAGCGGCGAGCCGGGTCACCTGGGCGTGGGTGTCCCTGCTGATCCGGATCGTGGTTGTCTCGGCCATGGGGAAATTGTACGACTCGTAGACAAGATGGTCTACACGCTCCATCAGTATGGGTCGTCCCGGGATCGGGCGCTTGTAGCGGTGAAGAACGCCAGTTGCGTCTGAGACGTGGATCTCACCCCCCCATCGTCGAACTCACAGCGCGGCGGCGGGCGACAAGGCCGGCCCTCATTCAGCTTGCGCTTCCGTTGGGTCGGCGTACCGGCCCTGCGAAACCGGCCGGAAGCCGTGAAATCGCGGGAGAAAGCCTGTCGTTCAGCTTGTGTTCACCAACCTATGAGGTCGAAGTCAAGGGCTTGGGTTTGTTGTTTGTGGGCGGGGGTGTTCGGCTCGCTGGGTTTGGTCCGGCGAGCTGGGTGTCGTGGTTGGGGTGGCGCCTGTGGACGGGTGCCTTTGGCCCGTCTCCGGCCCTACGTAGCGTTCAAGCGGGTTCGTTCCCGACAGCCTTCATCCGGGCTTGGTGTGGAGACGGGCGGGGCTGCCCATGGTGAATTGCGGGATTGGTTCCCGACGGCAAGGCGGGCTGGCCCCGTCCGGGTTCGGCGTTGGAGTCTCAGGCGGCGGGCGCTGCCTCCTTCTTTGCGGTGTGGCTGAGGCCGGCGGCCACGGTGGGGTCCCAGGGGGTCGCGGTGATGATCACGGCGTGCAGCTGGCGCAGCAGGCTGCCGGCGACCGCGACGCGGGCCTGGACGTCGGTGAGTTGGTTGTCGCTGCGGCCGACCAGGTGCGTGTGGCGGGCGGCGAGGACGGGGTTGTGGCGCAGTGCGCTGGAGAACCGGGTGGGGTCGCCGCTTTCGGCCAGGATGGTGGCGGCACCGACTGCGGAGAGTCCGGGGATGCTGGTGACCAACCCGGTGAGCCCCAGCTCGTCGAGCACGCCGGTCATCCGGGCCTCGACCACGGTGACCCCGGCCCGGGCGTGGGCCAGGTCCGCCAAGGCGAACCGGACCCGTTCCAGGGCACCGGCACGCTGGGCGGCGACCCCGACCGCAGCCTGGTCCGGGTCGACCGCGGCGTCGAACACAGCCCGGACGATCGCCGAGTACCAGCGGGTGGTCCCGTGGCGGGGGAGCTCGCGGCGGGCCGCGGCAGCGAACCGGCTCCAGCCCCAGCGACGGATCAGGGACAAGTCGCCGCTGTTGCCGACTCTGTCCAGCAGCACGGTCATCGCCGCCAGCCAGCTCTTGGAATCCAACGGTTCACGGGCGGTTTCCAGCACCGCTGGCCAGGCGCACTCCAGCAGATCCCGGATCTGGTGGCGGGCGGCGCCGACATCAGTGACCAGGGCGGCTCGGCGGGCGCCAAGGTGCCGTAGCCGGGCCCAGAGCGGCTCGGCGCGTTCAGGCAGGTAGCAGCGCAGCTCGGTGACCAAGCGGGCGATGATCATCGCATCGCTGTCGTCGTTCTTGTTTCGGGTGAAGTCCTCGGCTTCACGCGCCCGGTGCACCAGCACGGGCTGCACACACACCAGCCGTACGCCGAGCTCGGCGGCGATCTGGTCCAGCACCCGCCAACGGTGCCCGGTCGGTTCGCAGGCCACCACGACCGAGGTGAATCCCGCCGCGGATGCCTGGGCCAGTCCCCACTGGACCACCTCGCGCAACTGCCACGCCTTGGCCGTCACCGTCCGACGAGCCAGTACCTGAGAATCCTGGTCGGTCAGCGCACAGACCTGCTTGTCGGCCGCGAGGTCAAAGGCAAGCATTGCCGACTCACGAGTGACCACGGCACGCAGCCGCGCCAGCCTTGCATTCCGATGACGATCTCCCCGCGAGAGCCGACGACTACGATTGGACATGCATCCTCCTGATGAGTGGTTGGGACACCAAGCCCATAAACCCCATCAGGGGGATGTCTTTGACGCCAACCAATCGTTCAGGTCTTTACTACGGCAGTCAGCGCCCCTTGACCGCTTGAGCTTGCGCTACATCAGGCCCGAATTCCCTTCAGCTTGTCCTCGCCGACTCCGCCCCCGGTGCACGGGGCGCCCTAGACGCGAAGACAAGCTGAACGCGGTGGGGCGCAAGCTCAAGACGTTGGCGGGAGCTCAAGCGGTGAGCGCGAGCTGAAGAGGTCAGCGGGAGCTAAAGCGCAAGACGCAAGCTCATTGGCGGGCAACATGGCCCACGGCCTCGACGATCATTCGAATCGGGCCAGGAGACGCCAGCCGCCGGTCGCGACCGGGCCGGCGGTCAGGGAGCCCTCGCGGGCGGTGACCAGTTCCTCGAGCCCGCGCAGGCCATGGCCGGTGCCGCGGTCGGGGACGGTTCCCGGTTCCCGGGCCGGCCCGTTGTCGACCGTGACCACGATCATTTCGCCGTCCTTCGCGACCGAGATCTCAACCTCGCAGCCGGGCGCGTGCCGCAGTGCGTTGGCGACGCCCTCGGACACCACGCGAAACACCAGGGCCGCTTGCTCGGCGGAGAGGTTATCGACCAGTCCGGCCACGCTGATCGGCGTGCCGTGGAGTCTCCCTCGCCCAGCGATCCCGGCCAGTTCTCGGGGCAGGTCGATGGGGGCCTCGACCGCCAGGCTTTCGACATCGGTCAGACGCGCGGTCATGGAGTCTCCGACCAAGGCGGCCGTCTCGAGGGCGGCGCGAGCCCCATCCGGGTCGCGCTCACGCAACACCCGGGCGACGTTGGCCTGCATCATCATGGTGCCGACGGCATGCGAGGCGGCGTCATGGAGGTCACGCGCGAGGGAGAGCCGGGCTGCGCTGACGGCCCGAGCCTCTGCCGCATCGATCTCCAGCTGGCGGAGTCGAGCGGCCCGGCGATGACCCGATTCGGCGGCCAGCTGGCCCGACCAGGCGATACCGGCGAAATAGGGCAGGAGAGCGATCACCAATTCGATGCCGACGTTTCCGGTGTGCCAGTCCTCGGCCACCGCCCGCCACGTGATGGTCACCACCAACAGCGTGAGAACCCCGCCGAGGGCGGCACGGGTTCCGGCGGTGCCGGCAGTCCAGGCCAGGAACATGGTCGCGGCTCCCAGCCACTCGACGTTGAGCAGGGGATCGAACTGGCCTGAAAGGGCACCGACGACCACCGCTCCCGCCGTTACGAGTAGCGCCCTGGCAGGCCAGCGGCGACGGGTGACGAGCGCGCCGATCACGACGATGAGGGCAGCCAGATCGACCGGGGCGTTCATGGCCTGGGGGCCGCCGAACAACAACCGAGCCGGAAACCACCACAGGACCGCGATCACCACGATCGGAATCGCCGCGAGCACGACCCGGCGTACGCGACCCGCACCGCTCGAGTCAGCCACGGGAGCCCCGGCCTCCTG
>CAZEVN010000017.1:46528-49199 GCA_964515145.1 uncultured Enemella sp.
CCCGGCGTACGCGACCCGCACCGCTCGAGTCAGCCACGGGAGCCCCGGCCTCCTGGGCGTCCTCGCCCGGCACATCCCGAAGCATGAGAAGCAGCTCCCTGAGGGACCTCGTTGCTTCGGTCCCGGCCTGTCGCACGGTCTCGATGGCGGACGGGTCCAGCGATTCCCTGGCCGAGGTGGCGGCCAGATTCATGCGTTCGACCGCGGCGTCGACGACCGCGAGCGCCGAGGCGGCGTACTGCTCGCGTTCCAGGACGGCCGCCGACGCAGCTCGGGTGGCCGGATCGACGAGTGCGAGCCGCAGTGCTTCAACCTCGGCCGAGCGCCGCCGGAGGTCGCGGGACCGCACCACGGTCCCGAAGCCCCACGGAAGGAAGAACAGCACGAAGGCGAAGATCACCGTTCCGGGATCCCAGGGCCCAAAGGCGAGGGATGCGCCGCCCAGAGCCAGCGGGCTGAGGACCGACACGGGAGCGGGCAACAGATATCCGGCCGACACGACTCCGAGGATCAAGGGGATCAGGGGCACGGCGCTGGAATCGGCCCCCATGCCCAGGGTGCTCAGACCGAGCACGACCGCGGCCATGACAGCCACACCGAGCCATGGCCGGCGGGTGATCAACCCCGAAGCGCCGCCGAACCCCACGGCTACCAGGGCTACCAGCCACCAGGAGCGCGCTTCGGTGACAGCCGCGGCTCCGGCCACCAGGCCGGCCACGAGGGCGAACCAGAGCGAGATCCGGGGCGGCATGGTGGTCATGGTTCGAGGGTAGGGACCGGCAGCAGAGGTCGATACCTCCCCAGGTCAGTTCGGCCCCCACCCTGAGGCGATCGCTGCTCCGCCCCGGTGTTGCTGCGGGCCCCACTCGTCGCCCGTGCGGGCCAACCCGCGGCCGATACCGCGCGCGGGCCGGCCGGCGGAGTCTGGAGATGGCCGATCACCCGACCGGCACCAGGCAAGGAAGGACCACTCCCATGACCCACCTCGACAACGCGCCCGCTCCCTCCGCAATCGACCGCCCGGAGACCCGGCGCACCGGCACCGCCCTCCTGCTCGGCACGATCTCGCTCGTCGCCTGGCCCATCGCACTCGGGGTGGCCTCCCTCATCGAGAACACCGCTGGCTACAACAGCGTCCCCGAGACGGATGATGCCGGCTTCTTTGCCGCCGTCGCCGCGAATCCAGGGGCGTGGGCGGCGGCCTCGTTCGCCTTTCTCGCAGCCGCGCTGCTCACGCTGGCCTCCGTGCCCGCCGTGTGGCGCCTCAGTGTGGCCAAGGCTCCGATCTGGGCCTGGGTCGCGGCGGTGATGGGTACGCTCCTCGCCTTCGGCCAGATCGTCCACCTCATGTCATGGCGGGTCCTGGTTCCCGGGCTTGCCGGCTCCGACCTGTCGGGCGAGCAGGCCATGGCCCTGATGTCGCGCATCGACGCCCAGCCGTTCTTCGTGGTGCTCTTCATGCCGTTCCTCATCGGCTTCACTCTCGCTCCGCTCGCCCTCGCGTTGGCCCTGTGGCGAGGGCGCGTCGCCCCGGTCTGGTCACCGGTCCTGGCGGCGATCGCTGGCGTCGTCGCCATAGTCCTGGGCACGGACAGTCTGCCGACCGCTCTGGGCTATGCAGCGCTCCTCGTGGCCACCTTCGCGCCCGCCTTGGTGCACCTCAGGCGCCGGATCGCCTGAGCGCGACGAAGCCTGACTCATAGGCCAGCACCACCACCTGCACGCGATCGCGGAGCCCGAGCTTGGCGAGGAGGTTGCTCACGTGGGCCTTGATCGTCGCCTCGCCCAGGAACAACTCTGCGCCGATCTCGGCGTTCGACAGCCCGCGGCTGATCCCGTCGACCACATCGAGTTCCCGCTCCGTCAGCTCAGCCAGTGCCGGGGGTACGCCGTCGCCCGGCGGCGGCGTACGCACATAGGCCTCGACGAGTCGACGTGTGACGCTCGGGGCGAACAGCATCTCCCCGGCGGACACCTGGCGTACGGCCCGGACGATCTCCTCCGGTTCGGCGGCTTTCAGCAGGAATCCGGAGGCTCCGGCTTTCAGCGCGGCATACACGTATTCATCCAGATCGAACATCGTGACCATCAGCACCCGGGCGGACGAGCCCGAAGCGACGAGCCGGCGTACGCCCTCGATCCCGTCCACGCCCGGCATCTGCACGTCCATCAGCACCACATCGGGATCCAGCGAGGCCGCTGCCCGGGCCGCTTCGGCGCCGTCGGTGGCCTCGCCGATCACCGTGATGTCCTCCTCGGCCTCCAGGACAGTCCTCAGGCCGGTGCGCAACAGGGCCTGGTCATCGGCCAGCAGGACGCGGATCACGCCCTGACCCTAACCCGGAAGGAACCCCACATGTCCCTCACCACCCGAACGCTGAACACCAGAACCCTGACCCGCCTTCTCGGCGTCACGTCCGCGCTGGCGCTGCTTGCCGCACTGCCTCTCACCGCGCAGGCCAGCCCGACGAACCCGGAAGCGGCTCGGACCGACCGGGTCGAAACCTCCCTCGACTGGACAGAGTGCCCGCGCACCGCAGCCCTGGACTACTACCCGGGGATGGAGCCTGCCAGCGGCGTCGTCTGTGCCACCGCGAAGGTGCCGCTCGACTATGACGAGCCCGAAGGAGCCACGGTCGAACTCTTCGTCGCCAAGCATCCGGCGCGCAAC
>CAZEVN010000018.1:0-2822 GCA_964515145.1 uncultured Enemella sp.
GCCGATGACCAAACAGGCCAACCCGAGCAGCACGTGGGAGACCATGCCCACGGGGAAGAGTCCCAGCCGATCGATCAGGCCGCCGGTGCGACGCCCGGTGAGCAGGCCCGCGGTGCCGAACGCGGCGACGGCGAGGCCCGCCATCTCGGGCGACAGGCCGAACTCGACACGGCCATAGAGCGCGACGAGGAGGATGACGCCGGTCGTCGTGAGGTACGCCAGCCCCGCCACCAGGCACGCGAGCGCCAGCTGGCGATTGGCCAGGGAGCGGAAGCGGCCACGAGCGACACCGGACTGATCTGCGGCATCCCGCGGCGGGAGGAAGAACAGGACACCGGCCACGACAGCCACCACGACGAACCCGCCGCGCCAGTTGATCGCGGCCGCCAGACCGCCGGCCAACGGTGCCATGGCCTGGCCGAAGGCCTGCATGGAGCCATACATGCCGAGGGATCGGCCGAGTCGTTCCGGACGGACCGCATCCGACAGGGCCCCGACCAGCACGGGCGTCGTGAAGGCGTTGGCCACACCCTGCACGATGCGCCCAACCACGAAAATCTCGAACGTCGGCGCGAACGCACACACCAACGAGGCGACGACATAGAGCGCGTAGGCCGCCCGAACTGCGGTGCGACGCCCGATCCGCTCGGCGATGGTGCCCGACACGAGCATGAGCGCAGCGAACGGGATGAGATAGGCCGTCAGCCCGATGCTCGCCACCTCGACAGTGACCCCGAGATCCTGGGCGACTTCCGGGAGCATCGTGCCCACCAGCTGCCCGCCGAACGGGCCGATGAAGCCGCCGATATAGAGGGGCCACGTGGGCGTACCCCTCCGACTCTCACTCATGCCCGGACCTTATCCCTCACCGCAGCCGGGCGGGGCGGTCACCCGAAACGACTCAGAGCTGTTCGCCGTCCTCGATGCGGGTGAACAGGGCGACGCGATCCGCGTGGCGCCCGCCCTCGAACTCGGCCCCCAGGAACGCATCGACGATCGCCTTGGCCATGTCGACCCCCACGAAACGCTCGCCGAGGGCCAGCATGTTGGCGTCGTTGTGGCGGCGCGACATCGCGGCCGAATAGGGCTCGGTGCACACGACACAACGGATGCCGGCCACCTTGTTGGCCGCGATCGAGATCCCGATGCCGGAGCCGCACACGATCACGCCCAGGTCGGCGTTGCCGCCGCTCACCTCGGCCGCGGCGCGGGCACCCCAGATCGGATAATCGGTGCGGTCGGTGTTCTTCGTGCCGACATCGATCACCTCGTGGCCGAGTTCCGCCAGGTAGGCCGCCAGCTCGGTTTTCAGCGTGACACCGGCATGATCTGCACCAACAGCGATCTTCATGGCTCTCCCCTGTCATTCGACGGATAGGCTGGAGTTGGCTGCCGGGCCTCGCCCGGAAACCCCAACGATTCAACACCATCAGGATGCAGGCATGCTCCCCCAGTCCCCCGCCACTGCTCCCGATCCGGACACCCTCCCCGAGACGGCCAACTCGGCACCGGGGCGGGTCATTGTCATCACCGGCGCCATGGCGGCCGGCAAGTCGACCGTGGCCGAGCTCCTCGCCTCCCGATTCGCCCGATCCGTGCACGTGCGCGGCGACAGCTTCCGGCGCATGATCGTCAACGGCCAGCATCGGCGCAAGGAGGGGTTCGTCCACTTCTCGGCGCAGACGATGGACTCGGCCCTGCGCCAACAGTCAGCCCGCATCGGTTATTGGCTCGATTCCTCCGCCCGGACGCCCGAGGAAACCGTCGCCGACATCCTCGACAACCTGGAACTGGCCCGGGTCTGACGTGCCGCCCAAGTCCCCCCTGCCGCCGCGGCACGGGCTGCAGGCTGCCTGGGTGCGGACCCCGGACCGCGTGCCCGGGGTGGAGCCGGGATGGGCGACCATGCGCGACTTCTTGGTGTCCCGGCTGGGCCCGCTCGGTGCCGACGGGGTCGATCGGCAACTGGCCAGCGGCGGTTTCGTCGATGCCGAGGGGCACGCGTGGGCGGGCTCTGAGGCGTACCGGCCGAATGTGTTTGTCTGGTTCCACCGCGAGTTGCGCGCCGAGCCCGAGGTGCCGTTCCGCGAGGAGATCCTGTATGCCGACGAGCGCATCGTCGTCGCCGACAAGCCCCACTTCCTCTCGACCATTCCGCGGGGGCGGCACGTGGTGCAGTCGCTCGTGGTGAGGCTGCGGAACCGGTTGGACCTGCCCGAACTCGGGCCCGCCCACCGGCTCGACCGGCTCACGGCCGGGGTGGTGCTGCTGACGACGGAGGCCCGCTGGCGGGGTGCGTACCAATCCCTCTTCGAGCACCGCGCCGTCACCAAGACCTATCGCGCGATCGCGCCCTTCGATCCCGGGCTGGCGCTCCCCCGACGCCTCGGCGGTCACATCGTCAAACGCCGCGGGTCGCTGCAGGCCGAACTCGTGGCCGGCGCACCGGACAACGCCGAGACCTGGCTCGAGCTCGTCGAGCGCCGGGACGCCTGGGCTGACTATCGCCTGACCCCGCGGACGGGGCGGACGCACCAGCTCCGCGTACAACTCAATGCCCTCGGCCTGCCCATCCTCGGCGACCCGCTCTATCCGGACGTGCTCGACGTGTCGGTGGACGACTTCGGCGTTCCCCTGAGGTTGCTGGCCGAGTCGCTGGAGTTCGTGGACCCGATTGACGGACGGGTACGCCGGTTCGCCTCGCAGCGGGAGTTGGACTGGCCCGGGGACACACTGAGGGAGTGATCAACCCGGTCGTGATGGCCCTCGTCGTGCCGGTGGTGCTGAATGCGCCCCTGCTCGGCTGGTACGCGCTCGGGCGG
>CAZEVN010000018.1:2922-49095 GCA_964515145.1 uncultured Enemella sp.
CGTCGTGCCGGTGGTGCTGAATGCGCCCCTGCTCGGCTGGTACGCGCTCGGGCGGCTCCCTGGACCGTGGGCCTGGCTGCTGGTCCTGCCCGGTGCGTTGCTCGCCTTTCTCTGGATCCGGCTGCACGTCTGGCCCCTCAGCGATGGCGTACCCGTCGGGAGTCGCATGAAGGCCCTCGGCGGGGCGACGCCGATTCTGTGGATCCCGATCATCGGATGGCTGACCGGCGTGGCCGTCGCCCGGACCGTCCGGCGCGAATATCTCGCGGCCGTCGATCGCGTCGAATGGGAACGCACGCTGCCGGAGGACGATCGGTGTGCGACGCGCTATCCGATTCTGCTCGTGCACGGCGTGGGCTGGCGGGACCGGGCGCGCTTCAACGCCTGGGGGCGGATCCCGAAATATCTCAAGCGGCACGGAGCGGCGGTGTTCCACGGCGAGCAGGAGGCGTGGGGCACCATCGAGGCCAATGCGGCCCAGGTCGCCACCAGGATCAGGCAGGTGCTCGAGGAGACAGGGGCGGAGAAGGTCAACCTGGGCGAGGAGAACGACGGGCTGGTGTCTGTGGACTCGGCGAAGTGGGGCGAGTTCCGTGGGGTGTTTCGCAGCTCATCGCGGCGCGGCGTGTCACACGGTGATCTTGTCGACATGAACCGCGAGGACTTCCACGGGTTCAACGTCCTCGACGAATACATCACCATCGTCGCCGAGCTGAAAGAGCGCGGGTTCTGAGCCTTCCGGGTCGGCCAGGTCCTGCTGGCCCGTCCATCCCGACAGTGCAGACTGGCGTCCATGGCTCTTGGCGTACGCCTTCTCTTCCACTCTCCCCGTATTCCCCAGAACACCGGGACGACCATCCGGTTGGCTGCCGCCGTGGGTTGTGAACTGCATCTGGCCGGCCCACTGGGGTTCGAACTGACGGACACCAAGTTGAAGAGGGCCGGACTCGATTATCACGACCTCGCGTGTACGCGGGTGCACGAGGATCTGGAGGCTGCGTACGCCGAGCTCCTCCCTGCGCGCGTGATCGCTTTCACGACCAGGGCGGAGACGGCGTACACCGAGGTGGTCTATCAGCCGGGAGATGTCCTGATGTTCGGCCCGGAACCCACGGGGTTGGACGAGACAGTCCTGGCCGATCCGCGCGTGACGACGCAGGTCCGCATTCCCATGCTGCCCGGTCGGCGGTCTCTCAACCTCGCCAACGCAGCCGCGATCGCTGCCTACGAGGCCTGGCGTCAGGTCGGCTTCACCTGATCCGGTCAGGGCTGGGCGTGCTGGGTACGCGCCGCGGGGCACTTACCGAGTGTTCGCGTCCTGTGCTGCTCCTCCGGCCGCATCCCTCGCCGCCGACCACCTCACGACGTGGGTGTCACGTTCCGACGTGGCGCACGGTCGGAATGTGGACGTCATGTAGGGAGGTGGCGGTGATGTCGGGACGTGAGCAGCGTTGGGCGAGGGATGTGGCGTACACGTCGGGACGTCCGGGCATTCGTGTCGGGAGGTGTCGGACCCCAGAAAAGCCGAACGCCCGGCCAGGTGAGAACCTGACCGGGCGTTGCGGATGCTGGAGATCAGCCCAGGATGTATTGACCGGGGGCAGCCTCGATGCCGGGGAACTCCTTCGAGCCCATGGCCGGCGGGGCAACCTTCTCCTTGGAGCTGTGGTCGGAGAGCCACTTCTCCCACGGACCCCACCAGGAGCCCTGCTTGCGCTCCTGCTTGGACGCCCACTCATCCGGATCACGAATGAGGTCATGGGAGTTGCTGGTGGAGATGCGGTGCGAGCGACGCGGGTGACCGACGGGGCTGACGATGCCGGCGTTGTGGCCACCGGAGGTCAGCGCGAAGGTGATGTCGTCGGAGTCGACCAGCAGGTTGACCTTCCAGACCGACTTCCACGGTGCGACGTGGTCGGTCTCGGTGCCGACGGTGAAGATCGGCACCCGGATGTCGTTGAGCGACACGGTCTCGCCGTTGACCTTGTAACGGTCGCGGGCGAGCTCGTTGTCGAGGAACATGTGGCGGAGATATTCCGAGTGCATGCGATAGGGCATGCGGGTGGTGTCCGCGTTCCACGCCATCAGGTCGTTGAGGGTGGACTTGTTGCCCATCATGTATTCCTCGACCATCTTGCCCCAGACCAGGTCGTTGGAGCGGAGGGCCTGGAAGGTGCCGGCCATCTGCTCGCCGGTCAGATAACCCTTCTTCCACATCTGGCTCTCGAGGAACGCCACCTGGGCCTCGGTGATGAACAGGCCCAGCTCGCCCGGCTCGGTGAAGTCGACCTGGGCCGCAAACAGCGTCTGGCTCGCGATCGGGTTGTCCTTCTGCTTGCCGAGGTAGGCGTTGGCGATGCTCAGGATGGTGCCGCCGAGGCAATAACCCACAGTGTGGATCTTCTGCTTGGGAACGATCGACTGCACGACCTCGATGGCCTTCAGCACGCCCTTCTGGAGATAGGTCTCCATGCCGAAGTCGCGATGCTCCTCATCGGGGTTGATCCAGGAGATCGAGAAGACCGTGTGACCCTGGTCGACCAGGAACTTGTAGAGCGAGTTCGTCTGGCGCAGGTCGAGGATGTAGTACTTCATGATCCACGCCGGCACGAAGAGGATGGGCTCCGCATAGACGTTCTCGGTCGCCGGCTTGTATTGCAGGACTTCCATGACCTCGTTGCGGAAGACGACCTCGCCCTCCGTGACGGCCAGGTCCTTGCCGACGGTCAGGCCGTCCGGGTTGGGGTTGGCCTGGCGCAGGGCCGACTGCTGCCAGTCGGTGACCAGGTTCCACATGCCCTCGACCAGGTTCTTGCCCTTCTGCTCCTTCGTCGTGGAGAGCACGTCGGGGTTGGTCAGCGGGGCGTTGCTCGGGGACGTCGCGTCCACCATCTGCATGATCGCGAAGTTGATCAGGCGCTGCTGGGGGGCCTCGAGACCGAGCACCTCGGACGTGGCCGACTCCCACCACTCACGGCTCAGCAGGAACTGCTGGGACATGACGTTGAACGGGAACTTGTTCCACGCCTCGGAGCTGAAACGGCGCTCGCTGCGGGTCGGAGCCACCAGCGGCTCCGGGCTCTTGCCGAGCGCGGCGTCCAGAGTGTATTTGGCCAGCTTGCCCCAGTTGCGCATGCCCTGCTCGAGCAGCATGCCTCGCTTGCCCGGCGCCATCCACAGGTGGATGAGCCAGTCGAGGTAGGCCAGCGGGATCGCGGCGGGCGACATGCCGCCGGTGAGCTTGGCGAGGCTGACATGCATGGTGCGGTCAAGCTGCTCGGCCTGCTCCTGCGAAATAAGCGGCTTGCCGGTCAGATCATCGGTGCCGGCACCCTGGGCGGGAGTTGACTGTTCGGACACGTGTCGAATGCTCCTTAGGATCGGGCGGCCAACTCCGGGAGTTTCCGGAAATCGGCGCGACTCGCCTTCGATACTAGTCCTGTTGGCCGGGCTGGTCTGCCCGATGTTCCCAGAGCGTTCATATAAGGAAAGATGAGGAGCCCATCATCTTCGCCTCACCTTGGGCTCATCGGCCGTGCCTAGGCTGGTCAGCAACCCACCCCACCGGAGAGGACAATGACATGCAGGCCACCCAGCGCCGCTCCCTCATCCTCGGAGCCGCGGTCGTCCTGCCCGTGATCGCTGTCATCGCCGGACTCCTGCTGATGGTGACTCCCGGCGCACCGGCCGGCAACGGCGAACCCGTGCGGGTCGGGATCGCCTCCCCCGACCCCGACAGTCTCCGCGATGCCGAGGCCGAGTCGCCGCCGCCCGTCGCGGACGAGAACCGCCCACCGGTGACCGAGCAGGGCGTGGGTGGGTTCGTGCCCAATCCGCCGCCCGCCACCACCCGTTCCGGCTCCGGATCCTCGAGTGTCACCGGGGGCTCCGGCACGCGCACCACTCGCCCCACCACACGGGTGCGTCCCCCCGCCACTCGCCCGGCCCCGCCGCCTGCGGCGGACTACGACGACGATGACTTCGAGGTGGACGACGACGACGATGATGATGACGATGACGACTGATAGGCAGGGCCACCCGTGATCCGACGCCCTTCGGCGCCATCCGCACGCTGGCGCATCGTCGCCTGGATGGTGCTCGTCATGGCCCTCGCCCTGGCTGTGGTGGTCGTCATGGTGCGGGGGCTGTTGCTCACCAGCGTCGCGACCCGTGCGAACCATGACGTCAGCCAGGAGATCGGCGAGTTCCGCACGTTCGCCGATGAGGGCATCGACCCCGAGACGGGACGGACCTTCACCTCCACCGCCCGGATGCTCGAGGTCTATCTCAGCCGCCAGCAGCCCGGCAGCACCGAACTCATGCTGGGCGTACTCCCGATGGAAGGCGCCGTCCTCGAACAGCGCGGCAACCTCGTCTCCGGCCCCGACGTCTATGACCCCCTGACCGATCCGGTGCTGATGCAACACATGGAGCAGGCGTCGACCGGCGTCCACACCAGTGCAGCCGGCACGATCCGGTGGGGCCGGATCGACATCGAGGTGAACGGTCGCGTGGAGGGTTCGCTGCTGGTGCTCAACTTCACCGAGACGGAGGATGCCGAGGCCGAGGATGCGACCAGGATCCTCATCCTGGTCGCGCTCGGAGCGCTCCTGGCGACTGTAGCGCTGTCGTTCATGGCCGCCGGCCAGATCCTGCGCCCCCTGCGGCTGCTGCAGCAGACCGCCGAGGAGGTCAGCGACCGGGACCTGACCGCGCGGATCCCCGTGCGCGGGAACGACGACCTGGCCCGGTTGGCCCGGACGTTCAACTCGATGCTCGACCGGCTCGAATCCGCCTTCGACGCGCAGCAGCAGTTCGTCGACGATGCCGGGCACGAGTTGCGTACGCCCATCACCGCGATCCGCGGCCACCTCGAGCTCCTGCCGCTCAAGACGCCCGCGGGGCAGGCCGAAACGATCACGCTTCTCACCAGCGAGCTCGACCGCATGTCCCGGATCGTGAACGACCTGCTCGCCCTCGCGAAGGCGGATCAGCCCGACTTCGTGCAGCCGGACGAGACCGATATCGGCGAGCTGACCCTCGATCTCGACGCGCTCGGGCAGGCCCTCGCCGATCGCAAGTGGACCCTCACCCATATCGCCGACGGGGTTGCGGTCGTGGACCGACAGCGGGTCACCCAGGCGGTGCTCCAGCTCTTGGCCAATGCCGTGCAGCACACCGTTCGGGGCGACACGATCCGGTTGTCCAGCGAATTCGTCGACGCCGACGGTGTGCCCTCGGTCCGGTTCACGGTCGCGGACACGGGTCCGGGCGTACGCCCCGAGGACCGCGACCGCATCTTCCAGCGGTTCGCGCGGGTGTCGGGCAAGGGCTCCACCCATGCCGGTGCCGGACTCGGCCTTGCGATCGTGAACGCCATCGCGATCGCCCACCGGGGCTCGGTGGAGGTCGGCGGGGAATACGGCAAGGGCGCGGTCTTCACGCTGACGCTCCCGGTCGGCGATGTGCGTCAGCCCGTTGCAGATGACCTGGTCGACACAGAGAAGGTGACAGTCGGATGAGCCACATCCTGATCGCAGAGGACCACGCCCCCATCTCCTCATTCGTGGAGAGCGGGCTCCAGGCGGCCGGGTATCAAACCAGCGTCGTCACCGACGGTGCCACCGCCTATCTGATGGCCTCCGCCGGGGGCTTCGACCTGGTCATCCTGGACATCGGCCTGCCCGAAATCGACGGATTCGAGGTATTGCGGCGCCTGCGCGAAGTCGGCTGCGACACGCCCGTCATCATCCTCACCGCCCGCGATTCCGTCATCGACACGGTCGCCGGGCTCGAGGGTGGGGCCAGTGACTATGTGACGAAGCCGTTCCAGTTCGCGGAGCTGCTGGCACGGGTGCGGCTGAGGTTGCGCGAACACAACAGTCATCCGGTCAATCCCGCCCATGTGCTCGAGGGCGCGGGGCTCACGCTCGACCTGCGCAGCCGTCGCGTCCGGGTGGACGGGAAGGACATCGACCTCACCGCGCGCGAGTTCTCCCTGATCGAGGTGTTCGTGATGCATCCCGAACAGGTCCTGTCTCGTGAACAGCTCCTCGGTCACGTCTGGGGCATGGACTTCGACCCCGGGTCGAATGTGGTCGAGGTGTGCGTACGCACTGTCCGCCGCAAGATCGGCGCCGAACGCATCGAGACCGTTCGCGGCATGGGCTATCGGTTGCGGGACCTGGGCTGAGGCTAGGCACCGTCCTGGCGGAGCCCTGCGATGAACTCGTAGGTGAGCCGGTTGAAGTCTCCGGGATTGTCCTCGTTCAGTTGATGCCCACCGGCGATCAGTTCCAGGCGCGCCCCCGGCACCTCTTCGGCGATCCGGCGACTGGCGGGCTGGTTGACCCGGTCCTGGTTGCCGCACAGCACCAGCGTCGGAATGTGCAACTCCCCCAGCCGATCCGAGAAGTCCGTATCCGCCAGCGCCGTGAACACCTCCTGCATCGCCACCTTGTCGAGGCCCCGATCGGCGAGCCTCCGCCGGGAGGCCAGTTTGAGCGCCACCCCCTGGGCCTTGAGCGCCCACTTGGGCGGGTTCACCTGAGCGGCCGCCAGCACGATGCCCGCCACGCGTTCGTCATCCAGCGCCGCCTGCATCGCGACCATGGCGCCGAGGGAGACCCCGATCAGGTACGCCTTGTCCGCGCCGTGCATCGTCAGCGCCGAGCTCACCTCGGCGGCGGAGTCGCGGAGCGAGAACCGATGGGGCGAGCCGGGGCGCAATCCGCGCAGCCAAGGGGCCGCAGCCGATAGGTCGGACGGAAGGTCCTTGACCTGGTCCTGCCAGGTCTGTGGAGTCTGCCCCAGTCCGTGAAGGAATACCGCCAGTTCTCTCGCCACCGCTCCACCCTAGGTGATCCATTCGGTCGGCGGGGGAGGTCGTGGTCGGGTCTGCTCCCCTGGGTTCGGCTCGGTGCGAGCGGGCTACTCCGCTGGATCCGCCGGGTGCGAGCGGGCCACTCCGCTGGATTCGGCTCGGTGCCAGGTGGACGGGGTTCGTCTCATATGTAATTGCGTCCGGAGCGGAAGCGAATCCGACTCAGGGACGCTCCCCCAAAGGCGGTGCCCCAGACCCCACGAACTTCGCGCCCGACCCCACGGACACCCCCAGAAACGGTGCCCTGGACCCCAGGAACTTCGCGCCCGACTCCACGAGCGCTCCCCTCGGATGGGCACCGAGTGGCTCCTATGCATCTGCTTCCATAACGGAAGCAAGACGCGCCGGGACGTCCCGACATGAATGCCGACACTTCCCAACCCGTGGGCCACGTCCCTCACTGAAAGCAGGGGCACATTCCGACATGAACGCAGGGTCCCTCCATGATTCGCTCGTCCCAACCGTGCGCAACGTCGGGACGAAGCATCCAGGTAGGGACCTGACAATCGGCGCGGGACGAGGACGGGCCCGGAGCCAAGGAACTGGACCCAGCGCGCGGGGGCCACGGAACTGGAGCCCGCGAGGTGGCAGCCCCCGGAGTTGGCGCAGAGGGTTGGCAGCCCCGCCCTCGGGGCGAGCTCTCAGCGCTTCCGGAGCGGAAGCAACTGCATAGCGCCCCGACCCGACCCCGAAGCCCGACACGAGCTCGGGCGGGCCGACGGCCTCGAATCCCCGCGGCGGAAGGTGGCGACGAAAACGCCAAAGGGCGCCCCCACAGGTGGGAGCGCCCTGGCGTACCAGTCGCGAGCGTCTGGCGTACTCGATCGAGCAGACCCGACCAGTCGATCAGCGGAACTCGCCGAGATCGAAGTCGTCCAGCGGCACGGAGGCGCCGGAGCCGGACCCGAAGTCATAGTCATACGGGTCATAGGAGAGCGAATAGGCCGTGGCCTTCGCCTCCGCGGTCGGCTCGACACGGATGTTCCGATAGCGCTCCAGGCCGGTGCCGGCCGGGATGAGCTTGCCGAGGATGACGTTCTCCTTCAGACCGACGAGGGAGTCGGACTTGCCGTGGATGGCCGCATCGGTGAGCACCTTGGTGGTCTCCTGGAAGGAGGCCGCCGACAGCCACGACTCGGTCGCGAGCGAGGCCTTGGTGATGCCCATGAGCACCGGACGACCCGAGGCCGGCTGACCGCCCTCGGAGACGACCTTGCGGTTCTCGGATTCGTACGCCGACCGGTCCGCCCAGTCGCCCGGCAGCAGGTTGGTGTCGCCGGACTCGATGACGGTGATGCGACGCAGCATCTGACGGATGATGATCTCGATGTGCTTCTCGTGGATGGCGGCACCCTGGGTCTGATAGACCTTCTGGACCTCCTCCACCAGGTGCTCCTGTACCCGGCGCACACCGAGGATCCGCAGGACGTCCTGGGGATCCGGCGTACCCGCCGTCAGCTGCTGGCCGACGGTCACGTGCTCGCCGTCCTCGACCTCGAGTCGCGCACGGCGACCGACGACGATCTCGATCTCTTCGTCACCCGAGTCGGGCACGAGCATGACCTTGCGGGACCGCTCGCCCTCCTCGATGCGGATGCGACCAGGGAACTCGGCGATGGGTGCCTTGCCCTTGGGCGTACGCGCTTCGAAGAGCTCGACCACACGCGGCAGACCCTGCGTGATGTCGTCACCGGCCACACCACCGGTGTGGAAGGTACGCATCGTGAGCTGGGTGCCGGGCTCACCGATCGACTGGGCCGCGACGATGCCGACGGCCTCGCCGACGTCCACGAGCTTGCCGGACGCGAGCGAACGGCCGTAGCACATGGCGCACGTGCCGGTCACGGCCTCACACGTCAGGACCGAGCGGACCCGGACCTCGGTGACACCGGAGTTGACCAGCATCGCGATGTTGACGTCACCCAGGTCGACGCCCGCCGGCACCAGCAGTTCGCCGGTGTTCGGGTCGTTGACATCGACCGCGAGGGTACGCGCGTACACCGCAGTCTCGACGTTCTCCGACGCGGTCAGCACGCCGTTCTCCTCGACCGCGATGACCTTCTTGAGGCCACGCTGGGTGCCGCAGTCCTCCTCGCGAATGATGACGTCCTGGGAGACGTCGACCAGACGACGGGTCAGATAGCCGGAGTCGGCGGTCCGCAGCGCGGTGTCCGCCTGGCCCTTTCGGCCACCGTGGGTGGAGATGAAGTACTCCAGAACGGTCAGGCCCTCACGGAAGTTGGACTTGATCGGACGCGGGATGATCTCGCCCTTCGGGTTGGCCACCAGGCCTCGCATGGCGGCGATCTGACGCATCTGCGTCATGTTTCCTCGGGCGCCCGAGTCGACCATCATGAAGATCGGGTTGGTCCGGGTGAAGTTCTTCTCCATCTCACCCGTCAACACCGCGGTCGCGTCGGTCCAGATCTCGATGAGCTCCTGACGGCGCTCCTCGGGGGTGATGAGACCACGCTCGTACTGCTTGTCGATCTTGGTCGACCGCGCCTCATAGCCCGCCAGGATCTCCGGCTTGTTGGCCGGGGTCTGGACGTCGGAGATCGACACGGTGACGCCCGATCGGGTGGCCCAGCGGAAGCCGAGCTCCTTGAGGGCATCGAGACAGGTGGCGACCTCGACCTTCGGATAGCGCTCGGCCAGATCGTTGATGATGATGCCGAGACGCTTCTTGCCGACCTCGGCGTTGACGAAGGGATAGTCCTCCGGCAGCGCCTCGTTGAAGACGGCCCGACCCAGGGTGGTCTTGAGCATGATCGTGCCGTTGGCACGCAGCTCCTGGCCCTCCGGCGGGACGATGTCGCGCAGACGGATGTTGATCGGCGCACCGACCGTCAGCTCACCGCGGTCGAACGCCATGATCGCCTCGGCGGTCGACCCGAAGGTGCGGCCCGCGCCCACGCCGTCCTCACGCTCCTGCGTCAGGAAGAAGTGACCGATGATCATGTCCTGGGTGGGCATGGTCACGGGGCGGCCGTCGGCCGGCTTCAGGATGTTGTTGGTCGACAGCATCAGGATGCGGGCCTCGGCCTGGGCCTCGGCCGACAGCGGCAGGTGGACCGCCATCTGGTCACCGTCGAAGTCGGCGTTGAAGGCGGTGCAGACCAGCGGGTGGATCTGGATCGCCTTGCCCTCGATCAGCTGCGGCTCGAAGGCCTGGATGCCGAGGCGGTGCAGCGTGGGAGCACGGTTGAGCAACACCGGGTGCTCCGAGATGACCTCTTCGAGGACGTCCCACACCACCGGGCGCTGACGCTCGACCATGCGCTTGGCCGACTTGATGTTCTGGGCGTGATTGAGATCGTCGAGCCGCTTCATCACGAAGGGCTTGAACAGCTCGAGCGCCATCGCCTTGGGCAGGCCGCACTGGTGCAGCTTGAGCTGCGGGCCCACGACGATGACCGAACGGCCGGAATAGTCGACGCGCTTGCCGAGCAGGTTCTGACGGAACCGGCCCTGCTTGCCCTTGAGCATGTCGGAGATCGACTTGAGCGGACGGTTGCCGGGGCCCGTGACCGGGCGACCACGACGGCCGTTGTCGAACAGCGAGTCGACGGCCTCCTGCAGCATCCGCTTCTCGTTGTTGACGATGATCTCGGGCGCGCCGAGGTCGAGGAGTCGCTTGAGGCGGTTGTTGCGGTTGATGACGCGGCGATATAGGTCGTTCAGGTCGGAGGTCGCGAAGCGGCCACCGTCGAGCTGGACCATCGGACGCAGGTCCGGCGGGATGACCGGGACACAGTCCAGGACCATGCCGGTCGGGCGATTGTTGGTCTGGAGGAACGCCGAGACGACCTTCAGACGCTTGAGCGCGCGGGTCTTGCGCTGGCCCTTGCCGGTCTGGATGGTGTTGCGCAGGTTCTCTGCCTCGGCCTCGAGATCGAAGTCCTCGAGACGCTTCTGGATCGCCGCGGCGCCCATCGAGCCCTCGAAATACTTCCCGAAGCGCTGCTTCATCTCACGGAAGAGGATGTCGTCGCCCTCGAGGTCCTGGACCTTGAGGCTCTTGAAGCGATCCCAGACGGCCGACAGTCGGTCGAGCTCACGCGTCGCGCGGTCGCGGATCTGCTTGAGCTCCTTCTCGCCGGCGTCCTTGGTCTTCTTCTTGACCTCGCCCTTGGCGCCCTCTTCCTCCAGGGTCGCCATGTCCTCCTCGAGCTTCTTCGTGCGGTTTTCGAGGTCGGAGTCCCGCTGCGCCTCACGCTGGCGACGCTCGACATCGACCTTCGCCTCGAGCGAGGACAGGTCGCGGTGACGCGCCTCCTCGTCGACGGAGGTGATCATGTAGGCCGCGAAATAGATGACCTTCTCGAGGTCCTTCGGCGCGATATCGAGCAGATAGCCCAGGCGCGAGGGGACGCCCTTGAAATACCAGATGTGGGTCACCGGAGCAGCGAGCTCGATGTGGCCCATGCGCTCCCGGCGGACGCCGGAGCGGGTCACCTCGACGCCGCAGCGCTCACAGATGATGCCCTTGAAGCGCACGCGCTTGTATTTGCCGCAATAGCACTCCCAGTCCCGCGTAGGACCGAAAATCTTCTCGCAGAAGAGGCCGTCGCGCTCCGGCTTGAGCGTGCGGTAGTTGATCGTTTCGGGCTTCTTGACCTCACCGTGCGACCATTCGCGGATCTCATCGGCGGTGGCGAGACCGATTCGGAGTTCGTCATAGAAGTTCACGTCGAGCATATGTGTGTGTTTCCCAATCCTTTTTCGGCGATGGGCCTTTTGAGGTGATCGGTGGGGGCGCCGCCTCACGTGCCGGCAGGCGTACGCCCGGGGTCGGCCCCGGCCGGGATTCACTCCCGGCCGCGGCCTCGGTGCTTAAACTTCCTCGACTCCGGCGAAGCCCTCACCCGGACGACGGGAGAGGTCGATGCCGAACTCCTCGGACGTGCGATAGCTGTCCTCTTCGGTGTCCTTGAGGTCCACGACGGTGCCGTCGGAGGAGAGAACCTCCACGTTCAGGCACAGCGACTTCATTTCCTTCACGAGCACCTTGAACGACTCGGGGATGCCCGGTTCGGGGATGTTCTCGCCCTTGACGATCGCCTCATAGACCTTCACGCGGCCCTGGACGTCATCGGACTTGATGGTGAGCAGCTCCTGCAGTGCCCAGGCCGCGCCATAGGCCTCCAGAGCCCACACCTCCATCTCGCCGAATCGCTGGCCACCGAACTGGGCCTTACCGCCCAGCGGCTGCTGCGTGATCATCGAGTAGGGGCCCGTCGAACGCGCGTGGATCTTGTCGTCGACCAGGTGGTGCAGCTTCAGCATGTACATATAGCCCACACCGATCGGATCGGGATAGGGCTCACCGGAACGACCGTCGAACAGGCGCGCCTTGCCGGTGGTGTCGACGAGCTGAATGCCGTCGCGGTTGGGCAGCCCGTTCTCGAGCAGGCCACTCATCTCCGCGGAGTCCGCACCGTCGAACACCGGCGTTGCCAGACGCTGGCCACCGTCGACCAGACCCAGACCCACGTCGCGCAGACGCTCGGCCCACGGCTCGTCGACCGCGGTCACGTCCCAGCCGGTCTTGGCGATCCAGCCGAGGTGAAGCTCGAGGACCTGCCCCACGTTCATTCGCGAGGGTACGCCCAGCGGGTTGAGCACGATGTCGACCGGCGTACCGTCCTCGAGGAACGGCATGTCCTCGATCGGGTTGATCTTGGCGATGACGCCCTTGTTGCCGTGACGGCCGGCGAGCTTGTCACCGTCGGAGATCTTGCGCTTCTGGGCGACATAGACCCGGACGAGCTGGTTCACGCCGGGGGCGAGCTCGTCGCCCTCCTCGCGGTCGAACACGCGGACGCCGATGACCGTGCCGGACTCGCCGTGGGGTACCTTCATCGAGGTGTCCCGGACTTCGCGGGCCTTCTCACCGAAGATCGCGCGCAGCAGGCGCTCCTCCGGGGTCAGCTCGGTCTCGCCCTTCGGGGTGACCTTGCCGACCAGGATGTCGCCGGTGCCGACCTCGGCGCCGATGCGGATGATGCCGCGCTCGTCGAGATTGGCCAGCATCTCCTCGGAGACGTTCGGGATGTCCCGGGTGATCTCCTCGGCGCCCAGCTTGGTGTCACGGGCGTCGACCTCGTGCTCCTCGATGTGGATCGAGGTGAGGACGTCGTCCTGCACGAGGCGCTGCGACAGGATGATCGCGTCCTCGTAGTTGTGGCCCTCCCACGGCATGAACGCCACGAGCAGGTTGCGGCCCAGGGCGATCTCGGCGCCGTCGGTGCAGGGACCGTCGGCCAGGGGCGTACCCACCTCGATGCGCTGCCCCGCCTCGACCAGCGGGCGCTGGTTGATGCAGGTGCCCTGGTTGGAGCGACGGAACTTCTGCAGGCGATAGGTCTGATAGGTGCCGTCGTCGCAGGCGATCTCGATGAGATCGGCCGAGACGGAGGACACGACGCCGCTGTTGGAGGCGACGGTCACGTCACCGGCGTCGACCGCACCGCGATATTCCATGCCGGTGCCGACGAACGGGGCCTCGCTGCGCAGCAGCGGCACAGCCTGGCGCTGCATGTTGGAGCCCATCAGCGCGCGGGACGCGTCGTCGTGCTCGAGGAACGGGATCAGGGCCGTCGCGACCGACACCATCTGGCGCGGCGAGACGTCCATGTAGTGCACCTCGGAGGCCGGGAACGTGTCGACCTCACCGTGCCGGAGACGGCACAGGACACGCTCTTCGGCGAACGAGCCGTCGTCGTTGAGCGGGGCGTTGGCCTGGGCCACGACATAGCGGTCTTCTTCATCGGCCGTCAGATAGTCGATCTGATCGGTGACGACGCCGTCCTCGACCTTGCGATAGGGCGTCTCGACGAAGCCGAAGGCATTCACCCGGGCGAACGACGCGAGCGAGCCGATCAGGCCGATGTTGGGGCCTTCCGGGGTCTCGATCGGGCACATGCGGCCGTAGTGGGAGTGATGGACGTCTCGCACTTCCATGCCGGCGCGGTCGCGGGACAGACCGCCCGGGCCGAGCGCCGACAGGCGGCGCTTGTGGGTCAGGCCGGCGACCGGGTTGGTCTGGTCCATGAACTGCGACAGCTGCGAGGTGCCGAAGAACTCCTTCAGCGCCGCGACCACCGGACGAATGTTGATCAGGGTCTGGGGCGTGATCGCCTCGATGTCCTGGGTCGTCATCCGGTCACGCACGACACGCTCCATGCGGCCGAGGCCCGTGCGGAGCTGGTTCTGGATGAGCTCACCGACCGTGCGCAGGCGACGGTTGCCGAAGTGATCGATGTCGTCCTCTTCGACGATGATGTCGTCGCCACTGGGCGTGGGGAGGGTCTCGACGCCCTCGTGGAGCGCCACGACGAAGCGGATGGCCGCCACGATGTCGTCGACCGTCAGCACCTGCTGGTCGAACGCCTCGACGAGCCCGAGCTTCTTGTTGATCTTGTAACGACCGACCTTGGCCAGGTCATAACGCTTCGGGTTGAAATAGTAGTTCTCCAGCAGCGCCTGCGCGGCCTCACGCGTCGGCGGCTCGCCCGGGCGCAGCTTGCGATAGATGTCGAGCAGCGCGTCGTCCTGACCCGTCGTCGGGTCCTTCTCCAGCGTCAGGCGAATCGACTCGTACTGCCCGAATTCCTCGAGGATCTGCTCGGTGGTCCACCCCAGGGCCTTGAGCAGGACAGTCACGTTCTGCTTGCGCTTGCGGTCGAGGCGTACGCCGACCATGTCGCGCTTGTCGACCTCGAACTCCAGCCAGGCACCGCGGGAGGGAATGATCTTGCAGGTGAAGATGTCCTTGTCGGACGTCTTGTCGGGGGTCTGCTCGAAATAGACGCCCGGGGAACGCACGAGCTGCGACACGACGACACGCTCGGTGCCGTTGATGACGAAGGTGCCCTTGTCGGTCATCAGGGGGAAGTCGCCCATGAACACCGTCTGCGACTTGATCTCACCGGTGTCGTTGTTCATGAACTCGGCGGTTACGAACAGCGGCGCGGCGTAGGTCACGTCGCGGTCCTTGCACTCGTCCACCGTGAACTTGGGGTCCTCGAACCGATGGTCGCGGAAGGAGAGCGACATCGTCTGGGAATAGTCCTCGATCGGCGAGATCTCCTCGAAGATCTCCTCCAGTCCGGACTTGGTGTTCACGTCCGTCCGGCCTTCGGCGAGAGCGGCATCGACGCTCTCCCGCCAGACCTGGTTGCCCACCAGCCAGTCGAAGGAGTCCACCTGCAGGTCCAGCAGGTCGGGCACCTCCATCGGCTCTGCGATCTTGGCGAAGGAGATCCGCCCGGTGGGAGAAATGACGTTCGTGTTCTTCGAGGCAGTGCGCGAGGCGGCCAACAGCTTGGTCCTTCCGAGAAGGCGTTCAGTGCATGCTGAACGACCCATGTCAAGATCTGGGCCAGCCGGATCACGCCACGGGTCGCAAGAATACGCGGGGCAAACCCCGACTGTACGTCAAGAAAAGGGGAAAGGCAAATATTTGGGCACCCACGACCGATACGGTCAAGCCCCGGGCTGTCGCCTGTGCGGTTGATCGCTTGCCAGAAGCATACCCACGCAGGGGGAGTCTGCAAGCACCGTGCCGCAACGTTTTGCCACCCGAGGCTTGTCCCCCGGTTTGGGGACAGTACGCAAGGACCCCGGGCGCTAGCGTCGGAATGTGAAACGCTTCGCGGCCTTTGGCGTGCTGCTCCTGACCACATCCTGCATCAGCATCCCGCTCGGGCCCCGTGCCGGGAACCCTGCAACCGGAGAGGCGGAGACAACCGGCGCGACGGCGGACGCCACTCCCGCGGCACCACCCCCGCCGGCCAACTATGTGCTGATCCTCGACAGCAGCGGTTCGATGAAGACCGCCGACATGAGCGGCGGCGTCGACCGCATGACCGCGGCACGGGATGCCGGCCGCCGGTTCGTCGAAGCCCTTCCGCCCGACGCCAAGGTGTCGCTGGTGACCTACGGCGACCAGACACCGGAGGAGGCGCCCAAGGAATCCGGGTGCGGTGATGTCAGCGTGAAACTCCCCCTTGGCACCGAGCGCAACATCGGGCCCGTGCTGGACCAGTTGCGCCCGACCGGGTGGACCCCCATCTCGCTGGCCCTGACGAAGGCGGCCGAGCAAGCACCCGCGGGCGAGACCACGAGCATCGTCCTCGTCTCCGACGGCGAGGACTCCTGCGCTCCCCCGGACCCGTGCGAGACCGCTGCCGCGGTCGTGAGCGGCAAGCCCAACCTCACCATCTCGACACTCGGCGTACGCGCGTCGTCGGAACAACTCACCTGCATCGCCGATCGCGGCAACGGCCTGAGCCTGCCCGCCGACAATGCCGCCCAGCTCGCGCGACGCCTTCCGGCCTTGTCGAACCCCGCCGCAGCGGCCGACATGCTCTCACCCCAGGGCGTGCAGAAGGTGCGGCCGGGAACCGAGTACGGCCGGATCCGCGAGATGCACCCGGATTTCCCGGACCTGCCCCCGGTCGCGGCTGCCGAGACGATCATCCGGGTGATCTGGCGCAACTGCGAGTGGCTGTTCGACGACAAGCAGGTCCTGCGCGAGATCGTCCTGCAATCCGGGCCCACCATCGACGGCATCACTGCCGGCGATCCGGTCGCGAGCCTCGATGTGCTCGGCATGCCACTGAAGACAGAGCCCGCACCGGCCGGGCCGGGCGTACCAGCTGGCGCCGAAACCCGCTTCTATGCCGCCGACGAACGGCTCGGGCTCGCCTGGAAGGTGACCGTGGCAGACGGGAAGGTGATCACGATCATCCTGTGCACCTGCCTGCCCACCGCGCCCTGCCCGCCGAGCGATGACGACGCCCGACGACTGCAGGCCGACCCGAGCATGCAGATCACGACCCGGAAGTGCACGGCTGACAATCAGTGGGCAGCCCTCGAAAGCACCTTCCAGAACGGCGATCGCAGTGGCTGGTTGGTCCTCAAGCGCAACGGGGCAAGCTGGGAGAAGGTCACCCGGATCACCCACCAGGGCGATTGCTTCAGCATCCCCAAGAACGCGCCCCGCGGCGAACTCAACACCCTCCTCGACAACGGCCAGTGGTGCTCGGCACCCTTCGCGATCGACGAGCTCAAGGACGCGAAGATCACGACGGATGGGCTCGGGCCGCTGCGGCTCGGCCGACCCGCGAGCGAGCTGCAGGCCATGGGTCTGGTGCGGAGGCCGCTGCCGACGGACGCCTGCGCTCACGATTGGTTCCTCACGTCAGCAGTCCCGACCGAGATCTACGCCGACTTCGAGAACAACCGAGTCAAGAACCTCCTCATCAAGAACAGCCAGTTCCCCACGGCCAGTGGAGTCCGGGTTGGTTCAACCCGAGCTGAGCTATTGCGGACATATCCCAATCGACTGACAGCCGTCAGCAGCCCGGGCAGCGGGGAGACCCTGGCTTTCACATCCGGCCGGCGAAAGGTCGAGTTCGCCGTTTGGGACGAAGGCACAGGCACCCCCACCGTGGGCTCGATCTGGGTAGCCGACGTGGATGACGTCTTCATGGGCGGCTGCTGAGTCACGCAACGCTCGGCAGCCCAAGAGAGTGACCCCGGTCACTCCTTAGAGTCCCCTCATGAAGATGCGACTTATGGCTGCAACAGTTGGCGTACTCGCCCTGTCCGCCTGTGCCTCCGGCGGCTCCGCAGGACCGGAAGCCGACGCCTCGTCCGCCCCCTCTCCCGCCGGACCTCAACTGACCGCCCAACCGACACCGGACTGGAAGCCGGTCGCAGCGACGGACGCCACGAGTGCCGAGCTCGCGAAAGCCGGGTTCGAGTGCTACACGATTTTCACCGAGCCCACGACCGTCGTGCGGTGCATGACTCCCGGCGATTGGAATGCCGCCCCGCTCAAGTTCGCGCTGCATCAGGACAAGGTGACGGGCATCGTCATGAACACCTACACCACCGATGTGCCCACGGCCGAACGCCTCCACGCTGCCGCGGTGGACGTGCTGTTCCGCGACTTCCCGGTCGAGACCCAGGAGGCCTTCCGCAAGGCCATGGCCGACGCCGACGCCACCCGCGACACCCGGATCGACGCCGAGACAGCGTGGGGGGAGGGCAGCTTCCAGCGCGGCGCACGCGGCAATTACTTCAAGATCGAACTCAAGGCCAAGGAACCGCGGCGCGCGCACATTTCGCCCAACGGGCTTCCCGGCCCGGCCAACCAGCTCCTGGCACCGATGACCGAACTCGGCTACACCTGCCAGGAGTCCAACAACAACATCGAGTGCAAGCAGGGCGACAGCGCTATCCGCACGCTCTCCAACGACAAGGGCGCCACGCGCCAGCTCCGCGTCAACGCGGCCGACGATGAGCTCACCGAGGCGGAGAAGAACGCCTTCCTCATCTCGGTGCAGACCATTGCCGGCGAGGCGACCCCGGACCTCCTGGCAGCGATCGAGTACGCCGGCAACCTGGACGGCAAGGATCGGCGAACCGTGGTCCGCGACTACGAAGTCCTGGTCGACGATGACGAGATCACCATCATGAACAGCACCTGGTGAGCCGGATTCGTGACTTTCTCTTGCGGGAAGTGAAGAGCGAGCCATCCACAACGACGACGACGAGGGCCGGCAGTCCGATGGACTGCCGGCCCCTGCCAGCCAGAAAAGCCGAAAAGATCAGCTCTTCTTCGGGGCACCCGGGCGGGCGTACCGAACCCAGGTGATCGCGATGCACATCACGGCCCAGATGGCGCCGATCAGATAGAACGTCCACGGGCTCATCAGCGTGAGGCCGATGCCGAACAGGAACGGCCCGAAGGCCGCGATCGCGGCGGTCCAGCCGATGACCCCGCCGGCCTGGCGTGGCTCGAAGATCATCGGCATTTGCTTGAACGTCGAGGCATTGCCGATGCCGGAGAACAGGAAGATCGCCAGCATGCCCCACAGGAAACCGGTGAACTGCGCCTGCAACGCCCCGGCCCCGGCCCCCGGATCCGGGCGCAGGAAGAACATCGTCACGATGATCGAGCCGAGCAGGCCGATGCCCGAGATGAGGGTCCAGATCGCGCCACCCATGCGGTCGGTGAGCGGAGCAAAGATGACCCGCGCACCCGCGCCGACGAGCGCCCCGAGGAACACATAACTGACCGGATCGGGCACCGAATAGCCGGCGACGAGCAGCTGCGCGGTCGCCCCGGCCCCCTGGACGATGTCCGGGTTGCCGGCGCCGTAGAGGTTCTTCATCAACAGGCCGAACTGGGCGGACAGGCCCGAGAACGTGCCGAAGGTCATGATGTAGAGGATCGTCATGAGCCAGGTGTCGAGGTTGTTGAAGATGTCGAACTGCTGCTTGATGTTGGCCTTGATCGGCACCGACTTCAGCATCATCCACGCGAGCACGGCCGCGAGGATGATGAAGGGGATATAGAAGAACGCCGCGTTCTGATACCAGACCTCGCGCGTCGGCTGGCCGGGCAGGCCGAGCATCTGCTGCGAGCCGCCCATGAAGCCGATCATGCCGAAGCCGATGAGCCACGGGGTGGCGAGCTGGACCAGCGACACACCGAAGTTGCCGACACCGGCCTGGATGCCCAGCGCAGTGCCCGCCTTCGACTTGGGGAAGAAATACGACGTCGACGGCATGAAGCCCGAGAACGCGCCGCCGCCGATGCCGGCCAGGAATGCCAGGGTCAGCAGTTCCCAGAAGGGCGTGGTCGGGTCCTGGACGCGTACGCCCCACCCGAGCACCGGGAAGACCAGCAACAGGGTGGTGATCGTCACCATCTTGCGCGTCCCCAGAATCGGGGGCAGCACCATCCACAACAGGCGCATGAGGCCGCCGGCCAGGCCGGGCATGGAGGTCAGCCAATAGAGCTGGTTCTTGGTCAGGTCGAAGCCCAGGTTGGTCAGCTTCGGCGCGATGGCCGACGGCAGGAACCAGGCCACGAAGCACAGGGTCAGGGAGAAGGTCGTGATCGCCAGGGTCTTGTTGGCGAGCGCCTTGTCCCACTTGGCCGGGTCATTGGCATCCCACTCGGTGAGCCATTCCCCTTTGGAAGGGACGGGTGAGGTCTTGGCAGTCATCGGAGAACCTCCTTGGTCCGGGTCGCCGGCTCATGGTCGGGCTGGTCGGGAAAGTCGGAATCAGTCTGGGGATTGGGGGATTCGAAGTGGTCGGCCAACTCGGGCGAGCTGCTGTGGAGCATGCGGACCACGGTCAGGTGCATCCAGATGGTGCAGATCGCGGTGAGGAGGAAGAGCACGAAGAACGTGGAGGTCGGGAAGCCGGACCATTCCTTCGTGTACGCGAACAGCGGCGGCAGGAAGAATCCACCGAGCCCACCGAGCATGCCGACCAGGCCACCGACCGGGCCGACGAGCCCCGGGAAATATTCGGGGATGTGCTTGTACACCGCCGCCTTGCCGATGCCCATCGCACAGCCCAGCAGGAACACGAGGATCACGAAGGGGACGAGCCCCATGGCATACCCGAGGTGATTGGTCTGGCTGCCGTCGGCGTGATTGATCACCACATGACCGTTGGGCATCATCAGCACGCCGGTGGTGAAGAGCATGATCGCGAAGGTGATGTACATCCCCTTGCGCGCCCCGAACTTGTCGGACAACCAGCCGCCCACAGGTCGCAACAGCGAAGCCGGGAAGATGAACGTCGCGGTGAGGAGACCTGCGACGGTCAGCGAGACATCGAAGTTGTCCATGTAGTACTTCGGCAGCCACGCCGACAGCGCCACATAGGCACCGAACACAGCGACGTAATAGAGGCTGAACCGCCAGACCCGCATCTGCTTGAGCGGCTGGAGCATCTCCCCCAGTGACTTGTTGGCGCCGGCCATGCGGTCCTGCGCGGGACACATCACGAGGACGAGCACGAAGAGGATCAGCAGCAGGACCGTATAGATGATCGGGATGAACCGCCAGCCGCCCGGTATGAAGCCGAAGATCATGGTCCCGGCCGTCGCGGCGATGACCGGCGGCCCGATGAACTTGGTCACCGACGCGCCCACATTGCCGGCCCCGAAGATGCCGAGGGCCAGGCCCTGCCGGCCCTTCGAGAACCAAGCCGAGTTCCAGGCGACGCCCACCGAGAACGAGTTGCCCGCAAAGCCGACCAGGAACGCCAGGACGAGCAACATCGCATAGTTCTGGGCGAAGGCCACCGCGAACGAGGCCACGGCCGAGAACAGCAGAATGCCCAGGATGACCTTGCGACCGCCGATGCGGTCGGCGAGCATGCCCGCGGGCAGTCGCCACATCGAGCCGTTGAGGATCGCGACGGCCGAGATCCAGGAGAGCTCGACGTCGGTGAGCCCGAACTCTTCCTGGATGGGCTTGCCGAGAATCCCGAACATGAGCCAGACGGCGAACATGACGGTGAAGGCGGTTGAGGACAGGGCGAGTACGCGGCCGGCACCCTTGGCTTCGGGCTGGGCGGCCGCTGTTTCTGCGGACATCGTGGTTGCTCCGGGTTGGGCAGAGGGACGGGGGTGGTGGGTTAGGTGCGCGAACTCCGGTCCTTGTCCGGCGTGCCGATCGGCTCCCAGCCCGGCTTGCGACCGGAGCTGCCGCCGGACGGGCGACGGTCAGCGGAGCGATAGACGATGTAGGGCCGGAAGATGTATTTCACCGGCGCGCTGAAGGCGTGCACCAGGCGTGTGAACGGCCAGACCATGAACAGCACCATGCCGACCAGGACGTGGATCTTGAACAGGAGAGTTGCGGCCGCCATGGCCGCGACATTCGGCTGGAAGACGAACAGCGAGCGGAACCAGATCGAGACGGTCTCGCGATAGTTGTGCTCGGACCCGTCGCGATAGGTCGCGCCCAGGAATGTGGCCAGCAGGCCCATGACGATGGCACCGACGAGGAAGATATACATCAACTTGTCGTTGTTGGTGGTCGCCGAGAACACAGGCCCGGTGGTCCGGCGGCGCCAGACCAGCAGGAGTACGCCGATGAGCGTGCAGAAGCCGGCGATGCCGCCGAGGCCCCACGCCATCAGGTGATAGTTGTGCTGGCTGATGCCGATGGCGTCGGTCCACCGCTTCGGGATGAGCAGGCCCATCGCGTGCCCGCCGACCACGACGAGGATGCCGAAGTGGAACAGCGGCGAGGCGATCCGCAGGAGCGAGCCCTCATAGAGCTGCGACGACCGGGTGGTCCAGCCGAACTGGTCGTATTTGTAGCGCCAGATCGTCCCACCGATGAGCACGACCATCATCAGATAGGGCAGGACTCCCCACAGGACGATGTCGAGGGGACCGTAGTCGTTCATCGCAACTCCGCTTCGTCAAGGGTTCGGGCATCGAGAAGGGGCAGGCGGGCACCCTGCAGCGAGGGCGCGTTCGTTGAGGTCGCCATCGAATAGGGAGCGAGCGGCGCGTCGAGCAGCCCGACGGTCTCGGTGGGCGGCTGCCAGCCCCCCATCCGCGAGACCGACAATCGATCCTCCGGGGACTCCCCCGGCAGGGTCGCGCAGACCGCCGCGAGGACACCCTCATGCGGCAACTCGTCGTCACGCAGCGCCAGGCGGAGCAATTCAAGAGCAGGCCGCGAGGCGGTCAACAGCTCCCGCCCCCGCGCCGGATCGTGCACGGCGAACTCCAGCACCATGGGCAGATAGTCCGGGAGCTCCCCATTGAGATCGACCAGCAGGCCCGAATCGCGATAGGCCTGCTTGTAGCGCAACAACGACTCCCCACGACGCCGCGTGTCCCCGTCGACCCAATAGGTCAGGTGCAACACATGGCGCCGGGAGTTGTCGAACTCCTGGGCGTACGCCTCCTGCAGGTCGGTGAGATCCTGACCCCCGAGGTAGGCCAGCACCGGAGCGAATGCCTCGCCCACGCCGGCGCGCTCGGCCAGGTCCGCGATCGCCGGGAGTCGGTCGAGCAGGTCTCGCGTCGGGTACGCCAGGACCAGGGCCGCTGCGGCGTACACGCTCGTGGCGGACTCATCCACCTGCTCACCCGGTCGTGATCGACCAAACGGCCATTTCATTTGTGGTCTCCGTCGTGGGTGATCGGGGATCCGGTGCCGTCCCAGTTGAGCAGGTTGACGCGGTGGCCGAGGGACTCGGCGCTCGGCGCGACCTCGGTCGTCGCCCGCTCCTTGAGCGCGAGGAAGGTCTCGACCGCGACCGGCACGGGCTTGCCGGACATCTCGCCGAAAACGCCGGATCCGTACGCATCCTCTGCGCCCTCGTAGTCGACCGAGCAGCCCAGCTCCTCGAGATCGTGGGCCTGCTCCCAGTGGGCCTTCGGGATGACATAGCGCTCGTTGTATTTCGCGATCGCGAGCAGGCGATAGAGCCGCTGGATCTCGTCCCCGGTCATGCCGATCGACTGGGCGATCGCCTCGTCGCCACCCTGACCCAGGGTCACGCCGCGCATATAGGAGCGCATGCCCGCCAGCGTCTGCAGCACCCGGTCGACCTCGGCGACATCTCCGGCGGTGAACAGCTCCGCCAGATATTCGCTGGGGATGCGGAGGGCGTCGAGGGCTCCGAAGAGTACGCCGGCGTCCTCGGCATCGTGACCCTGGCGCGACAGCATGTCGACAACGGGCGAGAGCGGCGGGATGTACCACACCATCGGCATCGTCCGATATTCCGGATGCAGGGGCAGCGCGACCTTGAACTCCTTGGCGAGCGCATAGATCGGCGAGCGCCGCGCGGCCTCCATCCAGTCCTCGGGGATGTCCGCCTCGCGGGCGGCCCGGATGATCGCCGGGTCGTTCGGGTCGAGAAGGAGATCGAGCTGGGCCTGATAGAGGTCCTGGTCGTTCTCGACCGACGCCGCCGCGTTGACCGCGTCCGCGTCATAGAGCACGACGCCGATGTAGCGCAGCCGGCCCACGCAGGTCTCCGCGCAGACGGTCGGCAGGCCGACCTCCAGACGCGGATAGCAGAACGTGCACTTCTCGGCCTTGCCGGTGCGGTGGTTGAAATAGACCTTCTTGTAGGGGCAGCCGGTCACGCACTTGCGCCAGCCCCGGCAGCGGTCCTGGTCGACGAGCACGATGCCGTCCTCGGAGCGCTTGTAGATCGCGCCCGACGGGCAGGACGCCATGCAGGACGGGTTGAGGCAGTGCTCACAGATGCGCGGCAGGTGGAACATGAAGGTCTGCTCATAGGCGTACTTGATCTCGATGTTCGCCTCCTCGCGGAGCTTGGCGACGATCGGATCCTGATCACCGTGCGACATCGCGCCGCCTAGATCGTCGTCCCAGTTGGCCGACCACTCGATCTTCATGTCCTTGCCGGTGATCAGCGACTTGGGCCGGGCGACGGGGAAGTCGTCGCCGAGCGGAGCATCGATCAGCGTCTGGTAGTCGTAGGTCCACGGCTGGTAGTAGTCGTCGAGCTCCGGCTGGATCGGCGAGGCGAAGATGCCGAGCAGGTTGGTCAGGCGGTTGCCCGACCTGAGCTGCAGACGGCCGCGCTTGTTGAGCTTCCAGCCGCCCTTCCACTTGTCCTGGTCCTCATAGCGTCGGGGATAGCCCTGTCCCGGACGCGTCTCGACGTTGTTGAACCAGACATATTCGGTGCCTGCACGGTTGGTCCACGCCTGCTTGCAGGTGACCGAACACGTGTGACAGCCGATGCACTTGTCGAGGTTCATCACCATGGCGACCTGACACATGATGCGCATCAGTACTGCACCTCCTGCGAACGCTTGCGGATGATCGAGACGATGTCACGCTGGACCCCGGTCGGGCCCAGATAGTTGAAGGCGTACGCCTGGTGGGCGTACCCGCCGATGAGATGGGTCGGCTTGAGCAGGATGCGGGTCACCGAGTTGTGGATGCCGCCGCGGCGGCCGGTGGCCTCCGACTTCGGGATGTCGACCGTGCGCTCCTGCGCGTGCGGCACAAACACGATGCCGGCGGGCAGTCGGTGGGTCACGATCGCGCGGGCGACGAACACACCGTTGGCGTTGACGAGCTCGATCCAGTCGTTGTCGACGACGTCGATCGCCTCGGCATCCTCCGGGCTCAGCCAGGCCGCGGGGCCGCCGCGGCTCAGCGAGAGCATAAACAGGTTGTCCTGATATTCGGAGTGGATCGACCACTTGTTGTGGATGGTCAGATAGCGCACGGCGATCTCGCGGGCCTTGCCGCCACCGGCACCGAGGACGGGGCCGAGTTCGGGTTCGCCATACATCCGCGTCATGTTGAGCGGTGGACGATAGATCGGCAGCTGCTCACCGGAGTCGATCATCCAGTCGTGGTCGAGGAAGAAGTGCATCCGGCCCGACAGCGTGTGCCACGGCTTGAGGCGCTCGGTGTTGATCGTGAACGCCGTATAGCGACGCCCACCGGTCTCCGAACCCGACCACTCCGGTGAGGTGATGACCGGCTGGGGCGCGTTCTGGGTCTCGACGAACGTGATCCGGCGCTCCTCCGAGCCCTCGGAGAGGTCGGCGAGCTTGCGGCCCGTCATCTTCTCCAGCGTCCGGAAGCCCTGGGTGGCGAGCTCGCCGTTGGTCGTGCCCGAGAACATCAGGATCGCCTCGGCGAACCGCTCGTCGGTGTTGATGGCCGGGCGGCCGACCGCGACGCCACGGTCATACACACCGTGGAGGCTGCCGAGCTGCTTGACCTGATGGCTCACGTCGTAGGTGATGTTCTTGATCGTGAAGCCGAGGCGATCGGCGAGCGGGCCGACCGACATGAGCTTCTCGGCCAGCGCGGTGTAGTCGCGCTCCACCACCATCAGGGCGGGCATGTTCTTGCCGGGCCGCGCCGGCAGGTGGGTGCCCTTCCAGTCATAGACCTTGCCGCCCGGCTGGGCGATCTGGCCGGGGGTGTCGTGCTGCAGCGGGACCGCGACGATGTCGGAGCGCGTGCCCAGATGCGTACGCGCGAGGGTCGAGATCCGCTCGGCCAGCAACCGGAACAGCTCGAAGTCGCTCTTGCACTCCCACGGCGGCGTGATCGCCGGCGTGAACGCGTGCACATAGGGGTGCATGTCGGTCGAGGAGAGGTCGTACTTCTCGTACCACGTCGCCGCCGGGAACACGATGTCGGACAGGAGCGTGGTCGACGTCATGCGGAAGTCGGCCGAGACGAGCAGGTCGAGCTTGCCCTCGGGTGCCTCCTCATGCCAGGCGATCTCCTGCGGCCGCAGGTCGGACCCGTGGCCGTTCTCCATCACGTTGTTGTGTGTGCCGAGCAGGTGCTTGAGGAAGTATTCGTTGCCCTTGGCCGACGACCCGAACAGGTTGGAGCGCCAGAGGATCAGGTTGCGCGGCCAGTTCTCCGGCGCATCGATGTCCTCGATCGCCGATTTGAGCCGACCTTCCTTGAGCTCGCACGCGATCCACTCCCCCACGGATTCGGCCTCGCCGGCCTCGACTGCGGCCTTCGCCTCATCAGCGAGGTCGAGCGGGTTGCGGTCGAACTGGGGATAGAAGGGCATCCAGCCGAGGCGGGCGGCCTTGACGAGCGCGTCCGCGGCGTGGGTGCCGTCGAGCGAGCCCGTCGAGAGCGGCGAGGTCAGCACGTCGGCCGAATAGCCGTCGGTGCGCCACTGGTCGGTATGCATATACCAATAGCCCGTGCCGATCATCGTCCGCGGCGGCCGCGACCAGTCGAGCGCATTGGCCAGGTTGAACCAGCCGATCATCGGGCGACACTTCTCCTGCCCGACATAGTGGGCCCAGCCACCGCCGTTGCGACCGATGCAGCCGGTCAGCATGAGCAGCGCCATGATCGCGCGATAGGTGACATCTGCGTGGAACCAGTGGCAGATGCCCGCGCCGATGATGATCATCGTGCGACCCTCGGACTGCTCCGCGTTGTTGGCGAACTCGCGGGCGATGCGGATGCACTGCTCGGCCGGGACCGAGGTGATCGGCTCCTGCCAGGCGGGGGTGTAGGGGCTGTCGGCATCGTCGTAGCCGGCCGGCCACTCGCCCGGCAGGCCCTCCCGGCGTACGCCGTATTGCGCGAGCATCAGGTCGAACACGGTCGTGACGAGATGGTCGCCGACGCGCCGGACGGGCACGCCGCGGGTGATGACCGAGCCCTCACCGCGCGGGTCGACGAACGCCGGCAGCGCGATCTCCGCGACCTCGTGGTCGACATCGGCGAGGGTCAGCGCGGGCTGGACGTCACCGAGGTCGAGGTTCCATTTGCCCTGGCCGGTCTCGGCGTACCGGAAGCCCATCGAGCCGTTCGGGATGGCCACATCATCGGTGGCGATGTCGAACACGACGGTCTTGAACGCCGGGTCCTCCGAGTCATTGCCGAGGTCGGCACCGGTGAGGAACTTGCCGGCACACAGCTGGCCGTGGCGCTCCTCGAGGGTGACGAGGTGGGGCAGGTCGGTATAGGTCGTGACGTAGTCGCGGAAGAAGCCGACCTTGCGATCGACGAAGAACTCCTTGAGCATCACGTGGCCCATGGCCATCGCGAGCGCGGCATCGGTGCCGGCCTGAGCCGGCATCCATTCGTCAGCGAACTTGGTGTTCTCGGCATAGTCGGGCGAGACCGTGACGACCTTGGTGCCGCGATAGCGGACCTCGGTCATCCAGTGGGCATCCGGCGTACGCGTCATCGGGACGTTGGAGCCCCACATCATCAGGTAGGTCGCATCCCACCAGTCGCCCGACTCCGGGACGTCCGTCTGGTCGCCGAAGACCTGGGGCGAGGCGACCGGCAGGTCGGCGTACCAGTCATAGAACGAGGTCATCGCGCCACCCATGAGGTGGGTGAAGCGCGTGCCGATCGCGTGGGAGACCTGGCTCATCGCGGGGATCGGCGAGAACGACACGACGCGGTCCGGGCCCCAGGTCTTGATGGTGTGGACATAGGAGGCGGCGGTGAGTTCGAGCGACTCGTCCCAACTCATGCGGACGAGGCCGCCCTTGCCGCGCGCCTGCTGATATTTGCGGCGCTTCTCGGGATCGTTGACGATCGACTGCCAGGCTTCGACGGGGTCGGCGTACTGCTTGCGGGCCTCGCGATACATATCGACGAGTACGCCGCGGCCGTACGGATATTTCACCCGGGTCGGGCTGTAGGTGTACCAGGAGAACGCCGCGCCGCGCGGGCAACCGCGGGGCTCATATTCGGGCCGGTCGGCACCGGTCGACGGATAGTCCGTCTGCTGCGCCTCCCAGGTGATGATGCCGTCGCGGACATAAACCTTCCACGAGCAGGAGCCCGTGCAGTTCACGCCGTGGGTGGAGCGGACCACCTTGTCGTGGCTCCACCGATCGCGATAGAACACATCGCCCTCGCGACCGCCCTTGCGGAAGATCGCCCGATTGTCATCGGTGGTGTCGGCCCGGGTGAAGAACTTCCCCAGGCCCAGCAGAGCGTCTGTCAGGGGTCCGTCCGGACCTGCGGCCGAAGGCGTGCGCGGAGTGTCTACCGTCATGGTTTAAACCTATTGTTCCGGGACTTTGTTAACCACTCCGAAAGCCCTTATAGGGTTTGGTTGTGGCCAACCTCACTTGTGCTGTGATCGTATTGGCGGGAGGACGTTCCCGCAGGCTCAACGGGGTTACGAAAGGGTTGCTTCTTGCCGGCGGTCGAACGCTTCTCGAACACGGCCTTTTCGCGGCAGCTGATGCGTGTCACCGGGTCGTGGCCGGTCTTCCCGAGCTGCCCGTGCCCGACGGCGTGAGCCTCGTGCGCGAGGATCCACCGTTCGGCGGACCGGTCGCCGGAATCGCCGCGGGGATGGACGAGCTCGAGCGGGTCGGCTGCTCCGCCGAGTGGGCTTTCGTTCTCGCCTGCGATCATCCGTACGCCGCAGAGGCTGCGGCTGAGTTGTTCACCGCGGTCGGGGCCACCCCCCTGGAGCACCTCGACCTCATCACCCCCACCGATTCGACCGGCCACCGGCAGACGCTTTTCGCGCTCTATCGACGGACGGCCCTGACCGAGGCCCTCACACGGGTCGGCGGTGGGCAGAACTGCTCGGTCAAACGCCTGGTCGCGGACCTGCGCACGTGGTCTCCGGCGCTACCCGACGGGCTGTTGATCGATATCGACGACCCCGCCGCGGCGGCCGCGGCCGGCATCCCTCTCCCCCAGCCCTGATCCCCGAAGGAGTCGCCATGCCCCACGACCGCAACCAGGACCTCAGCGAACTCCACCGGTGGCTGGCCGCCGTCGCTCCCGAGCTCGGCATCCCAACCGATGATGTCCCGGTCGGCGACATCCTCGACCTGGCCAAGGTGGTGGCCCACGACGTGACCCGCCCGGGCGTACCCGTCACGACCTTCCTCGCCGGCCTCGCCATCGGCCGCGGCCTCGCACCGGACGCGATCGCGAGCCTGATCGAACGCGGTCGGAACTGGACCCCGCCCACCCAGGACGCGCACTAAATTGGGTCGGTGATCTCCGACTCGACCGCCGCCCGACTCCGCCACCTGCTCGCAGAGGTCCAGCGTGACCAGCGCCTGCCGTCGGTGGGCGCAGGGCTGGTCCGAGGCGGCCGGCTGATCTGGTCGGAGCGTGTGGGGACCCTGAGCGGACGCGTCGACGGTCCGAGCCCGACGGCCGAGACGCAATATCGCATCGGCTCGATCACCAAGACCCTCGTCGCGGTCGCCGTCATGCAGCTGCGCGATGCCGGGCGGATCGACCTGGACGATCGCTTCGAGGACCATGTCCCCGGCACGCGCATCGGGCGGGCCACGATCGCCCAGTTGCTCTGCCACGGCGCGGGCGTACAGGCCGAAACCTCCGGACCCTGGTGGGAACGCACGCCGGGCAGTGACTGGGCCGCGCTCGCCGAGGGCATCGATATCCGCTTCCGCGGCGGTCGGCGACACCACTACTCCAATGTCGGGTACGCCGCGCTGGGCGCGCTGCTCGCGCACTGTCACGGCAAGCCCTGGCACGAAGTCATCGCCACCGAACTCCTTGAGCCGCTCGGCATGACGCGCACGACCCTGCGTCCCAATGGCGACCACGCCCCGGGACTGGCGGTGCATCCGTACGCCGACCTGCTGCACCCCGAACCCGAACACGACGCGGGCGCGATGGCGGCGGCCGGGCAATATTGGTCCACGATCCCGGATCTGGGCCGCTGGGCGACGTTCCTCACCGGCGAGACGGCAGGGTTGCTGGCCCGTGACACGCTGGCGGAGATGAGTGAGCCACAGGTTGTGGTCGACCTGCCAGGCCAGCCGTGGACGGCCGCCCATGGCCTGGGCTTCCAGTTGTGGAACATCGACGGGCGGCGCTATCAGGGCCACGGTGGGTCGATGCCCGGCTTCGTGGCCATGCTGGTGACCGATTCCGACGGCGATGGTTGCGTACTCCTCGCCAACACCACCTCCGGTCCCCTGGCCCCACTCGCCTTCCGGCTCCTCGACCTGCTCGGCGAACTCGAACCACTTCCGGTGCAACCCTGGAGCGCCGCCGGCGATCCCGACCAGCTCGACCTCGTCGGTCCCTGGCACTGGGGGCCGAGCACCATGGTCGCCCGCATCGTCGGACCCCACCTGGTGCTCGGCGAACCGGGGGTCGGGCGGGCCAGCCGGTTCGTGCCCACCGGACCGGATGCGTGGATCGGGCTCGACAGCTATTACGCCGGCGAGCCACTGCGGGTGATCCGCCGCGCCGACGGCACCGTCTCCCACCTCGACATCGCGTCGTTCCGGTTCACGCGTACGCCCTATGACCCCCACGGGGACATCCCGGGCGGCGTCGCCGAGTGGGCCTGAGGATCGCGTACGCCCGCGCAACCGGCCCGGGGCACTGCCTCAACGGCGCGGCGCGTAGTGCCCCTTGGGCAACTGGTCGAGTTCGCCGAGGGCAGCGAGCAAGGAAGGCAGCATGGCCTTCGCGGTGCGGCGGTAGCCGGCCGCGCTCGGATGGAATCGGTCGAGACTGAACATGAGTTCGGGCTCGGCGAGAAAGATCGGCCCGACGACCCGGCCGAGCGACACGGTGCGCGCGCCACGGGCGAGCGCGGCCCTGCGCTGGGCGCGCGCCAGCAGCCCGCTGCGCCGGCCGGCGATGCTGCGCAATGGCTGACGCAGCGGTCGAATCGCCCCCAGGTTGGGGCAGGTCCCGACGATGACCTCGGCGCCGAGGTCGTGCAGGCGGTCGATCACCTCCACCAGGTCAGCGACCGATCGCCCGATCGGCACCCGGTGGGTCACATCGTTCCCGCCGACCACGACGATCGCCAGGTCGGGCCGGTAGCCATCCGGGAGGGCATCCAACTGATCGTGCACCATGCTCGTCCGCGCGCCCACCTGCGCCATCGTCAGGAGGTGTACCGATCGATGGGTGCTCTTGGCCAGTGCCTTGGCGAGCCGGCCACCCAGGGTTTCCTTGCGCCTCTCTGCCCCGAGCCCGGCTGCGATCGAATCGCCCACCACCAACAGCTCAACCCGATCGGGGTAACGCTCGCGATAGACCTTTTCGCCTTTCGGGGCGGTCTCCCCCAACGGTCGGGCGAAGATCTCCGCGCGGGCCAGGGCAGCCTGCCTGCGCAACAGCCGGGCACTGCCCATGGTGGTCAGGACGCCGAGGACACCGACGAGCAGCAATCCGCCGAGCCATCGCCACCATCGGTTCCACACCTGCACGCCCGAGTGTCCAACAGGCAGGCTGGCCGTTCGGCGACAACGGCGTGAACACGGGATGAACTCCGAATCAGGATCCGAGCCGCAGGGCCGCGAGTTCGGCACGGGAGCGTACGCCCAGGCGCGAATAGACGCGGGTCAGGTGATATTGCACGGTCTTCACCGAGATGAACAGCGTCGCCGCGACCTCGCGGTTGGTCATGCCCTGGACCACCAGATCGACCACTGCCTGCTCCTGGGGCGTGAGATCGGTGAGCGAGTCGGCGTCACGGGTGCGGCTGCCGGCCTTGAGTTCCCGGTCGCATCGATCGACATCGCCGGTCGCCCCCATCGCGGCGAAGCCCCGGCGCGCCCGATAGAGCTCGCCCTCGGCGTCCCTCCGCTTGCCGACCCGGCGCAACGCCTGGCCATATTGGAAATGGAGGGTGGCCCGCAGCAGGGGCAACGGCAGATCGCTGATCTGGCCCAGCGCGGACTCGAAGGATTCGCGACCCCGCGCCGTGTTCCCTTCGGTGAAGTGGAGGCGACCGCGTACGCCGCCCAGCCGGGCCAGCGTCGATCGGTGCTGGCGGGTCTCGGCGAGCTCCTCGTGCGGCCGCAGGAACGCATCGGCCGCAGCGTGGTCGCCGGTCGCGACGAGGGCGATGGCATAGGTGTCCTGCCACGCCCAGAAACCGGGTTCGTCGATGCCCGGATGCAGGTCCCGGGCCAGCAACTGCTCGAACGCCCGCAGCACGGCCGGATAGTCACTGCGCGCCATGGCGACCACTGCGCGCGCCATGGAGGCCGCGACCTGCATGCCCTGATAGTCGGTGCGCACCGAGGCGGCTGCCGCGGCGTGCTGCTCGGCGAGGCCGAACTCCCCCCGAAGTGCGGCGACATGGGCCCCAGCCCAGTGGACGAGTGGCACGATGACGTTCTGGCCGGTCTCGTCGAGCATCGGGATGGCCCGGTCCACGGCGAACTGGGCCGCGCGGAGGTCGCCGAGGGCGAGCCGGCTGTGAGCCAGCCAGGCATTGGCCCAGAGCGATACGCGGGTGGAGCCCCGCCAGGTCGAGGTCGGCGACGCCATCTCGAGTTCGTGGGCGGCCAGTGGCACCCGATCGAGCGCCAGGTGCAACCAACCCTGGCCCATCAGCGCACGCTGGCCCTGGGCCCCCGGTGCGGATCGTGCCGGTGACATCGGCGTACACCTGGAGCGCTGCCTCCGTCCGCCCCATTCCGGCGAGGCCCAGTCCATACATCGTGCGGGCCTCCAGGCCGGGCACCGAATCGGCGTCGTCGACGCTGGCCCGCTCGCACCATTCGACCAGGCCGGCGGCGTCCCAGTCGACCAGACTGTGCAGGGCCAACCGGTGGGCGACCACGGCGGCGGTCTCGCAATTGCCCTCGTCCTGCGCACCCTGCCAGGCCCGGCGCAGCAGCATGTCGGCCTCGTCCCGGTGGCCCAGCAGCAGCTGGTGATAGCCCAGCACGCCGTCGCGCTGGGCCGACACCATCGTGCGCTCGAGTTCGGGGATCAGGGCCAGCGCGTCATAGAGGTTGCCGGCGCTGACCTTGGCATCGACGCAGGAGATCAGCCTGCGGTCCTGGTCGGCCTGATCGGTGGACAGGCGGCTGGCCGCCAGCCACGCCTCACCCGCGGTGTCCCAGACGCCCTCGGCCGCGCACTTCTCCGCGTACGCGTCCAGACGGGCCGCCACCTCGGTGTTGGGGCCGCCGGCAGCGAGGGCTTCCTGCCTCAGGGCCAGTCCCTTGTCGGTCATCGTCTCGGCGGCGCGGCGATGAAGTGCGCGCTGACGGGCCACGCCCATTGATTCGTACGCCGCCGCCCGGGCCATGCGGTTGGGGAAGCCGACGAGCAGGCGCAGGCTGGCCCGGCGGACGCGGAGCAGTCCGCGCGTCAACGCCTCGTCCAGCACGGGGAGCGGGTCGGCGAGCTCGGCGATCGCACCAGCTTCCTCGATGCTGACCCAGCGCCCGATCGCGGCACACGCCTCCACGAGCGCCGTCACTCCCGGCCCGGCTGCGGCCAGCTCCGCCTTGGTGCGGGTCAGCGCGGAGTGGGTGGGTGGGATCTGGGTGTCCGGGGCCTTCCAGGCGGCCGGATCGAAGTGAGTCAACAACTCGCTCAGGGCGGCAGGCGAGCCATCGGTGTGGCGACACAGACGTCTGGCCACTCCCTCGTCGAGGGTGACGCCGAGATTGGATGCGATTTCACGCACTCCGTTGGCATCCAAGGCCTCGATGACACAGGTGGTGCGTCGGTGGGCCCGCCGCAGTTCCGACAACAGGCTGTCGTCCTCCTGCGTCGGGTCGGCCACCGTGCCGGCAACAACAATCAGGACCGGGACGTCGTGCAGCCGGTGGATCGCCGAGGACAGCGCGCGAAGGGACCGTGCGTCGGCATCCTGGGCCTCGGCCACCACGAAGACGACCGGACCGTTCGCGGCTGCCCGGCTCAGGGACTTCGTGGGATCGGCTCGGTCGAGTCCGAGACGATCCATGACGCCGAACTCCAGACCGGCTTCCCAGGCGAGACCTGTCACCTCGACCAGGTCGCGCACACCCCTGGCAACAGCAGTGGGCCGCACCAGCGAATCGATGACCGAGTGGACATCGTCGCCGTTGCGACCCACGAGCAACAACATAGTGGCGCGGCCCGCCAGCGCCGACTCAATGAGTTGGGGCACCGACCGGGACGCGCCGTCTGACGGGGCAGTTTCCCCCGCACGGTCCAGCTGAAGATCCATCCAGGCGAGGATACGCCCTGCCGCCCGATGGGCGGCAGGGCGGTACCCCACTGGAGGTGCGGGTTCTGGTTAGCCTTGGTCTCCGCCAGCCACCGGCAGGATGGTGCCGGTGATGTAGGAGGCCTCGTCGGACGCCAGGAAGCAGATCGCTGCGGCCTGCTCATCGAGCGAGCCGTAACGCTTCAGCAGCGAGGAGTCGATCGTCTGGTCGACCGTCACCTGATGCCAAGCCTCTTCCTGAGCGTTGGTGGGCTCGCCACCCCGGGGGATCCGACGCGCGGGGGCGTCGGTGCCGCCGGGGGCCGTGGCCACCACGCGAACGCCGTGCTCTGCCGCTTCCCACGCGAGCGACTTGGTCAGCGCATTCACGCCGCCCTTCGCCGCTGCATAGGGAAGACGGTTGAGACCGTTGGTCGCCACCGAGGACACATTCACGATCGTGCCCTTGCCCTGCTCGTACAGGTGCGGCAGCACCGCACGGCAGGCCCACATGGTCGGATACAGCGACCGGTTGATCTCCTTGACGATCTCATCCTCGGTGTACTGGTCGAACGGCTTGCGCCAGATCGTCCCACCGACGACGTGAATCGCCACGTCGATCCGCCCATACTTGCGCAGGGTCTCATCGACAACCTGCTGGGCACCGGCAAAGGTTTCCATGTCGACCAGGGTGGCCTCGGCCGGAGCGCCGGACTCACCCAGCTTCGACGCGACACCTTCGACGAGTTCCGAGCGATCGGCAAGCAGCAGCTTGCCACCCTCGGCGTGGATGCGCTTGGCAACCGCCTCGCCGATTCCCTGGGCCGCACCCGTGATGAGGACCACCTTGCCGGCGAACCGGCCCGGGGCCACCATCGGGGTGGCAGCAGAGTCCCGCATGGCCCGACGCATGGTCTGCTTGGACCGGTCGGCATGCGCGATGAACAACTCGCGAGCGCGCTGGCGGTCGCCGGCCTCGATCGCGTCGACCATGTCGAGATGGTCCTTCGCGATGAGCGGGTGGCACCAGTGGGCGTTCTTGAGGGTGTCCTCCATCGCGCCCTTGACCCCGAGCCGCTGATACGCCTGCAGCAGGTGGTCGTTGTTGGTCATCTGGAACAGGTAGTCATGGAACGTCGCGTTGGTCTCGGTGAAGCCGAGCGGGTCGGTGAACTGGTCGCCCTTGACATAAGGCACGGTCGCCTCGGCCAGCATGCGGTAGGCCGCAATCTGCTGGGAGTTGAGACGGCCGAGAACCAGTTCGAGAGCACCCAGTTCCAGAGCCTCGCGGGCCTCGAAGATCGAGTCCGACTTCTGGATGGAGGGGTGATCCTCACCGATCTCGTAATCGCTGTCCGGCTCGTCGAGGAACGTCGCCGCGATACCACTGATCTCGGAGCCCGCGAGGGACTCAAGATCGTCGGACGCGAAGATCTCCTGGCCCATGAGGGTCCTGGAGGCCTGCGCCGGCGCGATCACCGCGTCGGCAACGTCCGAGCCGGTGGCCTCGCCCTCGGCGACCAGCAGCAGCTGGCCCATGATCGAGCGCACGACCTCGGGGGCATCCTGTCCACCGCCGGAACCGGCGGGAGCAGGAGCGAGATCCTCAGCGCCGAACAGCGACTGGCCCATGATGCCGCGGCCTTCGTCGCCAATCGTGATGAGATCGCGCTTGGCACCCTGCTTGGCAACCCGGGCAGCAACCTTGCGGACCGTCTCCTCCGGAGCGAGCGCGGGAACCGCGGTGTCTCCGGTCTCGGCGATGCCGGCAGCGGTCTTCGACGGAGTGGCCGAGGTGAACTTCTCATAGAAGAAGCCGTTCGGCTCGACGCCAATGCCCTTCACATGCTCACGGACAGCCTCGACCATCGGCGGCGGACCGCAGAGATAGATGGAGGCATCACCCGAGTGCAGGTGCTCCGGCTCGATGATTCCCATGACGAAGCCCTTGTTCTTGGCCTTCGCGTTGGGATCGGCGACGCAGTAGTCCCAGGAGAAGTTCGGCAACTCCTTGGCCCACTGGTCCAGCAGCTCGGTCTCCACGATGTCGTAGTCGGTGTTGGCACCATAGACAAGGTGGAAGGTGCGGGCGCTGCCGGTGGCCTTCACATGACGAAGCATCGACATGATCGGGGCCAGGCCGGTGCCGCCTGCGACGAGCAGGCTCGGACGCTGTGCTTCACGAAGGAAGAACGAGCCGTGCGGGCCGTTGAACTGGAAGGTGTCGCCGACCTTGGCCGTCTTGTCGAGCCAGCCCGACATCAGACCACCCGGGACGATCTTGATCTGGAACTCCAGCTCCTCGTCGTCCGGGCCACTCGAGAACGAGTAGGAACGGGTGTCCTCGGAACCGGGAACCGTGATGTTCACATACTGTCCCGGCAGGAAGGCCAGATCGTCCCGGTTGGGGATCTTGCACTTCATCCGCACCACCAGGTCACCGGGGAACCGGTGAATTTCGGTGATCGTCGCGGTGAAGTTCGCCGACGTGGTCTTGGCGACGCTCGACGAGGTCGGGACCTGAATCACCATGTCAGAACGCGGCCGCGCCTGGCAGGTGAGGAGGTAACCCTCATCACGCTCAGCCGGGCTCAGTGCGTCTTCGACATAGCTGCTTTCGGGCATGTCGAACTCGCCCGACTCGTTGAAGCACTTGCACGTGCCGCAGGCGCCGTCGTTGCAGTCGACCGGAATGTTGATCTTCTGCTGATAGGACGCGTTCGCAATGGTCTGACTGTCCTTGACCTTGATGAACCGCGTCACACCGTCCTCGAAGGACAGTGCCACTTTGTAGTCCGCCATTGGACCTCTCTCCTCTGGGTGAGCTGTCCGGTGGATCAGATGTGGTAGATGTCCACGACGTGGTGAATGTAGTCGTTCTTCAGCACCACGGTCTTGCGACGGATCACCGGCGACTCCCCACCGAAATCGATGGTGTAGAAGGAGGTGCCGTAGTACGGGTCAACGTTGTTGTACCGGAAGTACATCGTGTGCCAGTTGAACCGAATATCGATCAGGTTGCCACGACGAGCGATGATCTCGACGTTGCTGATGTTGTGGCTGGTGCGCGGCTCCGGGATGGAGGTCGCGGACGAGCGCTCGGTGCGGATGCGGAAGACACGGTCTTCCAGGCCGCCCTTGTTCGGGTAGTACAGCAGCGAGACCTCACGGTTCGGATCGCTCGTCAGCTTGTCGTCGTCGGCCCAGGTGGGCATCCAGAAGACAACGTCGTCCGCATAGAGGTCGAGCCACTTCTCGAACTCGCGGTCGTCGAGATAGCGAGCCTCGCGATAGAGGAACTGCTCGATGGTGGTCTGGTCGATGTTCACTTCAACAGCGGTGTTGGTCATGTCTGTGTGAGTCCTAAACGTCGTTGTGATGGACCGTGGTCAGGAAATGTCGGCCGGGTTGACGTGCTCGGCGCCACGCACCGACGTCGCCGGGTTCTTGCCGGCCTTGGCGGCCTTCATCACCTGCAGCCAGTAGGCGTGCTGCACCGGATAGAGGCCTTCGTCCTCGTTGGTGGCGCCGGAGGAGATGACATCGTCCATGCCGAGGTCCTGGGCCAGCTGGTCCGGGCCGTCGATCCACTGGGTGGCGCCGCGGGACATGTCGTTCCACGGGGCAGCGGTGGCCTTGAACGTGAACTGGCAGGAGCGGAACTCTTCCAGGTCGTCCGGGGTGGCCATGCCGGAGGCGTTGAAGAAGTCCTCATACTGACGAATGCGGCCGGCGCGGGCCTCGTCGGACTCGCCCTTCGGCGCGATGCAATAGATGGTGACCTCGGTCTGATCCTGCGAGATCGGACGGAAGTGACGGATCTGGGTGGAGAACTGGTCCATCAGATACACGTTCGGATAGAGGCAGAGGTTGCGCGAGCCCTTGACCATGAACTCGCCCTTGGCCTTGCCATGCTCCTCGGCCAGCTTCTCGATCTGCGGGTAGAGGGGGCGATCCTCCGGGTTGGCGGCGTAGGTCCACAGGCACAGGTGACCGTGCGGGAAGGACCAGTAGCCACCACCTTGCTTGCCCCAGGAACCGGCGTTCAGGGTCTTGGTGGTGTTCTTGGACTCACCGGCGCCACGACGGGCGGTGGTGGCGGCGTAGTTCCAGTGGGTAGCGGTCACGTGGTAGCCATCGGCACCGTTCTCCGCCTGCACCTTCCAGTTGCCGTCATAGGTGTAGGTCGAGGCGCCACGCAGGACCTCGAGGCCCTCCGGGGACTGGTCGACGAGGAGATCGATGACCTTGGTGGCGTCACCGAGGTGCTCCTCCAGCGAGAGAACGTCACCGTTCAGCGAGCCGAAGAGGAAGCCGCGGTAGGAGTCGAACTTGGCGATGTGCACCAGGTCGTGCGAGCCATCGACGTTGAAGCTGTCGGGATAGCCGGCGCCGTCCGGGTCCTTGACCTTGAGGAGCTTGCCGTCGTTGCGGAAGGTCCAGCCGTGGAACGGGCAGGTGATGGTCATGCGGTTGTCCGTCTTGCGACGGCACAGCATGGCGCCACGGTGGGCGCAGGAGTTGATCATCGCGTGCAGGGTGCCGTCCTTGCCGCGGGTGATCACAACCGGCTGACGACCCATCCAGGTGGTGAAGTAGTCGCCCGGGTTGGGGAGCTGGCTCTCGTGGGCCAGGTAGATCCAGTTGCCCTCGAAGATGTGCTTCATCTCCAGCTCGTAGAGCTCTTCGTCGGTGAAGATGGAGCGGTGAGCGCGGTAAATACCGTTCTCGTGATCCTCGATGATGGCGTTGTCCAGATCGAAGTGCGCAGTCATGTAGCCCTCCAGTGGCGACTCTGTCACTAGTCCGGCGCGCCGGATTGCGCCCGGATATACGCCCACACTTTGCCGTGTACCCACCCTGGCTGCACCGGGCATCACCCTAGGACTGACCAAGGGTGGCCACACTTCTGGTGGCGGGACGCAATTGGCAGGAAAAAAAGCATCGGCCGGACCCCACAAGGGGTCCGGCCGATGTCAGAAGGCGGACAGAATCCGTCTTCGGATCCTCAGCGGATCAGGAGCGTCACTTGACGCTGACGGACGCGCCGGCAGCCTCGAGCTTCTCCTTGGCGGCCTCGGCCTCGTCCTTCTTGACGTTCTCGAGGACAGCCTTGGGAGCGGCCTCGACCAGCTCCTTGGCCTCCTTCAGACCGAGCGAGGTGAGGGCGCGCACCTCCTTGATGACCTGGATCTTCTTGTCGCCGGCACCCTCGAGGATGACGTCGAACGCGTCCTTCTCCTCAGCGGCCTCGGCGGCGTCGCCGCCACCGCCGGCGGGAGCAGCGGCAGCCACGGCCACCGGAGCGGCGGCGGTGACGTCGAAGGTCTCCTCGAACAGCTTCACGAACTCGGAGAGCTCGATGAGGGTCATTTCCTTGAAAGCATCAAGGAGCTCGTCGTTGCTGAGCTTCGCCATGATGGGCGTCCTTTCTCAATTCTGAGTTCCGGCAGCGTCGCTGCAGGAATCATTCGGCAGCGTCGGCTGCGGATTCTTCGGTGTCCGCTGCAGCGGGCGCTGCCTCGGTGGTGTCGGCGTCAGCCGACGCCTGGTTCGACGAGTCGGCCTGGGCCGACGCATCCTCGGGCTTCTGGTCTGCAACACCGGCGCCGCCGATCTTGCTGGGATCTTCCTGCGCAGCCTGCTCCAGCGCGCCCAGGACCCGGGCGAGCTTGCCTGCCGGCGCCGCGAGGACGAAGGCAGCCTTGGAGAGGTTGGCCTTCATGCCGCCGGCCAGCTTGGCGAGCAGCACCTCACGGGATTCGAGGTCGGCGAGTTTCTTGACCTCGTCGGCGTCGAGGATCTTGCCCTCCATGACGCCGCCCTTGATGACCAGAAGCGGATTGTCCTTGCTGAAGTTCTTCAGACCCTTCGCCACCGCGGCGATATCGCCCGTGATGAAAGCGATCGCCGTGGGACCGGTCAGCTGGGCATCGAGGCCCTCGATGCCGGCGTCCTTGGCCGCGATCTGGGTCAGAGTGTTCTTCGTCACGGCATACGTGGCGTCATCCCCGAGGCTGCGGCGCAGCTCCTTGATGGACGACACGGAAAGTCCGCGATACTCGGTCAGCACAGCGGCCTGCGAGTTGGTGAACTTGTCCGCCAACTCGGCCACCGCAGCTGCCTTGTCCGGCCTTGCCATGGTGCTCCTTCCCACTTCTCTGGTCGCCATCGAACGTGATGGCATGCCTGGACCGCGGGAACAAAAAAGCCCCGGCGCGCAGGGCGGCGGGGCTCGGCATATCCCACAAGAGGGACACACTTCATCTCACATCACCTGCGCGGGCTCCCACCGGAGTGAGGCTTTAGGATCGGCATGCCGATCGGCCAGCGGTCTTTGGCTGCGAGAAGCGTACGCGAGAATCCCGCGCACAACAAATCGGCGAAAAACCGCGAGAAACCGCGGAAAGGCCACCTGTGAGCCACGTCACCCAGTTCTGACCGCGGGTCTGTTTCAGTGGGCGAGACGAGAGCGCCGGACCCTAGGCTGAGCCACTGTTCCGGAGCCGGAATTTTGTGCGCCGACCACAAAAGGGATCCTCTGAAAGGGCGAATTCGCGGCTTCCGGCTGGCCATACTGGCACTCCTCGAGCTGACCGCAGGTCCCCGAGCCGCAGACAGGTCGGGGAGCTGCATCCGGCTCGGGGGTGGGAGCGCCCAGGCCGGGACTTGCCTCCCGGCAGTGTGCTCACCCCTTGCGTGCCCGACTTGCCTGAGTCCGTGGTTCAGGCCAGTGGTGATGACCGTGAGCTTCCGTTTCGCTCTTCAGCTCCCGCTACCCGCTTGAGCTTGCGCCCCACCCCAATCAGCTTGGCCTCGCGTCTACAGCCCCCCGTGCACCGGGGGCGGAGTCGGCGAGGGCAAGCTGAATGGGCCCCGTCGTCGACGCCCAGCGCAGCGCGGACCCTGCGTACAAACGAAAAAGGCCCGGTCGCCACCTGGCAACCGGGCCTCGTTCGAGGTTCAGCGGGAGATCACTCCGCGGTGTCGGCCTTCACCTTGGCGGGGTCCACGGCTACGCCGGGGCCCATGGTCGAGGAGAAGGTGATCTTCTTGAGATAGCGGCCCTTCGAGCTGGACGGCTTGAGACGCAGCACCTCGTCGAGAGCGGCGAAGTAGTTCTGCTGCAGCTGCTCGTTGCTGAACGACGCCTTGCCGATGATGAAGTGCAGGTTGGCGTGACGATCGACGCGGAACTCGATCTTGCCGCCCTTGATGTCGTTGACGGCCTTGGCCACATCGGGGGTGACGGTGCCGGTCTTGGGGTTCGGCATCAGGCCACGCGGGCCGAGCACGCGACCGAGGCGGCCGACCTTGCCCATGAGATCGGGGGTGGCGACGACGGCATCGAAGTCCAGGTAGCCACCCTGGATCTTCGCGATGAGGTCGTCGGACCCGACCTCGTCGGCGCCGGCGGCCAGAGCGGCCTCGGCCTTCTCACCGGTGGCGAAGACGAGGACCCGAGCGGTCTTGCCAGTGCCGTTGGGAAGGTTGACGGTGCCGCGCACCATCTGATCCGCCTTGCGGGGATCCACGCCGAGACGCATGGCCACATCGACGGTCTCGTCGAACTTGGCCGAGGTGGTCTCCTTGATGAGGCCGAGGGCCTCCGAGGGCGAATAGAGCTTGTCCGCGGTCTGCTTCTCGGCCGCGGCGCGATAGGTCTTGCTGCGCTGCATGTCTGACTCCTGTATGAGTGTTGGTCAGTCGTGGTGCGGGGAGCGCTCCCCTCCCACGGTGGGGTGGTGGCCTCAGGCCTCGACGGTGACGCCCATCGACCGGGCGGTGCCGGCGACGATCTTCATGGCGGCCTCGACGTCGTTGGCGTTGAGGTCGGGCATCTTGGTCTCGGCGATTTCCTTGACCTGGTCGCGGGTCAGCTTGCCGACCTTGTCCTTGTGGGGAGCAGCCGAACCGGACTTGATGCCGGCGGCCTTCTTGATGAGCTCCGCCGCGGGCGGAGTCTTGGTGATGAAGCTGAACGTGCGGTCTTCATAGATGGTGATCTCGACCGGGATCACGTTGCCACGCATGGCTTCGGTCGCAGCGTTGTACTGCTTGCAGAAGTCCATGATGTTGACGCCGTGCGGGCCGAGGGCCGTGCCGACCGGCGGTGCCGGAGTGGCGGAGCCGGCGTTCAGGGCGACCTTGACGAGCGCCGCTACTTTCTTCTTGGGAGGCATGTTCGGGTCCTCTGTTGGGTTGATTTGATCTGGGCGTACGCATGCGTGCGCCCGGGCTGGCTGAGCCCAAGATGTTATTTTCACCCGCCGACGGGCGATTCACCAAATTGGAGTGACCGCACCGACCGGCGTACCACCCGGAACGCCCGAGCCGGGCCGGAAAGACAATTGGTCCTTCCGACCCGGCTCACCGGGATTGTGAGGCGTGCGTCAGACCTTCTCGACCTGGGCGAACGTGAGATCCACCGGAGTTTCGCGGCCCATGAAGTCGACCAGGGCCTTGAGTCGCTGGTTGTTGGCATTGATCTCGGTGATCGACGCGTGGACTCCGGCGAAAGGACCGTCGGTGATCAGCACCGAATCGCCCTCGGCGAAGTCGGCCACCTCGATCTTCTTCTTGCGGGCCTGCCTGGGCGCACCCTCGACCTTGGCGGTGGCGGCGGCGATGACCGCCGGGGCGAGCATCTTCTCCACCTCTTCCATGGTCAGCGGCACGGGCTGGGTTGCGTGGCCGACGAAGCCGGTGACCGACGGCGTGTGTCGCACAGCCGCCCACGACTCATCGGTCATCTCCATGCACACGAGCACATAACCGGGCAGCACGGTGCGGGTCACGGTCTTCTTGTTGCCGTTGCGGATCTCGACCGCATCTTCGGTCGGAACCCGCACCTCGAAGATGTAGCCCTCCATGTTGAGCGACTGGGCGCGCGACTCGAGGTTCTGCTTGACGCGCTTCTCCATGCCGGAATAGGTATGCACCACATACCACTCCCCCGGCTTGCTGCGCAGTTCGGCACGGAGCTCTTCGAGGGCCTTCTCGGCAAGCTCATCGGCGTCCTCGGACGGCTCGTCCGCCTCGTCCTCCTCAAGGGAGACGTCGGCCTCGGCCTCGGCATCGGGGCCGAAGTCGAGCTCGATCTCGTCCTCTTCTTCGGCTTCGTCATCATCCGAGCCGAAATCGAGGTTCAGCTCATCGTCCGCCTCGGCCGGCGGCTCGTCGGAGCCGAGGTCGATCTCGATGTCGTCGTCGGAGTTCTGCACCTCGAGCTGGGCGAGCAGGCTTTCGACGCTGACCTCGTCAGCGGCCTCACCCTGCTCCTCGGTGGGCGTCTTGTCGTCGTAGTCGCTCATTCAGTTGCCTTCCAGGCTGAGTTCGTCAGCCGAACATCTTCAGGATGACCCAGCCGAAGCCGAGGTCCAACAGGGTGACCAGGGTCATGATGAACAGGACGAAGACCAGCACCACCACGAAGTATTGCTGCACCTGCGTGCCGGTCGGCCAGACGACTTTTCGCAGTTCGCCGATCGATTGCTGCACGAACGAAACCGGCGTGGTGCGCGAAGAATGCCGACGTGATTCTGCTTCGGCTTCCTTGCGGGTCCGCGTCGCATGGCCCTTGCGGACCGGCGCGGTGGTGCGGGTCCGACCGGGTCGCACTCGGGCGTCGTCGGCATCCTCGTCGAGGTCATCGGCCTCGGCCAGTTCGGCCGGCTGCTCGGGCTCCGGATCCGGGTCGGCCGCAGAACGCCGCCGAACCGGGCGGTTGGGCCGCGGCCGACGCTGGGCGATCGATCCCGGGGCCGCGGTCTCGTCCTCGGCTACCTCATCGGTCGCGCGTTCGAGCTTGGCCTCATTGATGTCGGGCGTTTCCGGATCATCGACATAGTCGTCATCGGGAGTGTCCTCCGGATCGACGATGTCACCGGCAGCCTTCAACTCATCCGGCTCGTCAACGAAGTCACCCTGCGGTTCGACGTCCTCACCCTGGGTTTCGGCCAGGTCATGATTCGCCAGCTCGGCGCCAGTGGGATCTGTGGTGGACTCCTCCGACTCGCGAGCCGAATCGGGATTCTTGTCGTCTGCCACTTGTTTGGATCCTTTGTCGTCGCCTCGTTCTCGTTCCGACGTTCTCGGACGAACGCGGTCAGGTCCTGTCGCACGGCAAGAGGGACTTGAACCCCCAACCTTCGGTTTTGGAGACCGATGCTCTGCCAGTTGAGCTATTGCCGTTCAGGCACACCCCAGCGGGTGAGCCACCAGGAGAGTCTAGGTGGTTTCGTCCGAAACGTCGAACCGATTCCACCACCAGGGGCCGGAACAGCCACTCAGCTTCTCGCCAAACCTTTGGTAGGAATGGCCCACCGACCTCTCCACCGGAAGGGAGCGATGGTGTGAGCCACGACTGGGGTGCCGATCCCCCGCCGCGTCGCGCCGTCGCCGACGAGGGCGGAGCCGAGACTCTGGAGGGCTATTCGGGCTGGCACGAAATCGGCCGCGGTGGCGATGCCGTCGTCTATCACGCCATCCAGGACGGTCTCGATCGCGAGGTCGCCATCAAGGTGTTGCGGGTCGACGACGAGGCCTCGGTGCGCCGGTTCACCCGCGAGGTGCAGCTCATGCTGTCGCTGGGTCGACAGCATCCCAACATCGCCAAGGTGCTCCAGGTCGGCACGTCGAGCCTGGGCCGCCCCTGCATCGTCATGGACTTCTATGAGCTCGGATCGCTCGACAGACGGCTGGCGACCCACGGGCCGCTGAGCGCGGATGAGGTGATCAGCGTCGGGACGGTCATCGCCGATGCGTTGGCGTGCGCGCACGCCAACGGCGTACTCCACCGCGACGTCAAGCCCCAGAACATCCTCATCCTGCCGACCTCCTATGTCCTCGCCGATTTCGGCATCGCGCGGGTGATCGACTCGGCGCATACGTCGGGCGCGGATCGATTCTCCTATCGACACGCCTCGCCGCAGGTCCTGGACGGGGCCACCCCGGCCGAGAGCGACGATGTCTTTTCTCTCGGCGCGACCCTGTTCCACCTGCTCGACGGCCAGCCGCCGTTCACGACGGAGTCGCCCGAACCGGATTCGGCGCTGGCCTATGTCAAACGCGTCCGGGTCGGCGAGCCGCGTCGGTTGCGACCCGAGGTGCCGGCCGAGCTGGCCGCCATCATCATGCGGTGTCTGCACAAGACCCCCACCCAGCGGTACGCCTCAGCGGCGGCGGTTCGCGACGCCCTCGCCGGACTGCGCACGCGCTGGGCCGGGGTGGCGTACGCCGGGACCTCGCTCCCCCCGGCTCCCGCGAGGAGCGCGCCGACCGCGCCGGGCCGAGCGACCGATGTGTGGGGTGGAGCCCGAACACCGGGGCAGGTCCAGAACCCGGACGACCTGACGGCACTGCGGCTACGGGGTGAGGACGAGATGCACCATCCCGACACAGCACCGCCTCCGGGTGCCGGGAGGCGCCGACGGTTGCGTCCGCCGGGTCGGAGCGCTCACCTCCGGCGGGGCACGATCGTGACGGTCGGGGCGGTGACCGGGGCCCTGCTGGTGCTCAGCGGCTGGGCCGTCCTGGGCGACCGGGAGAGCCGCCCGCAGGCCTCCCCCATGAGCGCCCCGACGCAGGAACCCACCGGCAACCCCGACCCCGCAAGCAGCCCGACCGGCAACCCCGGGACCGCCAGCAACCCCGACCTCGCACCCCAACACCTGCGGATCAGGATCGACGGCGATACGGCAACGGCACGGTGGGATCCCTCGGCGGAAGAACCGGAGGCGTGGGGTTGGGGTGTTACTCCGAACGAGACCGAACAGCCAGTCATCAACCGCACCAATCGCCCGGGCGAACGCACGGCCAGCACTCGCATCGACCCGACCTGGGACCGGATCTGCTTCACCGTCGTCGGCCTGCGCGCCGGCCAGTTCGGTGGTGCGCGGGAATGCGTGTCGCGCTAGGTCTGCCGCGAAAGTGATGGGCCCACGCGGGGGTTGCCCTGGTGTGTCGGGTTGCCCTGGTGTCTTGATCATGGCGGGGACCCATTCAGCTTGCCTTCCCGCAGCCCAGGCGTACCC
>CAZEVN010000019.1:0-18567 GCA_964515145.1 uncultured Enemella sp.
GCAGTGGCCCGGGGAACTGGCGGGCACCCGGGCCACTGCTTCCGAACCGGAAGCAGTTGCATAGTGCGCCGACACCATCCCTGCGCGGCAATCGACAGACCTGGTCATGCCCCCTTGTGACAGGCGCTAGCTCGCCTTGACCCGCGCGATTTCGGCCTCGACGTCGAAATCTGCGGCGGGCCAACCGAGATCCAGGGCGCGAAGGTGTTCGATCAGCAGTTGGGCGACGGCCCAGTTGCGATACCACTTCTTGTCGGCCGGAATCGCATACCACGGCGCGACGTCGGTGTTGGTGTGCGTCAGCACATCACCGTAGGCCTCCATATAGGCATCCCACTTGAGGCGAGTGTCGACGTCCCCCGGGTTGTATTTCCAGTATTTCTCCGGGTCGACGAGCCGATCGAGCAGACGCTGCTGCTGCTCGTCACGGGACACGTTGAGGAAGCACTTGATCAGGGTCGTGCCCGACGCCGCCAGCTCGGCCTCGAAGGCGTTGATCTCGTCGAAGCGCTTGGTCACCTCGGTGCCATCGATATAGCCGTCGACCCGAACGACGAGGACATCCTCATAGTGCGACCGGTCGAAGATGCCGATCATCCCGGCCGTCGGCAGGGCATTGCGGATGCGCCACAGATAGTGATGAGCGCGCTCCTCCTCAGTCGGCACCTTGAACGCCTTGATCTGGATGCCCTGCGGATCGACAAGCCCCACGGCATGCCGGATCACGCCGCCCTTGCCGGCCGTGTCGAGTCCCTGCAACAACAGCAGCAGTCTCGGAGCATCCGGGTTATCGCGTCCCGCGGCATAGAGCCGCTCCTGCAGATCCGACAGCTCGGCCGACATCGCCGCCATTCTTTCCGGCGCATCGCTCTTGCCGTTGCCGGGGAACCCGGGCGCCGCGTTCGGGTCGAGATCGGCAACGCGAACGGGACCTCCGGGGCGTACCCGAAGCTCGTCGGAAACCGAGACTTGCTTCACCTTCTTGGCCATCCGATCAGTGTGCCATCCTTCGGCCATGACGCAGTGGCACCCCCGGACGCGGGCCGTGCGGGCCGGCCTGGCCCGCAGTTCTTTCGACGAGACTTCGGAAGCCCTCTATCTGACCAGTGGGTATGTCTATCCCAATGCCGCCGAGGCTGAGGCTGCCTTCGCCGGCGAGAGCGACCACATGGTCTATTCGCGCTTCACCAATCCCACGGTGTCGATGTTCGCCGACCGTCTTGCCGACATGGAAGGCGCGGAGGCCTGCTTCGCGACGAGCACGGGCATGTCCGCCGTCTTCGTGGCCCTCGCGGCGCTGTGCAGCCAGGGTGACCGAATTGTCGCGTCCCGTGCACTGTTCGGTTCGTGCTTCGTCGTGGTGGACCAGGTCATGCGCCGCTTCGGCGTGGAGCCGACTTTCGTCGACGGGCATGACCTCGACCAGTGGCGCACGGCCCTGGCCGAGCCCGCGACGGCTGTCTTCTTCGAGACCCCGAGCAACCCCATGCTCGAGCTGGTCGATATCGCTGCCGTCAGCGAGCTCGCCCACGCCGCTGGTGCACAGGTGGTGGTGGACAACGTGTTCGGTACGCCGGTCTTCTCGCGGCCGCTCGAACTGGGCGCCGACATCGTGGTCTATTCGGCCACCAAGCACTTCGACGGGCAGGGCCGGGTGCTGGGCGGTGCCGTCCTGGGGAGCCGGGAGTTCATCGGGGGGCCGGTCGAACAGCTGGTGCGCAACCTCGGCATGTCCCTGTCGCCGTTCAATGCGTGGGTGCTGGTGAAGGGTCTCGAAACGCTGCAGCTCCGCGTCGAACACATGGCCGCGAGCACTCTCGAGATCGCCGGATTCCTCAACGGCCACCCGGGCGTGTCCCGGGTCTGGCATCCGTTCCTCGAAGCCCATCCCCAACACGACCTCGCCCGGCGCCAGATGACCGGGGCCGGCACGGTGGTGACGTTCGAGGTGCCGGGCGGCAAGCCGGCCGCGTTCGCGGTCATGGATGCACTGGAGATCTTCGACATCTCCAACAACCTCGGCGACGCCAAGTCCCTCGTGACCCATCCGGCGACGACCACCCACCGTCGCCTCGGTCCCGAGGGCCGGGCGGCGGCGGGCATCACCGACGGAGTCGTCCGTCTCTCGATCGGGCTCGAGGACGTCGGCGACTGATCACCGATCTCGATCAGGCGCTGGGATCGGTCAGGCCCTGAACTCCCTCCCGAGTCCCGACCAGACGGCGTCATAGTCACGCTGCCGGTGCTCGGCTGCCCATGCCTGGGCCGTCAGCACGATCGGCAGGTTGGTCTCGAACATGAATGCCAGGGTGTCGTCGAGCTTCTGCGGAACGAGGTCGGCCGTGCTCGCCGCCCGATGGGTCGCAGCATCGGGGCCGTGGCTCGCCCACGTGTTGTGCAGGCTCGCACCACCGGGGGTGAACCCCTCGGCCTTGGCGTCATAGACCCCACGGATCAGGCCCATGTATTCGGCCATCACGTTGCGGTGGAACCACGGCGGCCGGAACGTGTCCTCCCCCACCAGCCACCGCGCCGCGAATACTACGAAGTCCACATTCGCCAAGCCGGGCGTACCCGTCTGCGACGTCAGCACCGTGAACAGCGACGGATCCGGATGATCGAAACTGATCGATCCGAGCACCTGGAAGTCGGCGAGATCATAGACATAGGGCGCATGGTTGCCGTGCCAGGCGACGACATCCAGCGGTGAGTGGTCATAGTCTGCGGCCCAGAGATTGCCGCCGAACTTCTGCACCACCCGCACCGAATCTTCGCGGTCCTCGAACCACGCGACCGGCGCGCGGAAGTCCCGCTCCGCGGCGAGACCATTCGCTCCGATGGGCCCCCGCTCGGGCAACGTCAACGCCGCACCATAGTTCTCGCACACATAACCCCGAACCGGCCCGTCGATCTCGACCCGGAAACGCAGGCCCTTCGGGATCAGACAGATATGCCCCGGCGGGACGTCGAGCCGGCCGAGCTCGGTGAGGACCCGCAGGGTGCCCAGCTCCGGCACGATCAACAACTCACCATCGGCGTTGACGAAGACGTCGGTCATCGACGTGTCGGCCGCATAGGTATGGATCGCCATGCCGATCCCGGCCAGCGGCGAACCGTGCCCACCGATGGTGAACAGCCCGCCGGCGAAGTCCGTGCCGGGGGCTGCGGGCGGCATCGCGTCCCAGCGAAGCCGATTGGGATTGGGTTCGGTTTCGGTGAACGGCCCGGTGTCCAGGCTCCCGTTCGGGATGCGAGCGAAGGCTGGATGGGCGGCCGAGGGCCGAATCCGGTACGCCCACGTGCGCCGGTTCGCGGCCCGCGGCTGGGTGAAGGCGGTGGCCGACAGCTGCTCGGCATACAGGCCGAGAGGCGGACGCTGCGGCGAGTTCCGGCCCTGGGGCAATGCACCGGGGATCGCCTCGGTGACGTGATGGTTGCCGAACCCGCGGAGATATTCCGGCGAGTCGGCCGCTTCCGGTGACGACGTTGTCATGTTCCCCACTGTGGGCGGAACTGACGCAGAAGGCAACGGGTCGAGCTCAGCCCTCGATGCGGTTTCCCTCGGCGTCCCAGTGGGAGTCGACCTTCTTGCTCGGTTGTACGCGCGGCAGTTCACCCGGCATCTTCGGGTATTCCGGGGGATAGGGCATCTCGCCCTCGCCGTTCTCCGCGTCGCGGCTGAACCACTCCAGGGCCGTGGCGATCGTGCCCGGAGTCTGGGCATGCATCGGGGCCCAGACATCGCCGCGGTCGGCGTACCTCTCGAGCATCGTCACCACCGTGAAATCGTCCGGGCAGACGTTCGGGAGCTCGTCCCAGGTCAGCGGTGCGGAGACGCGGGCTTCGGGGACGGGGCGGATGGAGTACGCCGATGCGATGGTCCGGTCCCGCGCCATCTGGTTGAAGTCGATGAAGATCCGCTCGCCGCGCTCCTCTTTCCACCAGTTCGTGGTGACGCGCTCGGGGATGCGACGGGCCAGCTCTCGGCCGATCGCGATCACCGCATGGCGGGCGTCGATGAAGTCGCAACCCTGCACAGGCACGAAGACATGCACGCCGCGCCCGCCTGACGTCTTGGGCCAGCCGTCGAGGCCGGCATCGGCGAGGACGCTCCGGAGTTCGAGCGCGGCGGTCGCCGCGTCTGCGAAGTCGGTGCCAGGCTGGGGGTCGAGGTCGATGCGGAGCTCGTCGACGCTCTCGGTATCGGCCATTCGCACGGGCCACGGGTGGAACCGCAGCGTCCCGAGGTTGCCCATCCAAGCGATCGTGGCCAACTCGGTCGGGCAGACCTCGTCCGCGGTCCGGCCCGAGGGGAAGGTGATCGTGGCGGTGGCGACCCAGTCGGGGGCACCCTTCGGCACACGCTTCTGATAGAACGCATCACCACCGTCGCCCATGCGCGTGACGAGGCGCATGCCCTCGCGTACGCCCCCGGGCCAGCGCTCCATCGTCGTCGGTCGGTCGCGCAGAGCAGCGAGCATGCCGTCACCGACGGCCAGGTAATAGTTGATGACATCGAGCTTCGTCAGCCCCAGCTCGGGGAAATAGAGCTTGTCCGGGCTCGACACGCGCACCGCGCGCTCCCCCACCTGCAGCTCCACTGCCTTGGTCGCCATGCGCGTCAGCGTACGCGGTAGCCTCCGTGGCCGTGGAGATGAACATCCTGATCGAACGACTACAAGCGCTCATGGCGAAAGGTGGGCGGCAGATCCTGGGCATCGCGGGGCCGCCGGGTTCGGCGAAGTCGACGATCGCCCGCGGGCTGGCCGAGTCCATGGGCCGCGGCGCGGTGGTCGTGCCCATGGACGGGTTCCATCTGGCCAACGAGGAGTTGGTACGCCTCAGCCGGCGCGACCGGAAGGGCGCGCCGGACACGTTCGACATCGCGGGCTACCGCGCGCTGCTCGACCGGCTGCGCGAGGGCGGGCCGGAGGTCGTATATGCCCCGCGCTTCGACCGCGAAACCGAGACCGCGGTGGCGGGGGCGATCCCCGTGGGCCCGGACGTGCGGCTGGTCATCACGGAGGGCAACTATCTGCTCCTCGACACCCCCGGTTGGGCCGACATCCGGTCACGTCTGGACGAGGCGTGGTTCCTGGATCTCGGGGCGGAGGCCCGACAGGCCCGGCTCGTCGCGCGCCGTGTACGCCACGGCGACACCGCCGATGCCGCTGCGGACTGGGTCCGGACCGTGGACGAGCCGAATGCCCGCCTCATCGCGCCGAGCGCGGACCGGGCCGATGTCGTCATTCGGCTCGACGCATAGGCTGGATCCCATGGCCGAACCCACCGCACTCCAGCCCACCGTGATCAAGACCGAAGCCGAGTGGCGTCAGCAGCTCACCGACTTCGAATTCCAGGTGCTGCGCCGGGCCGCGACCGAACCGCCGCATGTCGGGGAATACACCGACACCAAGACCGTCGGCGTCTATCGCTGCAAGGCGTGCGATGCCGAACTCTTCCGCAGCGAGACCAAGTTCGACTCCCACTGTGGCTGGCCGTCGTTCTTCGCGCCGAAGGACGCCGACACCGTGACCTATCACACGGACCACCTGCTCGGATATGCCCGCACCGAGGTCCGCTGCGCCACCTGTGACTCCCATCTGGGACACGTGTTCTCCGGTGAGGGCTATGGCACCCCCACCGACCTGCGCTATTGCATCAACTCCATCTGCATGGTTCTGGAGCCCGAACAGAGCTGAGCCGCCAGGAATTCGGTTGAAGGATTTTGGCGCCCTGGCAGCTAAAATCCTTCAACCCGAATCGCGCCGCTAAGGAACCAGGATGATCTTGCCGCGCGAGTGGCCGGTCTCGAGTACGCGATGCGCCTCTGCGGCCTCCTCGAAGGGCAGAACTTGGGCGATCTCGACCTGGATGTCCCCCGACACGATGGCTGGGGCGTACTCCTCCAAGCGACGCGGCATCGGCGGAAACACCGGAATGTGCGCCTCGATGCCGCGCTCCTTGGCCGGCGTCAGGTCGGCCAGCGACGGCAGCACCACGATGCGCCCACCCGGCACCAGGTGATCGAGGCTGGGCTCGAAGGTCCCGAAATAGTTCCCGTCGATGATGAGATCCATCTTCGGGCTGACCTCGGTGAAGTCCTGGGTGCGATAGTCGATCGGATGCGCGCCGAGCTCGGCCAGACGATCCTGGTTGCGCGTCGAGGCGACAGCCCAGACCTCCGCACCGACCCGCTTGCAGAGCTGGATGACGAGCTGGCCCACACCACCGGTGCCACCGTGCACGAGCACCTTCTCGCCGGCCTGCACCTTGCCCTGATCGATGGCTGCGGTGATGGCGGTGCTGAGCACGAGGCCGGTGCCCCCGAAGACGATCGGATCACCACCCTCGGGCACGCGGGCGAGGCAATCCACGGGCAGCGCGGCATATTCCGCATAGCAGCCCGAGCGATGCGTCAGCGCCGGCATGCCGAAGACCGTCTCGCCGACCTCGAACTCGGTCACTCCCGGGCCGAGAGCCTCGACGATCCCGCAGGCCTCGCGCCCCAGCGTCACCGGGAAGTCCTCCGGCGTCAGCTTCTTGGCCACACCTGACGATCCATCGCGGATCTTGTAGTCCAGCGGGTTGGTCCCCGCGGCCAGGACTCGAATGAGCACCTCGCCGGCCTCCGGCTCGGGCACGGGCGCGTCGGCGTTGACAGTCATGACCTCCGGACCGCCGAAGCGGTCGATCTGCACAGCTCGCATGGGCCCATCTTCGCACCGGCCCACCTCGAACTCAGCCGCGGGGATACATCCCCACGGGCTGCCAGCTGACGATCAGCTCCTCGAGCTCGCGGCGACGCCCCGTGAAGAAGGGCACTTCCTCGCGCACGTGGCGACGGGCACCGGAGGCGCGGAGGATCCGCATCAGGTCGACGATGCGACCGAGATCGTCGGCCTCGAAGGCCAGGATCCACTCATAGTCACCGAGCGCGAACGACTGCATGGTGTTGGCGCGGACATCGGGATATTCGCGCCCCATCTGACCGTGCTCGCGGAGCAGCTGGCGGCGCTCCTCGTCGGGCAGCAGATACCACTCATAGGACCGCACGAACGGATAGACGCAGATGTTGTCCTTCGCGTCCTCGTCGGCCATGAACGCCGGGACGTGGGACTTGTTGAACTCGGCCGGGCGATGGATCGCGAGCTGCGACCAGACGGGTTCGAGCGAGCGGCCGAGGCGGCTGGCGCGCAGGGCCTGGTACGCCGCCTGCAGCGTCTCGTATTCCGGCGCATGCCACCACACCATGAGGTCGGCGTCGGCGCGGAGGCCGGCCACGTCATACCACCCCCGGATCTTGAGGTCCTGGCCCTTGGTGGCCTCCTCGATGACGGCCAGGGTCGATGCTGCGGTGTCGGGATGCGCGATCTCGGTGCGGCGGAAGACCGACCACATCGTGTAGCGCTGCATCTCGTTGATATCGCGAGCCTTGATCACTGGTCGTCCTTCTTTCCGGCAGCCGCGCGGGCCGCTCGCCTGAGTTCGGGTCCTTCGGTGTGGATCAGTTCGACGACCCGGGACAGGGTCCCGGGGTCGGCCTTCGGGGGTACGCCATGCCCCAGATTGAAGATATGCCCATCGGCCACGGCACCCGCCCGGATGACCTCGCGTACCCGCTCCGCCAGCACCTCCCACGGTGCCCCCAGCAGCGCGGGATCGAGGTTGCCCTGCAGGGCGTACGCCGGCCCCACGCGCCGGGCCGCCTCGTCGAGGGGGATGCGCCAGTCGACACCGACCACATCGGCGCCGGCCGCGCCCATCAGGGGCAGCAACTCGCCGGTGCCGACCCCGAAGTGGATCCGCGGCACGCCCGTGGCCCCGAGAGCCGCCAGGACCTCGGTCGAGTGCGGCATGACATAACGCTCGTAGTCCCGCGCGGGCAGGCTCCCGGCCCAGGAATCGAAGAGCTGCACGGCCCGCGCCCCGGCGGCCACCTGGACTTCCAGGAACACCCGCGAGATCTGGGCGAGCCGCGCACACAGGTCATGCCACAGGTCCGGATCGCCGAGCATCAGCGCCTTGGTCCGCGCATAGTCCTTGCTCGGCCCGCCCTCGATGAGATAGCTCGCCAGCGTGAACGGCGCACCGGCGAAACCGATGAGCGGCACCTTCGAGTCGGCCCCACCGAGCTCGGCCACGATCAGGCCGACCGCCTCGGAGATATAGCCGACCATGTCGGGCGTGAGCTCGGGCAGGCGATCGAGATCAGCACGCTCCCGGATGGGCTCGGCGATGACCGGGCCGATGCCCGGCGTGATCTCGAGGTCGAGACCGATCGCCTTGATCGGAACCACGATGTCGGAATAGAAGATGGCCGCGTCGACCCCATGGCGACGCACCGGCTGCATCGTGATCTCACGCACCAGATCGGGCATCGCACAGGCATCCAACATCGCGATGCCTTCACGCACCTCGCGATATTCGGGCAGCGAACGCCCCGCCTGACGCATGAACCACACCGGGACAGCGTCGTCGGGATTGTTTCGGCGGGCAGCGGCCAGCAGCGGTGCATCGGTCACCGCGCCATCGTGCCACGCCCACCCCAGCCTCCTTCCCGGAGTCCGACCCGCGGCGAGGGCCCGGATGCGCTGTTCGCGGCGCGCCTGACGCTTCTGGGCTTGTGGCGTGCTTAGGCTTTAGGGGTGGGTCTCAGCAAGGAAACCAGCGCGCTCCCCCAGCCCTTCGCCCGGGCGCTGCAGGAGCTGACCGATCATGTCTGGCGCCCGGAGATCGAGATCGACGAAATCCCAGCTCCGCAACGCATCGCGCCCCATTCGGCCGCGATCACCGCTGACGTGATCAGTGATGGCGACGAACTGGGCAATGGCCGGCTGGTGCTCCTGCACGATCCGATGGGAAATGACTCCTGGGAGGGCACGTTCCGGCTGGTGTCCTATGCCCGCGCCGATGTCGAGCGCGAGATGGTGACCGATCCCCTGCTCGCCGAGGTCGGCTGGAGCTGGCTCACCGACGCCCTCGACCAGCACGGCGCCGACTATGTCGCTCCGAGCGGCACGGTGACCTCGGTCGCCAGCCAGTCCTTCGGGTCCATGGCCGATGACCCGGCTCGCGCCGAACTCGAGATCCGCGCGTCCTGGACGCCGATGCTCGACTGTGGAGCCGGACTCGGCGCCCACCTGTCCGCGTGGGATCGGCTGTTGTGCACGCTCGCCGGACTGCCTCCGCTGCCCGAGGGTGTGGTCATGATCCCTTCCGCGCGCCGCCATCGCTGACAAGGCACGATAGGGTGCCGCTCGTGGGGACTGAGACAGAGGAGACAGACGATCTTCCGGTCCTCAGCGCCCCCGCGGAGCCGATCAACGATGTTGTCGCCTCCCCCGATGCTCTCGCCGAGGCCCTGACCCTGCTGCGCAGTGGCTCCGGTCCGGTGGCCGTCGATGCCGAACGCGCCCAGGGTTATCGCTATTCGGGCCGTGCCTATCTGATCCAGCTGCGGCGCGTCGGGTCCGGCACTTTCCTGGTGGATCCCACGGCTTTCGGCGATGCAGGCGGCGAGCTGCTCCCCCTGGCCGAGGCGATCGAGGATGAGGAATGGATCATCCACGCCGCCACCCAGGACATCCCGTGTCTCGTCGAGGCCGGCATGGTGCCCCGGCGGCTCTTCGACACCGAGTTGGCCGGGCGCCTGCTGGGACACCCGCGGGTGGCGCTCGGCACGCTCATCGAGGTCTATTTCGGCCAACGCCTCCTCAAGGAACATTCCGCCGCCGACTGGTCGACCCGCCCCCTGCCGGCGGACTGGCTCAACTATGCGGCGCTCGATGTGGAGTTGCTCCCCGAACTGCGGGACCGGCTCGCCGACGACCTGACCAAGGCCGGCAAGGACGAGTGGGCGCGGCAGGAGTTCGCGTGGCTGGCCGAGCGCGCGACCGTACGCCCGGCACCGCGACAGGACCCCTGGCGGCGCACCTCCGGGATCCATGCCGTTCGCAGCCCCGCCGGCATGGCGATCGTGCGTGAGCTCTGGCTGGCCCGCGATGAGATCGCCCGCCGCCTCGACAAGGCCCCGGGCCGCATCCTGCAGGACAAGGCGATCGCCGAGCTCGCCACCCACACCAAGCCCGGCCGCAACGACCTGCGGTCTGTCCCGGGCTTCCAGCGTCGCAACACCCGCCGCTATGAATCCGACTGGGTCGCGGCCCTCGAGCGCGCCCAGGCTCTCTCCCGTTCCCAGCTGCCGCCGTTGCACCTGCCATCGGATGCGCCGCCCCCGCCGAGGTCGTGGGAAAACCGCGACCCGGAGGCGTACGCCCGCTATCTCGCCCTGCGCGAGGTCATGGCCATCCTGGCCGAGGAACACCACCTGCCCGCCGAGAACCTGCTCACCCCCGATTCCTGGCGGCGACTCGCCTGGCAGCCACCCGACGACCGGTCCGCAGCCGGAGTCGACGCCTTCCTCCTGGGACAGCAGGCCCGCGCCTGGCAACGTGAGATCACCGCAGCGCCCTTGGCTGCGGCCCTGGCAACGACCGTCTGACCGGGGGGCTCCAACAGCCCACGGGCCAGGCGCAAGGATGGGGACATGACCGCGCGGAACTCGAACTCCACTGCAACCGGCCGGTCGACGCCCCTGTGGACGCCAACGTTCATCGTGCTGGCGATCGCCATGCTGGGCGTGGGATTCACGTTCTATCTCCTCGTGCCGACCATGGCCGGGTATGCCGTCGCGAAATATGGCGCCTCCGCTGCCGAAGCCGGCCTCGCCAGTTCGTCGTTCTTCTTCGGTGCAGTTGCCGCCCGGGTCCTGGCCGGTCGGGCTCTGGTCCGGTTCGGCACCCGGGCGGTCGTGGTGGGCTCGGTTGTCTGGTTGTTCGTCTCGTGTGCGAGTTATCTCCTGCCCGTGGGACTGGCCGGGCTGATCGCGTTCCGGATCGTCCACGGCGTCGGCTTCGGCTTCGCGGCCACCGCCCTGGTCAGCGCAGCCATGGCGATGATTCCGGCGGCCCGGCGGGCGGAGGGCTCCGGCTGGTTCCTCATGGGCATGACGCTGGCCACGGGGTTCGCCCCCTTCGTCGCGCTGGTCCTGGTCAACTCGTCGGTGGGACAGACCGGGGTCTTCTGGCTGAGTCTGGGATGCGCGGCCCTGGCGGTCGGGTGTGTCGCCGCCGTCGCGAGGTCATTGCCCGGGCGGCCGGCCAGCGCGCCCCCGGCAGCGCGCGGGCTCGGCGGTTTGATCGACCTCAAGGCGGTGCCGATCGGGCTGGTTCTGGGTGCGTGTGCGTTCGCGTACGCGCTCGTCCTCGCCTATCTCAACCTGCACGCGGCCCAGCGCAACCTGATCGAGGCCGCGGGTCTGTATTTCCTCGTCTATGCCATCGTCATCATGGTGTCGCGCCCGGTGGCAGGGATGCTCCAGGACCGCTTCAACGACGACGTCGTGACCGTCCCGCTGCTCATCACGTTCGCCATCGGCCTGGTGATCACAGCGGTGGCGACCCAGCCCGTGATGCTACTGGTCGGAGCCGCACTGGTCGGTCTCGGCTATGGCACCCTGCTCTCCGGCGGCCAGGCGATGGCTGTCCACAAGGTCGGCCATGCGCGCACCGGTCTCGGGGTGTCGACCTATTGGCTGGTGGTCGATCTCGCCACCGGCGCAGGCCCCATCGTGCTCGGCGCGCTGATCCTCCCGCTCGGCTATCAGAACACCTTCATCGCCGCCGCCGTGCTGCCGATCGGGGGGCTGGTCTTCTATCTGCTCGTCGCACGGCGGGTCCGCCCAGCCGACCCCGCCGAGTCGATCCGAGAAGCGTGAGTGCGGGTCAGGCCTCACTCGAATCGAGGCCCGCACTGGCCGGGACCGCCTGGGTCCGCAGGACCGCCTCGACGGCATAGCGGGCAATCTCCTGGGAGGTCAGGCCGAGTTCCTCGAGGATCTGGCCGCGTGAGGCATGGTCGAGGAACCTCGCGGGTACGCCGAATTCGCGCATGGGCGTGTCGATCTCGTGGCTGCGCAGTTCCTGGGACAACCGGGACCCGAGCCCACCGACGACGCCCGAATCCTCGACCGAGATGACGAGGTCGTGCTGGCGGGCCAGGTCGAGGATCACCGGGTTGACCGGCAGCGCCCAGACGGGATCGACCACAGTGACGCCGATGCCCTGATCGGACAACCGCTCCCCCACCTCGAGGCCGAGCGGCACGAAGGCACCATGGGCCACGACCAGGACCTGGGGCTCGTCCGACTCCGCGAGCACGTCGACACCGTCGATCGACCGGACCGCTTCGATGGCGGGCGGCAGGATGTCCTTGCCGAAACGGATGACAGTCGGCGCATCGGCGATGTCCACAGCGGCGCGCAGCGCCTCCCCCAGCCTGATCTCATCGCGCGGTGCGGCGAGGTGAAGCCCGGGCACCACGGACAGGATCGAACAGTCCCACACACCGTTGTGGCTGGCTCCGTCGGAGCCGGTGACACCGGCGCGGTCGAGCACGAACGTGACGCCCTGACGATGCAGCGCCACATCCATCACGACCTGGTCGAAGGCCCGGTTGAGGAACGTGGAATAGACCGCGACCACAGGATGGAGACCGGCCGCTGCGAGGCCGGCCGCGGACGCGACCGCGTGCTGTTCGGCGATGCCGACATCGAAGGTCCGGTCCGGGAACGCCTCCGCGAAGCGATGGAGACCGGTCGGGTGAAGCATCGCGGCCGTGATGGCCACGACGTCCTCACGCTCGCGGCCGACGGCCACGAGGTGTTCGGAGAAGACATCGGTCCAGGCCCGCTGGGGGTTGACCAGGATCGGCTCGCCGGTGATCTCGTCGATGCGACCGACCGAGTGGAACCGGTCCTCCTCGTGCTTCTCCGCCGCCGCAAAGCCACGACCCTTCTGGGTCAGCACATGCACGATGCAGGGCCCGCCGAAGCGCTTGGCCTGGGTGAGCGCTCGCTCCACTTCGACGATGTCGTGACCATCGATCGGCCCGACATATTTCATGCCGAGGTCGGCGAACAGGCCCTGGGGCGCGAGGACATCCTTGAGGCCGGTCTTGAGGCCGTGGAACCACTCATAGGCAGCCGGCCCGACGAGCGGCGTCTGGGTCATGGTCCGGCGGATGAAGTCGAGGCCCTGCTCATAGCGGCGATCGGTGCGCAGCGAGGTCAGGTGACGAGCCAGCCCGCCCACGGTCGGCGTATAGGACCGACCGTTGTCGTTGGCCACGATCACCAGCGGGAGGTCTTTCTGGATGGCGATGTTGTTGACCGCCTCCCAGGCCATGCCACCGGTGAGGGCACCGTCACCGATGACCGCGACCACCGTCCGGTCCTCACCGGTCAGCCGGAAGCCCTTGGCGAGCCCCTCGGCCCACGACAGCGAGGACGAGGCATGAGAGCTCTCCACCCAGTCGTGGTCGGACTCGGCCCGGCTGGGATAGCCGGACAGGCCACCCTTCTGGCGCAGCTTGGCGAAGCCCGCCTGCCGGCCGGTGAGGATCTTGTGGACATAGCTCTGGTGGCCCGTGTCGAACACGATCGGGTCCTTGGGTGAATCGAACACCCGATGCAGCGCGATGGTGAGCTCGACCACACCGAGGTTGGGGCCGAGATGACCCCCGGTGCGGCTGACATTGCTCACCAGGAAGGCGCGAATCTCCTCGGCGAGCTGGGCGAGCTCGTCGCGGTTCAGGTCCTCAAGATCACGCGGACCCCGGATGCGATCCAACAAAGGCATGAGCGCCAGTTTAGGCACGCCTCCACCGATTCGTCGCCACTGGACCTCCGACCCCGGTCGCGAGTTGCTGTGCTCGACCCATCCCCGGGTCAGAGCCGACGGATGAAAACCTTGCCGCGCAGCGCCTCCTCGACCAGCGCGACAGCCCGGCGTACCCGCACCAAATGCGCTGCCTGCTCCTGCCACGCCTCGGCTGCCGACTCGACCACCTGGGGCGGCACGTGGTCGTCGAGGCTCGCCCGCACACCGGCGAGGCCGACCCGGCTCGCGCGATATTGGCCCTCGACGAACTGTGCTGCAAAACCGGCCAGCACCACCGGATGGCGGCGCAACACCGGGTATCCCCGGAAATCGGCGGGACAACAGTCCAGCAACCAGGCCACGGCCGTGGCCTCCCAATCGGGCGCACCCGGCGGCCGCACGCTCTCGGGCCACCCCGGCGGGACATAGATGGAGGTCTGGTTTTCGACGTCCCACTCCCCGCGAGCAGGACGCGTGTGCATGATGGTCATATATATCCGGCCCTTCCCCTGATCGAATATGTGTTCGATTTTAAGTCGATGATTCCCTCCGGTCAACCCGTGCGGAATGCTGGGGGCATGAAATGCATCGCCTGCGCCATCGCCGAGGGCACGCTCGAGGGCGAGGTGGTGCTCCACAGCGAGCGCACGCTGGCCTTCCTCGACCACCGGCCGGTCTTCAGGGGCCACGTGCTGGTGTGCCCGCTCCCCCATGCCGACAACCTCGATGTGCTGTCGCCTGACCGCCTGGGGCCGCTTTTCGCCGACGTCCAGCGCATCAGTGCCGCACTCGAGGACGCGCTCGGCTGCACGGGCACCTTCGTGGCCATCAACAACAAGGTCTCGCAGTCAGTGCCCCACCTGCATGTCCATGTCGTGCCCCGGACCAAGGGCGACGGGTTGCGCGGGTTCTTCTGGCCCCGGGTGAAATATGCCGAGGGCGAGCTCGCCGCCCACGGCACGCTGATCCGTGAAGCGCTGGCCCGGGTTGCCGAGCCGGGGCAGGGTCAATAGCGCGGCAGCGTCGGGTCGATCTCGTCGATCCATTCGACAATGCCGCCCTCCAGGTGTTTCACCGTCTCCTCACGCAGTGCGAAGTGGGATCGCAGCGCCCCGAGCGCCTGGGCGGAGCGTACGCCGGCTTTGCAGTGCAGGACCAAGTCGCGATTGCGGATCTCGATCGGCAGCGCGGCGGCGCCGTCGGCGAGAATCTCGGCCAGGGGTACGCCGACAGATCCCGGGATCGACACCAGCTCCCGTTCCCAGTCCTCGCGCACATCCACGAGCGTGAAATCGGCCTCACCGCGGTCCCGGCGTTCCAGCCGATCGGCGAGCCAGGCTGCATCGACCACTTCCTCGGCCGCCGGCCCGGCATCGGCCGTGGGCAGCCCGCAGGCGATCTCCACCCCGCTCAGATCGGTCACCGGAGGCGCCTCCGGGTCGGGCAGGATGCGCAGCGTACGCCAGGTCTGCGCGAGCGCATCGTGCACCAGCAGGCGGCCCACGAGCGGCTCACCGATCCCCGTGATCAGCTTCACGGCCTCGGTCACCATGACCGATCCCACGACGGCCGGCAGCATGCCGAACACGCCGCCCTCCGCACATGACGGCACCTCACCGGGTGGCGGAGGCTCGGGGAAAAGGTGGCGATACGTCGGCCCGTGCCCCGCCCAGAACACCGCGATCTGGCCGTCGAACCGGAGGATGGATCCCCAGACGACGGGGATTCCGGCCAGGACGGCGGCGTCGCTCACCAGATAGCGGGTCCCGAAGTTGTCGGCCCCGTCCATGACCAGGTCATAGCCGGAGAAGATCTCGACCGCGTTGTCGGGGGTCAGCCGGACGTCGTGCTTGTGCACGGTCACGAGCGGGTTGATCCGGGCGACGGCGTCCGCCGCCGAATCCACCTTGGGCCGCCCCAGGTCGGCCATCGTGTGCGCGACCTGGCGTTGCAGGTTGGAGATCGAGACGATGTCGTCGTCGATGATCCCGAGGGTGCCGACTCCGGCCGCGGCGAGATAGTGCAGCGCCGGCGAGCCGAGCCCACCCGCGCCGATGATCAGAACCCGGGCGTTCTTGAGGCGCCGCTGCCCGTCCACGCCCACCTGCGGCATGGTCAGGTGACGCGAATAGCGTTCGAGCTCTTCCCTGGTGAGTTCGGGTCCGGGCTCGACGAGCGGGCGTCCCGGAGCGCGGGTTGGCGTACTCGTCGTCATCGGCCCTCCCCCACGGCCGCCCAGTCTCCGCGCGGGATCGGCGCCGCATCGACCGAGGCGATGCGGCCGGCCATGGGCGAGGAGGCGACGGCATGGCGGCGGCGCGGAATGCGGCCGGCCCCGGCCGCAAGATGCCCGGCCACGACGGCGTGTTTCATCGCTGCGGCCATGGCCACCGGGTCCTGGGCCCGGGTGACGGCAGAGGCCAGCAGGACGGCATCACAGCCGAGTTCCATGGCCAGTGCGGCCTCGGAGGCCGTGCCGATGCCGGCATCCAGCACGACCGGCACGCTCGCCCGCGAGGCGATCAGCTCGATGTTGTGGGGGTTGAGGATGCCGAGACCGGTGCCGATCGGCGCCCCGAGCGGCATCACGGCGGTGGCGCCGACGTCCTCCAGTCGCTGGGCGAGGGCGGGGTCATCGGTGGTGTAGGCGAAGACCTTGAATCCGCGCGCCACCAGCTGTTCGGTGGCGTCGACAAGTTCGATCCCGTCGGGCAGCAGGGTGTCCTCGTCGGCGATGACCTCGAGTTTCACCCAGTCGGTTTCGAGGGCCTCGCGGCCGAGCTCGGCGGTGAGGAGGGCATCGCGGGCGGTGTAGCACCCGGCGGTGTTCGGGAGAATCCGGATGTTGTTGCGCCGCAGCAGGCCATAGAGGGAGTCCCCCGTGCCCGGCGTCGGTGCATAGCGGCGCACCGCGACGGTCGTGAGCGAGGTCCCGGACGCGACGAGCGCGCGTTCGAGCATGGCCAGGTCGGTGAGACCACCGGTGCCCATGATCAGACGCGAATCGAGTGCCACGCCGTCGATGATCAGAGCGTCGGTCGTGGAGAGTGCGTCGGCGATCATCTCAACCTCCCTGCACTGCCGTGACGATCTCGAGCTGCTGACCGTCGATCAGCGTGGTGCTGGCCCAGCGGGACCGGGGCACCACGACCTCATCCAGCGCGACGGCAACGCCGAGGGAGCCACCGTCGGAGGCCCTGCCGTCGGGTCGCAGTTCGCGGCCGAGAAGCGTCCCGACGGCATCGAGGACGGTCGCGTTGGTGGGGAAGGTCGTGGCTTCGCCATTGACCCGCAGGGCGAGGGTCTCGGTGGTCATCGTGTCTCTCCTTCGTTCGGGCCGCCCGAATGCCGCAGCGGGTCGGTGGCAGCAAGGTGGTCGTGATCGAGGGTGTGATCGCGGGTGGGGTCCGGCTCGTCGGTGATGAGCTCGGCCAGCAGTCGCGCGGCGAGTGGTGCGAGCAGGACTCCGTGCCGGAAGTGCCCGGTGGAGACGAACAGACCGGGCAGGCCGGTCGAGCCGAGATAGGGCAGGTCGTCGGGCGTACCCGGCCGGGCCCGCGCCGTCATCTCCCGGACCTCACACTCCCCGAGGGCCGGGATCAGCGCGCGGGCGTCATGCAGGAGTTGGTGGACACCGTCGACGCGTACGCCCGACATGCCGTCCTCCCGGCTTGTCGCTCCCAGCACGAGCGTCCGGTCTTCACGGGGCACGAGATAGACGGGGCGGCCGCCGACGAGACCGCGCACCGTATGGGTCAGCAGATGGTTCTCTCCCGGAGCCAGCACGTGGTCCGGAACGGCCAGCCGGAGGATGTCGCCGTGGACGGGCCGAAGGCGCAGGTCCAATCCGTCCGGGAGCCCGTCGAGGTGGGCGGCGCCGGTGCCGTTGGCAAGCACGACCGCGTCGGCTTCGAGTTGGGTTCCGGTGTCGAGGCGTACGCCGGCCACCTGGCCCTCGCGCGTCAGCAGGCCGGTCACGCGATGGGGCACGAACTGGGCCGGGCCCGCGTCGTGGTGCATCCCGATCGGCTGGTTCCGGGTGAGTGCATCGATGAGCGCGAGGGCCAGCTGTCGGGGATCGACCTGGTGATCGCCGGCGATTTCCACGGCGGCCGAGAGGCGGGGGCTCAGCCCCGGTTCGAGGCGACGGGCCTCGCGGGTCGACAGCCGATTCAGGGTCAGCCCGGCGTCGACCTGATGATCGGCCAGGTCGGTGAGCGCCCGAGCATCGGCGGGATCGACGGCGATCACGAGTGTCGACTCCTCGCGATATCCCGTCGGCAGGTCGGTGGTGCCGGTGACGTCAGCCAGGAACGCGGGATATTCGCCGGCGGCCGCCACCATCAGCGGCAGCAGCGCTCCCTGCCCGTATTGCACCTCCGACACCGGCGCCAGCATCCCCGCCGCGGCGTATGTCGCACCGCTTGCGGGTTCGGGATCGATGACGGCCACGCGTACGCCCCGGCGGCGCAGTTCGAACGCCGCCGCCAGTCCGATGATTCCGGCACCCACCACGATGACGCGCTCTGACGACACGTCTTCCTCCCTCCGGCGGCATGACCCGCATCAGGTTGTCCGGTCGGCGTCTCACGCCCTCTCAGCCCGCTGCGGTGGCCTGTCGGTGACAACAGGCGGGGACGGGCTCCCGTGGAATTCCGGCGTCCGAGCCGGACCCTTGGAGTCTAGAGGATCTGACCCAGCGCTGGCCGAGGGGACCTAGGAGTGTCAGCGCGCGGGGGAAGGGCTGGAACAGCAGAAGGGGCCCGGGACGAATCCCGGACCCCTTCTGGTCGATCGGATCAGCCTGATGTCACAGGCTCGACCGCTCAGGCCTTGGCCATGTTGC
>CAZEVN010000019.1:18667-48843 GCA_964515145.1 uncultured Enemella sp.
TCAGGCCTTGGCCATGTTGCGCAGCACATACTGCAGGATGCCGCCGTTGAGGTAGTAGTCACGCTCACCGGGGGTATCGATGCGGACGACCGCGTCGAACTCGGTCTTGGCACCGTCCGGCTTGGTGGCGGTGACCTTCATGGTCCGCGGGGTGGTGCCGTTGTTGAGCTCGTCGACACCTGCGATGTCGAAGACCTCTTCACCGGTCAGGCCCAGCGAATCGGCGGTCTCGCCCTCGGGGAACTGCAGCGGCAGGACGCCCATGCCGATGAGGTTGGAGCGGTGGATGCGCTCGAAGCTCTCGGTGATGACGGCCTTGATGCCGAGCAGCGCGGAACCCTTGGCAGCCCAGTCACGCGAGGAGCCCGAGCCGTATTCCTTGCCGCCCAGGACGACCAGCGGGATGCCGGCGGCCTGATAGTTGACCGACGCGTCATAGACGAACCCGACCGGGCCGCCCTCCTGCGTGAAGTCGCGGGTGTAGCCACCCTCGGTCCCGGGAGCGATCTGGTTGCGCAGGCGGATGTTGGCGAAGGTGCCACGCATCATGACTTCGTGGTTGCCACGGCGCGAGCCATAGCTGTTGAAGTCGCGGGGCTCGACGCCGTGGTCGATCAGGTATTGACCCGCCGGGGTGTCGGCCTTGATGTTGCCGGCCGGGGAGATGTGGTCGGTGGTGACCGAATCGCCCAGCTTCAGCAGGACCCGGGCACCGGTGATGTTGCCGACCGGCTCGGGGGTCTCGGGCATGCCCTCGAAATACGGAGGCTTCCGGACATAGGTGGAGTCGTTGTCCCACGCGAAGGTGTCACCCTCAGGGGTGGGCAAGGCCTTCCAGCGCTCATCGCCGGCGAAGACATCGGCATATCGCGACGCGAACATGTCGGCGTCGATGACCCCAATGGCCTCGTCGATCTCGGCAGTGGTGGGCCAGATGTCCTTCATGAAGACGTCGTTGCCCTGCTCGTCCTGCCCGATCGGATCCTTGTAGAGATCGATGTCCATCGTGCCGGCGAGCGCATAGACGACCACCAGCGGCGGGCTGGCCAGATAGTTCATCTTGACGTCGGGGCTGATCCGGCCCTCGAAGTTGCGGTTGCCGGAGAGCACGGCGGTGACCGCGAGGTCGTGCTCGTTCACCGCGGCGGAGACCTCGGGGATGATCGGGCCGGTGTTGCCGATGCAGGTGACGCAGCCATAGCCGACCAGGTTGAACCCGATCTTGTCCATGTAGGGCTGCAGGCCGGCCTGTTCGTAGTAGTCGGTGACGACCTTGGAGCCCGGGGCGAGAGAGGTCTTGACCCACGGCTTGCGGGTCAGGCCCTTTTCGACCGCCTTCTTGGCGACCAGGGCGGCCGCCATCATCACGCTCGGGTTGGAGGTGTTGGTGCAGGAGGTGATGGAGGCCACCACGACCGCACCGTGATCGACCTCGAAGGTCTCACCGCTGGCGAGGGTGACGGGCACCTTGCGCTGGGTGCGACCGGCACCGGGCTCCTGGCCCAGCTTTTCCTTGACGTCGCCGACGACATCCTCGACCTTGTCGGTCACGGTGTCGACGACCTCTTCGACGATGTCCTTGGCCTTGTTGATCAGGTTGCCCACGAGACCCTTGCCGGCCTGGGAGGCCGGGGTGGCCGCGGCCAGCGGATCGGAAGCCGGGAAGCCGGCTGCGTCAGCCGTGTCCAGGCCGTTGAGCTCGGTCTCGACGTGATCGACATAGTTGCGCAGGTCCTTGCGGAACTGGGACTTCGAGGCATCCAGGAGGATGCGGTCCTGCGGCCGCTTCGGGCCGGCGATCGAGGGCACGACCGTCGAGAGGTCGAGCTCGATGTGCTCCGAATAGCGCGGCTGGGCGTTCTCGTCATGCCAAAGACCCTGGGCCTTGGCATACGCCTCGACGAGCGCGATCTGCTCCTCGCTGCGGCCGGTGAGGCGCAGATAGTCGGTGGTCTTGTCGTCGACCGGGAAGACGGCGATGGTCGAGCCGTATTCGGGCGACATGTTGCCGATCGTGGCGCGGTTGGCCAGCGGCACCTGGGAGACGCCCGGGCCATAGAACTCGACGAACTTGCCGACGACCTGGTGCTCACGGAGCATCTGGGTGATGGTCAGCACGAGGTCGGTGGCGGTGACGCCGTCCTTGAGCTCGCCGGAGAGCTTGAAGCCGACGACGCGTGGGATGAGCATCGAGACGGGCTGGCCGAGCATCGCGGCCTCGGCCTCGATGCCACCGACGCCCCAGCCCACGACGCCGAGGCCGTTGACCATGGTGGTGTGGGAGTCGGTGCCGACACAGGTGTCGGGATAGGCCTGCAGCACGCCATTGACCTCACGCGGGAAGACCACGCGGGCCAGGTGCTCGATGTTGACCTGGTGCACGATGCCGGTGCCCGGGGGCACGACCTTGAAGTCGTCGAACGCGGTCTGGCCCCAGCGCAGGAACTTGTAGCGCTCCTCGTTGCGGCCGTATTCGATCTCGACATTGCGCTGGAACGCATCGGCGGTGCCGAAGACGTCGGCGATGACGGAGTGGTCGATGACCATTTCGGCCGGCGACAGCGGGTTGACCTTGTTGGCGTCGCCGCCCATCTCGACGATGGCCTCACGCATCGTGGCCAGGTCGACGACACAGGGCACGCCGGTGAAGTCCTGCATGATCACGCGGGCCGGGGTGAACTGGATTTCCTTGTCGGGCTGGGCGTTGGGGTCCCACTCGCCCAGCGCGCGGATGTCGTCCGCAGTGATGTTGGCGCCATCCTCGGTGCGGAGCAAGCACTCCAGGAGCACCTTCAGGCTGTACGGCAGGTCAGCGGAGCCGACCACCGAATCGACCTTGAAGATCTCGTAGTTCTTGCCGGCCACCTCGAGGTTGGCCTTGGCTCCAAAACTGTTGACACTCATGGAATCAACTCCCGGACTCGTTGTTTTCTCCCGAGGCGTGCGTTGCCCCGCGTAAGTCTCTTGACGTCAAGATACCACCGAGGATGGGGCTTCCGGCTCTTGCTCGCATGACGGCAGCCATTTTGCCGTGCTTTCGTGCGGTCAGCCGCGGAATCCACGTCCCGATCCGTGCAGTCGGGTGACGAGCACGGGCGGAAGGCGCTCAGCCGGCCGGCGTATGCCGAGTCAGGGTGAACGGCCGCGCCAACAGTGGTTCGGCCTTGGCCACGACCTCGCCCACGAAGGCGTCGCCGAGATGCTGGTCGAGGGCGGACTCATCGGTCCATTCCTCGATGAAGATCAGCTCGGCCGGGTCGGCGTTGTTGACCACGAGCTCACACTTCAGGCAGCCCTGGTCGGCACGAATCGGCTCGACCAAGCTCTGCATCAACTCCTGCACCTCGGCGATCGTGTCCTCGCGCGCCACGAAGGTCGCCAGCACATGCAATGCCATTGTTGAGTCCTCTCCTGGAGCTGCGGCCGGGCTCACGTCGGTCGACCACCCGGGTCAGGCATCCCGCCCCAATACTGCCACACACTCGATGTGGTGGGTCTGGGGGAACAGATCGAAGGCGCGCAACGAGCGAACCTGCCACCCGAGTTCCCGGGCGTACGCCAGGTCGCGGCCGAGCGCCGCCGGATCACACGCGACATACGCGATCGCGCGCGGGCGGCGGCTGTCGATCTGGGTCAGTACCGCTCGGCCGGCACCGGATCGCGGCGGGTCGAGCACGACCAGATCGGTCCGCCCGGGCAGGTCGCGCAGAGCCTTCTCGACCCGCCCGACGGTGAACCGGGCCCCGGGCACATTTCTTCGGGCGTGGGCGATCGCCACCTTCGCCGACTCCACGCCCCACATCGTCACCCCGTGATCGACCAGCGCGGCCGCGAACAGCCCCACCCCGCAATAGAGATCGAAGCCCTTCTCCCCAGCCTGTGGCTCCAGCCCGTCGAGAACAGCCTCGACCAGCACATCCGCCGCCGCCGGATGCACCTGCCAGAATCCGGCGAAGTCGACCCGGAACTCGCGGCCGGCCGCCTGCTCGATGATCTCCCCGTGGTCCCGGGGCGACCCGACACTGACCCCGTCGGCGCTGCTGATCACCAGGATCTCCTCGCCGGGCCGGGCGTCGAGGGCCGCGGGCCCGAGGGCTCGGGGATCGATCGAGGCGATCGCACACCCGGCGTCGGGCAGCGGGATCGTCTCGTGGGAACGATGGGCCCGCAGTCCCGGACCGGCCGTGGTGGCCTGATATCGCATCCGGGTGCGCCAGCCCCACACCGGCTCGATTGCCTCGACGACGCCGTCCCAGTCATAACCGCCGAGCCGGCGTACCTGTTCGGCGACGACCCGGCGCTTCAGCTCGCGCTGGGCCGACTCGGTCGCGTGCTGGAAGTCACAGCCACCGCACCCGTCGGGGTGGAAGACCGGGCAGGGCGGCGTACGCCGGTCTCCGGATGCCACCACAATCTCGACCGCATCGCCCCGCCAGAACCGGTCGTGTGACGTATCGGTGATCCGCACCCGCACGGTCTCGCCCGGCAGCGCGTGGCGGACGAAGATCACCCGGCCGTCGTGGCGTGCGACGCAATGCCCACCGTGGGCGACGTCACCGACCTCGACCGGGCCGATGGGTTCAGCGGGGATGTCGCTCATGCGTCACGATCCTTGGGCTCGACTTCGGGGGAACCGGTGCCGATCATGCGATAGGCCAAGGGATCCTCGCGCTCCATCCGATCGATGGCGGCGGACGAGGACTTGAGCAGGTAGGGCACCGACGTGACCATAACGCCCGGGGTGAAATGGAGTCGCGTACGCAGGATCAGGCCGGTCTGGTTGTGCAGCAGACCCTCCCACCAGTGCCCGACGACGAGCTCGGGCACATAGACGCACACCACGTCGCGGGGACTGGTTTTGCGCAGCTCGCGGACGTATTTGAGGACCGGACCGACGACCTCGCGATAGGGCGAGGCGATGACGCGAAGGGGTACGCCCAGGTCGGCGGCATGCCACTGCTCCAGGAGGACACGGGTCTCGTCGGGATCGACGTCGGTGGTGAGGGCCTCGATGCTCGACGGGCGCGAGGCCTTGGCGAACATGACCGCCCGCAGCGTCGGCTTGTTGATCTGGGAGACGACCACGACGGCGTGGACACGGCTCGGCAGCGTCCGTTCACCGCCGGTCCAGGCTGTCTCGCGCGCCACCGCGTTGTAGTGACTCTTCACCCACTTCATCACCACGAACACCAGCCCCATGGCCAGCAACGCCATCCAGGCCCCGTGGGTGAACTTCGAGATGAGGACCACCACGAGCACCGTGAACGTGCAGGTGAGGCCGATGGCATTGATGATCCGCGAGCGCTGCATCTTCGAGCGGCGGGCCGGATCCTGTTCCTCGCGCAGGTGACGCGTCCAGTGCCGCATCATCCCGAGCTGGCTGACGGTGAACGAGACGAAGACGCCGACCACATAGAGCTGGATGAGCTTGGTGACATCGGCCTGGAACGCCACAACCAACGCCACCGCGGCGATCGCGAGGGCCACAATGCCGTTGCTGAACGCGAGCCGGTCGCCACGGGTGTGGAGCTGCCTCGGCATGTAGCCGTCGCGAGCGAGGATCGAACCGAGCACGGGGAACCCGTTGAACGCGGTGTTGGCGGCCAGGAACAGGATGATCATCGTCGCCGCGACGATGAAATAGAACGCGGGCCGGAAGTCGCTGAACACCGTGGCTGCGAGCTGGCCCATGACCGTGTCGACGTGGACGTCCTGGCGTACGCCGTCGAGCGTGAAATAGGCGCCACCGGTGTCGTCGAGCACGTGGACCCTGGTCAGATTGGCCAGCGCGATGATGCCGAGCAGCATGGTGACCGCGATCGAGCCGAGCAGGAGCAGGGTCGCGGCGGCGTTGTGGGACTTGGGCCGACGAAAGGCGGGTACGCCGTTGGAGATCGCCTCGACCCCCGTCAGTGCGGCGCATCCGGAGGAGAACGCACGCGCCAGCAGGAAGATCATCATCACGCCGGTGAACTGCTGATAGGTCGGATCGCCCACGACCTCGTAGTGCGCGGTCGGGGATTCGAGAGTCTCGCCGAGACCGAAGATGCGGAACAGGCCCCAGCCGACCATGACCAGGACGCCGACCATGAAGGCATAGGTCGGGATCGCGAACACGGTCCCCGACTCGCGCACGCCCCTCAGGTTGAGGCCCATCAGGATGACGATGATGATCGCGGCGGCCGTGGCCTCGTGTCCGATCAGGAACGGGAGGGCGGCCTTGGCGTTCTGTACGCCCGAGGAGACCGAGACAGCAACGGTCAGCACATAGTCCACCAGCAAGGCGCTGGCCACCGTGAGCCCGGCATTGGGTCCGAGATTGACGGTCGCGACCTCATAGTCACCGCCACCCGACGGATAGGCGTGGACGTTCTGGCGATAGGACGCCACGACGACCAGCATCACGAACGCGACGAGCAACCCGATCCACCACGAGAACATGAATCCGGCCATGCCGGCCAGCGACAGGGTGAGCAGGATCTCGTCCGGGGCGTACGCCACCGAGGAGAGCGCATCCGAGGCGAAGACCGGGAGGGCGATCCTCTTGGGAAGCAGTGTTTCCGACAGCTGCGCGCTGGAGAGCTTCCGCCCCAGCAACAGACGCTTGATGCCGTCCGACAGGTTCACAGCCGCACTGTACGCCTGTGTGGGCCCCCGCGTTCACAGCTCGAAACCCAACCGCTCCAGCAGCGGGCCGACCTCGGGATCACGCCCCCGGAACCGCCGGTAGGTCTCCATCGCGTCGACCGATCCCCCGGGTGCCAACAGCGTCTCCCGGAACCAGTCGCCGTTCTCCCGCGTGGCACCCCCGCGCTCCGAGAACCAGGCCACAGCATCGGCGTCCATGACCTCGGCCCACTGATAGCCGTAGTAGGACGCCGCGTAGCTGTTGCCCCAGATGTGCGCGAAGTAGGGCGACCGGTAGCGGGGCGGCACCAGGTCGGACCCCAGCCCCCAGGTCTCCAGCGCCGCGGCCTCGAAGGCCTCGACCTCGTCGGCCGTCGACGGGAGCTCGGCGAGCGGCGCCGTGTGCCACGTCCAGTCGAGGAGAGCAGCGGCCATGAACTCCGCCTGCTCGAACCCGACGTTGAACCGCCGCGCTGCCTGCAGCTTGTCGGCCCAGGCCGCCGGGATGACCCGATCCGGTTCCCACGCCCAGTGCTCGTTGACCTGCGACGGGAATTCGACGAAGTCGCGCGGGGTCTGCGTGCCCGAGAACGACGGGTAGCGCGAGTCGGCGAACAACCCGTGCAGCGCGTGCCCGAACTCGTGGAACATCGTGATGACGCCATCCCAGGAGATGGCCTGCTGGGTGCGCGTGTAGTTGCAGTTGTTCGTCACCACCGGCAGCTTCCCGAGCAGATGCGACTGGTGGACGACCGACGTCATCCACGCGCCACCCTCCTTGTTGGGCCGCGCCCAGAAATCCATGACGAACAACCCCACCGGCGTGCCGTCGGCGTTGCGCACCTCATAGACGTCGGCGTCCGGGGTGTGACCGACCAGGTCGGAACGCTTCTCGAACGTGATCCCGAAGAGGTCGCCCGCCGCGGCATACACCGCGTCCAGCACACTCTGCGGCGCGAGGTGGGCACCGAGCGCCTCCTCGTCGATGGCATAGCGCTCGCGACGGACGATCTCCGCCACGTATTCCCAGTCCCACGGCGCAAGGGTCTCCCCCGGTGCCAGCTCGGCGAAGCGTTCCGCCAACTCGGCCGCCTCGGCCCGCGCCTGCCTCGCTGCGGCCAGCCCGAGCGGGCCCATGAGCGCCTCCACGGCCTCGACCGTCTTCGCGCAGCCCTCGTCGACCACGAGCGCGGCGTGGTTGGCGTACCCCAGGAGCGCTGCTCGCTGCGCGCGCACCCGCGCGATCTCGACGATCACCCCGCGGGTGTCGAACTCGCCCGAGGTCGCGCGCGTGACGGACGCCTCGTGCAGCCGCCGGCGCAGCTCTCGGTCGTGCAGCTTGATCAGCAGCGGCTGGCGGGTCGTGTTCACGAGCTCGATCCGGTAGGTGCCATCGGCTGTCTTCATCCCCTCGATCTCGTCGTCCGACAGGCCCGCGAGCTGGGCGGCGTCGGTCACCACGAGCGCGCCGGCGTTGCGCGCCTCGCGGTTGCGCCGCTCGAACTCGGCGCTCAACTCGGCCAGCCGGGTGTTGTAGCCGCGCAGAGTCGCCTGGTCGGCGTCCGACAGCGTGACGCCCGCGCGGCGGAAGGTGCGCAGGCGTTCGTCGAGGGCCCACTGGTCCTGCTCGTCGAGCTCGATTTCCCCCGAGGTCGCCCGCTCGGCCAGCTCGACCAGCCGATCGTGGAGGGCACGGTTGAGCCAGATGCCGTCGGAGTGCTCCGACAGCCGCGGCAGGTAAGTCGCATAGACCTTGTCGAGTTCGTCATCGGAGTAGGCGTGCTTCACGGAGAAGAAGGCCGGGAGGGCTCGGTCGAGCAGCTCACCCGACCGCTCCCAGGCGCCGAGCACGTTCGTCACGGTCGCGGGCGACCGCTCGGCGGCCACCGCGTCGAGGGCGGCGAGCTGGGCGGCCATGCCGGCGTCGAACGCCGCGCGGTAGTGATCGGGGGTGAGCGCGGCGAAGTCGGGCAGCTGGTAGGGCAGGTGCGAGTCGGCGGCGAGGGGGTTGCTGGCGTCAAGGGTCACCCAGCCAACCTATGCGGGCGGGCTCGGCAACGCCCCTCGAGCGGCCGGTGTCGGAGCGAACCTCGCGCCCGATTCGCGCAGGCTGTAATAACCGTGGGGTTCCCGGACAGGTAGGGGGTGTGAGGCAGTTGAATGCAGAGCAGCGCATGCGGACGGTGTTCGCCGCGAACCATGGCGATGTCGTCCGGTTCGCCCAGCGCCGGACGGGCCCCGAACGGGCCGAGGACATCGCCGCGGAGACCTTCCTGGTGGTCTGGCGGCGGATCGAGGAAGTGCCGGTCGATCCCGGGGATGCCCGGGCCTGGCTGTTCGGCGTCGCCCGGAACTGCCTGCTCAACGACCGGCGGTCGGAACGGCGGCGCGACGGCCTGGCCGTGCGGCTGGCCGAACACCCCGCCCCGACCGGACCCCACGATCCGGCCGATGTCGTGGCGCCACGGCTCGATCTCACCACGGCCTGGCGCCGGCTGAGCGACGACGACCAGGAGGTCCTCGCCCTCGCCGTGTTCGAGCAGCTCAGTGCCCAACAGGCGGCGGTTGTGCTCGGCACCTCGGCCGGCGCCGTTCGCGTACGCCTCAGTCGCGCCCGCGCCCGCCTGCGCACCCACCTCGAATCACCCCACCTGTCAGCCCATTCCCCGGAGGTATCCCGATGAGCACCGACGACGACACCCGTCTCGACGACCAGCTGCGCTCCCTCGACGCCGCCGACCCCGAACTCGACGACCTCGCCCGTCGGCGTGCAGATGCGCTGCTCGAACGCATCCTCGCCACGCCGGCTGAGGAGCAGGCAACCTCCACCCCGCCGGCTGAGGAGCGAGGAACGAGCGTCTCGAGGCCAACCCCCCTCGCCCCTCGTCGCAACCGCCGCCTGCGATGGCTGGCGATCCCTGCGGCCGCTGCGGCGTTCGCCCTGGTGGCGAGCCTGTGGCCGGGCTTCGGGTCGCGCGGGGAGGCGTACGCGTCCTGGACCCCGACTCCGATCCCCGTGACCGGCGAGCTCCGGGACACGACGACCGATGCGTGCGGGAAGCAACTGGCCTCCGTCGAAAAGGACTATCCCGGTGGAGGGCCGGAGCGGCCGGTGGCCGGGGTCGATACGGCGCGGATCCTCATCGCCGAGCAGCGCGGGAACTATGTCTTCGTGGCCGTCACCACTGACGTGGGTGCCGACTGGACGTGCCTGTTCGAGGCGAAGCGTCCCAACCGGCCGATCGCGTCCGGTGGTGGGATCCCGTCAGCCATGTCGCCGGCTCCCGCAGCTCTGGGACCGGAAGAGCTGGAAGGTGGTGGCGGCGGGATGAGCGGCGGCCCGGAGGGTGGCTTTGCGAGTACGCAGGGCCGGGTCGGCTCCGACGTCCGCGGCGTGACCATCCACGCGGGTGGAAAGACAGTCGAGGCCTCCGTGAACGAGGGGACGTTCGCCGCCTGGTGGCCCATCGAGGACATCCAGCCGGCGAGCCTCGACGACATCACGTTCGATGTCACGCTCAGCGACGGTCGAGTCCTGACCAATGTCGACGGCGGGATCCTGTCCCCCATGCCCGGGCCCCGTGAGGTGGGCCGCGTCAGCGTGGGGGCCGGCACCGACGACCGGGCGACCATCGACGGAATCGCCGGTGCCGACGTGTCCGCTGTCTCGGTGCACCTTCCCGACGGCCGGGAGTTCGCCGCAGCCATGGACGGACGGTCCTTCCATGTCGGCTATGACCTGCCGAAGGGCACCTATGACCCCGGCATCGAGGTCGAGGAGCTCTCCTTCACCCTGACCCTCACCGACGGCACCGTGCTCCCCCACACCAAGGCCCTGCGACGCTGAGAGCGACCGTTCTCCATCGCGGAGCGACGGCATCAAAACAGAGTAGATTCAACCCGTGCACATAGTGATCATGGGCTGCGGCCGAGTGGGTTCCCGCTTGGCGAACAGCCTGGAGAAGCGGGGCCACAGCGTTGCGGTGATCGACATCGATGTGGAGGCGTTCCGGCGGCTGGGGCCAACCTTCGCGGGACGCACCGTGAAAGGCGTCGGGTTCGACCGCGATGTGTTGATCCGAGCGGGCATCGAGAAGGCCGAGGGGTTCGCCGCGGTGTCGAGCGGTGACAACTCGAACATCCTCGCTGCGCGGGTGGTGCGGGAGTTCTTCGATGTGGAGAACGTCGTCGCCCGCATCTATGACCCGGGCCGAGCCGAGGTCTATGAGCGACTCGGCATCCCGACCGTGGCCACGGTGCGATGGGCGGCCGACAAGGTCCTGCGGCGGTTGCTGCCGGGCGGGTCGGAGCCGGTCTGGCGCGACCAGTCGGGAGCCGTCCGACTCATCGAGGTGCACGTCCACCCCGACTGGGTCGGTCACACGATCGGCCGGATGCAGGAAGCCGCGCGGACGCCCATCCCGTTCCTGCTCCGCGTCGGCAGCGGCATGGTGCCGCGGGCGGACACGATCTTCCAGGATGGCGACCTGGCGTACGCCGCGTGCGAAACCGAGCGGGTCAGTGACGTCGAGAGCGTCCTCGGCGCCCCGCCCCGACGCCACTGACTTCCGACTCGGTCACGACCAGACAGATCCGATTCAGGACACGACCAGACAGGGACACCATGCGCATCGCCATCACCGGGGCCGGGAACGTCGGCCGCTCCATCGCGAGGGAACTGCTCGCGAACGGCCACCAGGTCCTGTTGATCGACAAGGACCCGAAGGCCATCAAGACCGAATCCGTGCCGGATGCGGAGTGGCTGCTCGCCGATGCCTGCGAGCTGTCCTCCCTCGAGGAGGCGGGGCTCGACTCGTGCGATGTCGCGATCGCAGCAACGGGTGATGACAAGGCCAACCTGGTGCATTCGTTGTTGGCTAAGACCGAATTCGGCGTACCTCGCACGGTCGGCCGCGTAAACCACCCCGGCAACGAGTGGATGTTCGACGAGGTGTGGGGCGTGGACGTCTCGGTGTCGACTCCGCGGCTCATGTGTGCGCTCGTCGAGGAGGCCGTGACGGTCGGTGACCTGGTCCGCCTGTTCACGTTCAAGGACGGCACCACCAACCTGGTCGAGATGACGCTCCCCGACGACAGCCCCTGGATCGGTCGACGCCTCGACGAGCTGGCGCTGCCGGGCGACACGGTCCTGGTCGCGATCATCCGCGACGGACATGCCATGGCTCCTGACAAGGACGGGGCGCTCGAGGGAGGCGATGAACTGCTCTTCGTCACCGCGCCCGATGACGAGCGGACCCTGGCCGACCTGCTCACCCCCGAAGGGGCCACGCCCCGCGTCGTGTCGCAGCCCGACCTGGCGTACTGACCCTCAGTCCGCGCCGATCAGGCCACGCCCGGGACATGGGTGAGCTCATAGCGCGGGTTATAGATCGTGCGCCGATCCTTCTGGCACGAGATGCGACCCTCAACCCTCAGGATCGACCCGGCCTGGACGCCCGGAATCTCGCGACGCCCCATCCAGACCAGCGTCACCACACCCGAGCCGTCGTCGAACTCGGCCTCCAGGCGTGGAGCCTCTTGCTGTGGCGGAAGAGTCACGGCCCGGATGGTGCCCCGCAGGACCACCATCTCGCGGTCGGTGCAACTGACCACCGATCGGGCACCCTCCCGCTCGGCCTCGCGGCGCAGATCCTCGGATTCGAGCTCGGCAGTCGAACTCACCATGCGCTTCAGCGCACGCAGGAGACCCCCCGACTTCTTGTCCTCGGTCATCGTCCCTCCTTCGAGTCCATCCCCAAACGGTACGCCCCAGCGGTCACGCCTGGGGTGCCGGCTGCGGCGGCTCGACACCCTCGGGCAGGGTCAGCGGCAGCTGAACCTCCTGGGGCATCGGGTTGTCGCCACGGCGCACGATGATGTCGGCAAAGGTGTCGAGGAACGGGTGGAGCAGTTCCTCCGGAGCATCGGGCTGGGCGACCCGGCCGACCAGGATGCCACGGAGCAGCCAGCGCGGACCCTCGGCGGCCCAGGTGCGGGACAGCTGCACGAACTCGCGACCATCGGGTGCCTGCAGATAGACCTTGCGGACCACCTCGGTGCCGAAGGGACCCTCGACCATGCCGACCTCGCCCCCCGTCGCGAGCGTCTGATCCACGATCTGCTGCCGAGTCTCGGCCCACAGGCCCGGCGTCCGCGGGGCGGCGTAGGCCGACAGCTCGATGGCCGAATCACCGACCACCATGAGGATCGAGACGATCTGCTGGGTATCGGGGGCGACCTGGATGCGGATTTCGCAATCGGGCAGGGGCGTCACGATGAGCGACCCGAAATCGATGCGCCGGACCTCATCGGCCTCGAGATCGACCTCCTCGATGTCGAACGGCCCGTCTTCCCGCCAGTCACGGCTGAGGTCATAGTCCGCCCAGCGTTGAGTCTCCGCAGCGGTGGGATCAGCGTCGCTGTCCTCGTCACCGGCTTCCCCGCCCGCCGCGGTCTCGACCGCCTCATCCGCCGTCTCGGGTTCGGCTGATTCGTTCGACTCATCCGCGGCGTCGGTCAGGTCGTCAGCAGTGGTCTCGTCTGCATCGACCGGGGCGTCGGCCTCCGCATCGGCGACGACGGCCTCCGGGGTCTCCTCGGTGGCCTTCTTCTTCTTGCGACCAAAGATCACTTGCCTACACTCCGCTTCGTCTCGGATCCCCGACCGGCGTCGGCCCGGGCCTTGTTCGCCCCGAAGGGCGCGTCCATCTTTTCACCATTCGCGGCTCAGCCAAGGCCAGTGGACCCGTGACCACCCTCACCCCGCACGCTCGCAGGCAGCTCGTCGACCTCCTCGAACACCGCCCGCTCGACCCTCTGGATGACCAGCTGGGCGATGCGATCGCCGCGGCGCAGCCGGATCGGGGTCGCCGAATCGGTGTTGAGGAGACACACCATGATCTCGCCCCGATAGCCCGCATCCACGGTTCCGGGCGCGTTCACGATCGTCAACCCGGACCGAGCCGCGAGTCCCGACCGCGGGTGGACGAACCCTGCGTACCCCTCCGGCAACCCCACCGCGATCCCCGTCCCGACGAGCCGACGCTCCCCCGGGGCCAGCTCGACGTCGACGGTCGTGCAGAGATCGGCACCCGCGTCGCCGGGGTGGGCGTACGCCGGCAGGGCCAGCTCCGGATCGAGACGCCGGATCAGCACGCGTACGCCTTCACGCCTCGGCATCCGTGCGCTCCTCGCTCCGGGCGACGCGCGCATTGATCGCGGCCGCCAGCTCTGGAGCCCGCCGCGAACCGATCACCCAATAGGGGTGGGGATCAGCGGCATCGGCAATGGTCACCTCGACCGCCTCGGGCAGATAGGGCCGCACCACCAGATGGGCCCGGGCATCCGCAGCCGGGCCGAGCCGCCGTCGCGCCTCGACGGCATCGAGAGCCTGGGCTCCGCCGACCCAATCCCATTCGATGCGGTTCGGCCCCACGGTGAGCGCCTCGTCATCCACGGTCACCCGCGCATTGCCATAGGGCAGCAGCACGGCCAGCACCAGGAGCCCGGACCCTGCCGTGATGAGGGCACCGTTGAGTGGCCCGAGATAGAACGCGATGGCGACGAAAACCGACACCACGAAGAACACCGCGATCACCCACCAGCGCACGGGCACGGCCAGTCGTTCGACGAATGCGGGATTCGTCACGGGTGGGTGGGAACGCTCGGGAGTCACGATTATCCTTCCTGACGGGCCTCGCCCACCGATCCGCATGAGGGACCCGTGTGCACAGGCATCCCAACGGTAGCGGGCGGGGCCTACGATGAAAGCAGATGTCAGTCCGCCGAAGGACTATAAGGAGACCAATGAACTCGCTGGCTTGGAAGATCTATGCCGCGCTGATCGGCACGGTGACGACCATCGCGGCCCAGAAGGTGCTCACCAAGGGCTGGGAGGTTGTGACCGGCGAGGAGCCGCCGGAGCCGGGCGATCCCGACACCCCGCTCCACCTGGCCATCACCTGGTCGATCGCCAGTGCGGTCGGCGTCGGCACCGCCCAGTTGCTCACCAACCGCGGTGTGCTGCGCCGGATGCGCAGGGCGCTCAACGACGACACACTGCTGGGCTGAAACCCGCCGAACACCACAAAGGGGCCCTTTGCGGGGCCCCTTTGTCGTGTCTGATTGCTGAGTCAGGTCTGAGAACTGAAGTCAGCCGGCGCAGTCGTAGCAGTAGGCCTGCCCGTTGCGCTCTTCTGCGATCTGGCTGCGGTGGCGCACCAGGAAGCAGCCGGCGCAGGTGAACTCGTCCTGCTGGCGCGGCAGCACCCGGACGGTGAGTTCCTCGTGGGAGAGGTCCGCACCGGGCAGCTCGAACGACTCGGCCGCCTCGACCTCGTCCTCGTCGACCTTGCCCGAGTTTCGGTCGTTGCGCCGCGTCTTGAGCTCCTCGATGGAGTCCTCATTCATTTCCTCGTCGGTCTTGCGAGGAGCGTCATAGTCGGTCGCCATGGTTCCCTTCTTCATGCGGATTCGGCGCGGGGATGTGGTGGGTCGCACGCCCGAACCTTGCGGAATGGTCGAAAGCCTGCGCGTATCAATACCACACACGGGGTAATGGTGGGCGAGGATACCCCGAAGTTGGAAAAGTCGGTATGTCAGGGTTGGCGGATGAGCCGCCTCACCGTCGTGATCGCCCCGGATTCCTTCAAGGGTTCCACTTCCGCCGCCGGTGCCGCGGCCGCGATCGGGCGCGGTTGGCAGCGCGTACGCCCCGGTGACCACCTGATTCTGCTCCCCCAGGCCGACGGTGGCGAGGGCACGCTCGAGGCGCTGGCCGCGGCCGACTCCGCGTACCACTGGCACGACACTCCCCCGGTCACCGGGCCCGATGGCCGCCCCACCCCCGGGCGTTGGCTGGAAGCACCCGGTGGCGATGCCATCGTCGAGCTGGCGCAGGTCAGCGGGCTCCCCCTGATGGCCACCCCCGATCCGTTGCACGCCCACACCCTCGGGCTCGGCGAGGTGATCCGGCACGCGCTCGCCCACAGCCGATCCATCATCGTCGGGCTGGGCGGGTCGGCCTCCACCGATGGGGGTGCCGGACTCCTGGCCGGCCTCGGAGCCCGACTTCTCGATGCCTCCGGCCGGGAGTTGCCGCCCGGAGGTGCGGCCCTGGTCGAGCTCGCCCGGCTCGACCTCTCGGGACTGGTCCGCCCGGCCGACGTGTTGGTCCTGACTGACGTCGACGCTCCCCTGCTGGGCCCGGACGGGGCAGCCGAGATCTTCGGACCGCAGAAGGGTGCCTCGGAAGCGGATATCGAGGTATTGGAGGCCGGCCTGCGCCGCTGGGCCGAGGTCGTGGGCGTGGATCCCGATCAACCCGGGTTCGGTGCCGCCGGGGGCACCGCGTACGCCCTGGCTGCGGTCCTCGACGCCACCATCGCTCCCGGCGCGCCGCACGTGGCCCACAGCACCGGCCTCATCGAGGCCGTCTCCGGCGCTGACGTGTTGATCAGCGGCGAGGGCCGCTTCGATGCGACATCGATGCAGGGCAAGGTCGTCGGGCATGCGCTCGGCCTACCGGGCTCTCACCGGCGTCTCGTCATCGCGGGCGAGGTCGCCCTCGAACCGCCGGGAGTCGCGACCCGGAGCCTGAGCGAGCTGGCCGGCGACCCGGCGTACGCCAAGAAGGCCCCGGATCGCTGGCTCGAACTCGCCGGCGAACAGGCTGCTCAGGCAGTCGGCGCGGAGCGCCGCGTCAGGCCGTAGGCGCGGAGCGCCGCGTGAGGTGAGGGCAACAACCGGCCGGGCACTCATAGCGGCCCGGGCTGCCGTTGTTGATCACCTCGGGCAGCACCATCTCGCCGCGAGCCTGGGCCGCGCGTTCCAGGAACAGGTCCGCGAGTCCCCGGATGAATGCCGGGTGGGTGCGTGCCGTGGCGGCCCGGACCACCTGCAACCCGAGCGCCTCCCCGGCCGGAACGGCATCCTCATCGAGATCGAACACGACCTCCATGTGGTCGGAGGTGAAGCCGATGGGGGCGAGGACGACCTGGCGTACGCCCGAGTCGGCCAGCCGGGCCAGCACGTCCTTGACATCCGGTTCGAGCCAGGGCTGGTGAGGGCTGCCGGAGCGCGAGCAGTATGCCAGGTCCCAGGCCGGGTCCCGACCCCGTTCGTGGCCCACCTGGGCGGCGATATTGGCCGCCACGGTCCGGTGCCAGTCGACGTAGCTGCCAGGGGAGGCGTGGGGCGGCGGACCGCTGCTCTCGGCCATCTCGACCGGCAGCGAATGTGTCACGAAGACGATGTGCGCCCCGGTGCGGGAGGCTCCGGCGGGCAGCCGGTCGATCGCCTCGGTCACCGCCGCGACATTGGCATAGACGAAGCCGGGATGGTGGGCATAGTGGCGGATCCGGTCGACCTGCAGGTCACCCGGCACCTCGGTGAGGGCATCGGCCACATTCTCGAGGTATTGCCGGCAGGACGCATAGGACTGATAAGCGCTCGTGGTCATGCTGAGGACGCGCGTGGCGCCGGCTTCGGCCAACCGGCGCAGGGCCGCTGACAGGAACGGCGGCGAATTGCGGTTGCCGATCTCCAGCGGCAGGTCGATGCCCCGCTGCGCGAGTTCGGCCCGCAGTGCCTCTGCGAGAGACCGGGTCTCGGCGTTGATGGGGCTCACCCCACCGTGCGCGAGATAGCGTTCGGCGACGGTGTCCAGCCGCTCCTGCGATATGCCCCGGCCGGCTGTCACCCGCAGCAGGAACGGCATGACTTCCTCGGGCGATTCGGGGCCACCGAACGATATGAGGAGCAAGCCGTCGTAGGGTCGAAGGGCGTCGTTGTTCGAACCGCTCATCAGGCCTCCTGGCGAGAGAAGATGGACCACTGCGATCCTTTCAAACTACGCTGACCCGGCCGTCGGCGGGGCCGGTCCGGCCTGTCCCGCACCACCTGGCGGCGTGGACGGGATAGGTTGGCCGATACCGTACGGATGCTGGTGTGCCCGGCGCACCGACCGTCCGGGTCCGCCCGGCTTGCCCGCCCCTGGACACTGGAGACCGACATGGAAAGCGCGCTGCGACCGCGGGAGATTCAGTCCCGCATCCGTTCGGGCCAATCCCTCGATGAGGTGGCCCGGGTGGCCGGCGTGCCCGCCGAACGCATCGAGCCGTTCGCGGCGCCCGTCCTGGCCGAACGCGAACATGTGGCGGGCATGGCTCTCGCCGCGAGCGTACGCCGGCGTGGCGAGTCCGCAGCCCACCGCAATCTGCGCCCGGTCATCCGCGAGAAGCTCACCAACGCCGGTGTCGACCCCGACCTGATCGAGTGGGACGCGTGGCGCAACGAGGACAAGCGCTGGAGCATCCAGGCCAAGTGGGAAGCCGAGGGCGAGCCGCGGGTTGCCCTGTTCCATTTCGATCTCGCCGGCCGGTTCTCGGTGGCCGCCGACGATCAGGCCCGCTGGTTGCTCTCCGAGACCCCGACGCCGGCCGAGGCCGAAGCAGCCGAGGCCGATGAGTTGGCTCTCGTGCGCGTGGTCGAGGATGCGACGGACGAACAGACCGACCCCGACAACGAGCCGACCGTGAGTTTCGGCGACGATGCCCCACGCTCCCCCGGTTCCGTCCTCGATTCCGGCGAGGCGAACCCGGAGGACTGGCATCCGCGCAGCAGCGCCAGCCCCCTCGAGATCCGCGAAGAGGTCGAGGCCGAGATCGACACCTATGGCCTGGTGCCCGAGGGCCGCTCCGAGCTCGACGTGCTCTATGACATGCTCGGCGGGATCGCGGAGGACTCGATCAACATCTATGCCGGGCTGTCCGACCCGATCATCGCCCCCGCCTCAGGATCCTCCGCACCCGAGGTGTCGCAGGATTCCGACGCCTCGGCCCCACTCGGAGAGTTTCCGCCCGGGTCCGACACTCCGTCGGCTCCGGCGGCCACGACCGGCGAACCTGCCCCGGAGGTGCCGCCGGCGAAGCCCGAGACCCCCGAGCCGGGGCTGCCACCCCACGATGATGCCGCCGACGAAGCAACCGTGGTGCGCCTTGAGCGACCATCGGCCGCCGCTGTCGGCACAGCAGGCAGGGACGAGGCGCCGCAGTCCAGGGAGCGCCCCCAACAGCCGCTGGTCGGGGATCCCGAAGAGACCGTGCCGATCCGTCCCGGTCAGTCCAAGCGCCGCGGTGGTCGCAAGAAGCGCGCCTCCGTCCCCTCCTGGGACGAAATCATGTTCGGCTCCCCGCGCCAGGAGTGAGCCCGGCGCATCAGTTCGTGGCGACCGGCCGATCGGGTGAGCTGATCCAGTCGCTCCACGACCCGGGATAGAGGCGTACGCCGTCGGCCACGCCCGCAACCGTCATGGCCAGCAAAACCTGCGCCGCAGTGAGACCCGAACCGCAATAGAGCGTGTCACTCGCCCGGACGTCGGCGAGGGCTGTGCGAAGCCGGTCCACCGACAGGAATGTGCCGTCGCTTTCGAACAGGGTGGTTGCCGGCAGGTTTCGCGCCCCGGGAATGTGGCCGGCCACCGGGTCGATTGGTTCGGACTCCCCGCGATAGCGCTCCGGCGTGCGGACATCCCACAACCGCGGATCCACCCCGGCCTCGATCAGGGCCTGGATCTCGGTCGCTCCGACGATTGCCAGCCGGCCGGGGCGACCCTCGAAATCGCCCATCGCCACCGTTTCTGCCGCTCCGGTGGCCACCGCACCGCCGGATCGCTCCCACACGGCGAAACCCCCGTCGAGGACGCGCACGTCGGAGTGCCCGGCATCGCGCAACAGCCACCACAGCCGTGCCGCCGCCAGCGAGTTTGCACCGTCGAGCACGACGACCGCCCGGTCACTGCGTACGCCCGCCCGCCGCATCGCTGCGGTGAAATGTTCCGGATCGGGCAGCGGATGCCGCCCACCGGTCCCGAGGTGGGGGCCGGCCAGTTCGGTATCCACATCGACCCAGACCGACCCGGGGATGTGCGCGGCCTCGAAGGCCGGCAGTCCGTTGCCGGCGGCAGCCGGGCCCGGATAGCGGGCATCGAGCACCACGGGCGGGGTGGGTCCGGCGAGGGCCGCGGCGAGTTCGGCCGCCGTGATGAGAACGCTCATGGAAGGGTCTCCTGTCCGAAGGGCAAGGGTTCCGGCACCAGTGTTGCCTGGGCCACCGCTCGGCTCATGCGCAAGCGGTGGTGGCGACGGCACAGGACTTCATAGGCCACCTCACCGGCAGCCGCCGCCTCCCCCGCGGGTGCGGTGTCGCCCACCACGACCTGGCTGCCCTCCGTGACAACCCGACCATCGACGGTGCGCGCATTGTGGGTGGCCCGCGCGCCGCACCAGCACAGCGGCCGCACCTGCAGGGTCTCGATGCGGTCGGCGAGCTCGACCAGGCGCCGCGAACCGGGGAACAGCTGCGTGCGGAAATCGGTCAGGATGCCGAACGCGAACACGTCGAGACGAAGTTCGTCGACGATCCGGGCAAGCTGGTCGACCTGGTCCACTGTGAAGAATTGGGTCTCGTCGCAGATCAGATAGTCGATACGTTGCCCGGAGGTCAGTCGCTCGACCACGAGCTGCCACAGGTCGGTGGCGTCGCCGACCTCTTCGGCTGTCTCACGCAGACCGAGCCGCGAGGAGATGACGGCCTCCCCCATCCGATCGTGGCGGGTCAGCAACAGCCCGACCCGGCCGCCCGTGCGCTGGGTGTGGTCGACCTGCAGCGCCAGCGTGGACTTGCCGCAATCCATGGGTCCGGTGAAAAAGACCAGGTCAGCCACGCCAGTCCTTCCGGTGTCGGGAACCGGGGTCAGGTGAGCAGCAGCGGAACATACATCTCCACCGGCGTCAGCGAACCGTGCATGCCGATGATGTCGAGCTCTCGGGGCAGCGTCCGTGACATCACGGCCCAATCGGTGCGCATGGCGACGATCACATCGCCGAACCTGTCCCGCACACGATCGGCCACCGGGCCGAACCAGCCCTCGTCGACGGCCTCGTCGCGGGTCCGCACCCAGGCGTGGTCACCCATCCGGTCGGCCCACCGAGCCGCTACGGCGTCCGGGTGATCGGTATAGAAGTGGCGCAGTCGTCCCTCGCCGGCGAAGCAGCGCAGGTCGGCTCCCAGGCCCTCGTCCTCGATCAGCACGAAGTTTCTGCCAGGGACATCGATCATGCCGTGGTCGGCGGTGATCAGCAGGCGCACATCGTCGGGCAGGGCGGCGCGAAGCCGGGAAGCGCGCTCATCGATCCCGGCGAGGACCCCTCGCCAGTCCTCGGATGCCACCCCGGCCCCATGGCCGATGTGGTCGAGGGCACGCTCATAGGCATAGACCAGGCTGCGATCGCCCTTGCCCGCTGCGGCCACGACGGCCTCGATCCAGCCTTCAGTGTCGGACTCGTCGCGGATGCCGACGAAATCAGCCCCCCGCAGCGCGGACAGCGTCAGACCGGAGCCCTCGAACCGGGCCGGCGACACGCTGGTGACCGCGACGTTCTCCCGCGCGCGTTCGAACCAGGTGGGCTCGGGCTGCACATCGGTCGCGGCTTTGGGGGTGTCCCAGAGGAGGGCATTCAGCACGTTGGTGCCATCGATGCGGAAGCTGTAGCCAGCCATGCCATGAGCTCCCGGCGCTAGGCCGGTGCCGAGACTGGTCAGGGACGTCACTGTGGTGCTGGGCGTGCCCGCCGTGAGCGTACGCCCGCGCAGCCCGGCCAGGAAGGGTGCCACTTCCTCGTGATCGGCGAGCAGCTCGTCGCCGAGGCCGTCGATGAGCAGCAGCACCCAGCGACCACCGGCGGGGAGATCAAGCACGTCAGCGGCACCGCGTACGCCCAACCGGGAGCACAGGGCGGGCACGACATCGGACACGGCTCCCCGCCCATAGTCGGGCAGCACCATGGGTTGCGGGAACACCGCCACGGCTCAGCTCCCCGTCCGGTTGGTGACGCTCCCCCGGCCGGTGGCCTGCTGGAGCCCGGTGGTGAACCGGATCAGTGCGGCCACGCGCTCGGCGCCGTCGGCAGCGGCGGACATCCGCACGATGAGGTCGTCGGGCACCATCGTGCCGGTCAGACCGTGGTCGGCCTCGCAATTCGGATCGGCACAGCCGGCCGGCTCCAGATCGATGCGCCGCATCGCACCCCAGGATACCGACAGCCACGCCTCATAGGCCGGACTCCCCACCTGATAGCGCTCCGGCTCGGTGATCACCCGGGTCAGCGCGACTGTGTTGATGGCGGCCAGGTTGATGGATTCGGTCGAGGTCGCCGCCGATGACACCCCACCCGGTCCTTCCGGAGGCTGCTCATCCGTATGGCCCACCACGAGCCTGGTCGGTGTCATGACGAGGATGGTCAGGTGGCGCCGGATCTCGTCACGATTGAACGTGGGCTCGTGATGGACGACGAAATCGACCACGTCCTCGGACCCCACGGCGTGAAGCACGGCGTCCTCGACCAGCGCGGGAAAATAGCCACAGGACTGCAGGTCGGCGCGCAGGGCGATCCGCATGGCGGCATCCGAGTCGGGCGCCGTCCGGCCCTTGATGAAATCCATTGCGCCATTCTCACACGGTTTTCCTCCGGCGCCGCCGCCCGGAACACCGGGCTGTGGAAAACCCCGCCGGGGCGTTCGGGAGACTCCCGGTGGACCTCAGCCCAATGTGCGGAACAGCTGGTCGCGTTCGGCCGCAGTCGGCACCACCCGGGCCAGTGCGGAGACGACATTGACTCCCTGGGGCGACACGATGCAGCGCTCGAGAGTGAGCTCGGCGAGCTGGGGCAGGTCATCGGCCAACTGGGCCACCCGCTGGAGCAGGTCTTCGACACTCCCGATGTCGAGCGCGCCATATTCGCGCTCACCGAACAGGGTCGGGGCGACCCGCAGGCCCCGCACCATCTGGCTCGCGTCGTTGGAGGTGAGCGGTGGGACGCGATAGACGACATCTCCGAGAACGTCGCTGTCGAACCCGGCCACCCCGATCGAAACCAGTGGCCCGAAGGACGGATCCTCCTGCGACTTGATCTCCAGGGACACTCCGGCCGGCACCATCTGCTGGACGACCGGTTCCGCATAGCGCTGCGCAGAAGCCCGGTCGGCGAGCCCGAGGTCGACCACTAGCGTCCCCAGCTCATCCCACGCCTGGGCCATCTCATCACGGTTGTCGAGGTGGCGGAACACGCTCGCGGACGGGTCTGCGCCATAGCGCAGCGCCCTGGCACCGGCTTTGAGGACCACATCCCAGCCGAGCTCTTCGGCCCGGGCGTATGCCTCACGGAGGCTGGTGACTCGATGGCGCGGGACCACCCGGATGCCATAGGCGTCGAGCAGGTCCACGACCTCGGCATCGGTGAGGGTGCGCCCCTCGGGTGCCTCGCGCAGGATGTCGCGGACAAGCGCCCGGGCCCGTTTGTGGTCCGGGGCGATGTCCGACGTGCTGCCGTGATCGGTCTGGCGCCAGCGGGCGTACGCCGTGACCGTCGCGAGGGCCTCGATCGCATCGGCATAACTGGAGAAGGTGGGCAGCCGACCCGGCCCGTCCGCCACTCCGACCGGGGGCTGCAACGACACGAAATCGGCGAAGACCCCGATCAGGGTCTTGGTCGACTCCGCGGCCAGTTCGCTGAGCAGGGCGTGCGTGAGCCCGGCAACCTGGTTATAGATGTCCACCACCGCGACCACCACGACATCACACGTGTCGTCGGCCAGGGCGTCGCTGGCCGCCTCGGCGAACTTCTCGGCCGCGGGCAATCCGTGCAGGATCACCGGGGGGTCACAGACCAGCCCATGGCGGTGGCCCACCCGCTCGATGTGGCCCATGATCGCGGGCGAGTTCGTCACCACCCGGATCCGATCACCGGTCGGCAGCGGCTGACGCACGAGGATCTGGGCCGCGTCATACATCGCATCCCGCCGGGTGCAGACGATGACTCCGGACTGGCGGAAGATCGAGTCGATGGCCTCGGGCGGGGCCTCCCGGAGATGGCGGACCACCCCCAGCCGGGATTCGCGTTCGGTGCGCCCGGGCGAGAACAGGATGACCGGCTTGACCATGGCGAGGCGACGCACGATGCGGGTGAACTTGCGGGGGTTGCCGATGCGGTCGAGCGACATGAGGCAGACCTGCGTCGCCGGATCGTCCATCCAATATTGCATCACGTCATTGGCCGTCACGTCGGCGACGAGCCCGGAGGAGATGAACGTGGCGACGCCGAGATGGCGGTCCATGGCACCGGCGAGGAGCATGATGCCGAGCGCGGACGACTGGCAGAAGATGCTCGCCCCACCGTGGCGGGGCATCGGTGCGGCCGAGGCGTTCATCGAGATGGCCGGGTCGGTGTTGATCACCCCGAGGGCGTCGGGGCCGACCAGGCGTACGCCGTGGGCGCGGGCCCGGTCCACGACCGCGCTGTTTTCTTCTCCGCCGAAGTCACCACCCTGGATCGCGTACAGGCCGAAACACTTGCCGGACACCGCCTCGATGACCTGGCCCACATCGTCGAAGGGCAGCACGGTGGCAACGATGTCGAGGTCATCCGGCAAGGCCCTCAGGTCGGCGACCAGTGGCAGATCGCCCAGATCGACCTCCGAGAGATCGCCCCCGGGACAAACACCGATCAACTCACCGGTGAACCCCGACCCGCGCAGGGCTTCCAGCCCCCGCGCCATGGCCGCGGGTGGCCCCACCATTGCGATCTTCTCGGGGTGCAGCAGCCGCCGGACCGATTGGGCCTCGGCCCGGTGCTCGCGACGCAGCATGACCTCCCACGACGAGTCAGTCGGCAGGATCGGGAATTCCACGATGATCATGCCGTCTTCGTATTCGCGCGACACCTTGTAGCCCGCATCGGCGAACACGCTCACCATGCGCCGGTTCTGGGGCAGGACCTCGGCCACAAAGCGCTGGATGCCCCGCTCCCGAGCGGCCTCGGCGAGGTGTTCGAGCAGGAGCTGCCCGACGCCCTTGCCCTGTTGGGAATCCTCGACCAGGAATGCGACCTCGGCCTCGGCGTCCTCGATGCGGTCATAGCGACCGACCGCGACCATGTTGGGCCCCACCGTCAGGATCAGGGCGAGCCGGTCGTTGTAGTCGACGTGGGTGAACCGATGGACATCGGCATCGGACAACACCGGATAGGGCGCGAAGAAGCGCAGATATTTGGACTCGGGCGACACCCGCGCATAGAACTCGACCAGTTTCTGGTCGTCATCGGGGCGGATCGGGCGCAGGTGAGCACTGCTGCCATCGGCCAGGAGCACATCGACCTCCCACTCCCGCGGATAGGGCAGGGGCTCGGGGGAAGAAGGGGCAAGGCCAGCGGCTGCGGTGTCGCTCACGCACCCCAGCCTACGGTGCGATGGCCACGCCCGGACGTGGAGTCGGGCCGGGCGAACGTGTCGAATGCCCACCCGTTAATGTCAACCGCATGGCGCGACCGTTCATTGCAGCCCGCATCGAGGACCGGATCAACCGACAGATCGACTCAGTCGTTCGGCGGCGGGGCTGGTTGGAGCGAGTCATTCCCTTCACCGGATATGGCTCATCCAAGTTCATCCGCGTGCTGGGTCGCGTGGTCCTGTCACCCCCACTTGCCGATGGCGAGGTGCGGCCGCTGTCACACGATGCCCCACTCAACCGACGCGGCTGGCGCAACTTCTTCGCCGCACCGGCGGTCGCGACCGCGTGCGAGTGCACCGTCGGTGACCAGACCTTCCTGTTGCCGACCGACCGAAACGGTTATGTCGACACGCGCCTGCCGGTGCGCGGGCTCACGCCCGGCTGGCACCACGTTCACCTCCGCGCAGGCGCACACGAGATCGAGGCTCCCGTCCTGATCCTGGACCCCGAACAGGAGTTCGGGGTGGTGAGCGATATCGACGACACTGTGATCAGCACCTCGCTGCCCCGTCCGCTGCTGGCGGCCTGGAACACCTTCGTGCTGCACGAGAGCGCCCGCCAGGCGGTCCCCGGGATGTCTGAGCTCTATCGCCGGTTGCTCAACGAATATCCCGAGGCTCCGATCGTCTATCTCTCGACCGGCGCCTGGAACACCTTCGACACCCTGACCCGGTTCCTCAAACATCACCGATTCCCCGACGGCCCGATGCTGTTGACCGACTGGGGCCCGACCAACTCCGGTTGGTTCCGCTCCGGCCAGGAACACAAGCGCATCAACCTGCGCGACCTGGCGATCGACTTCCCGAAGATCCAGTGGATCCTCATCGGTGACGATGGGCAGCATGACCCCAGCATCTATGGCGAGTTCGCCGAGGCGCACCCCGACCGTGTCCGGGTCATCGGCCTGCGGCAACTGACCCCGGGCGAACAGATCCTCTCCCACGGCACCTTCCAGTCACTGGAGCTCGAGGAGATCGCCGACGAACTCACCGTGGTGCCCGAGGTTCGCGCGGGCGATGGCTACGACCTCGAACCGCTGCTGAAGCGGGCCATGACGGGCGATCTCCGGGACCAGCGCGAGAAAGCCTGACGGATTCGGCCCGGACACGCCTGTCCCAGCAGACCCGGCGTACCCGGGCGATGCGCGACAATGGGCGCTGCTGGACCGACAGGAGTGACCCCGACACATGGCGCGCAAGACCGACGAGACCGACGACGATTTCACCGAACGGATCGTCGACATCGACGTCTCCTCGGAGATGCAGTCGTCCTTCCTGGAATACGCCTATTCGGTCATCTATGCCCGCGCCCTGCCGGATGCCCGTGACGGGCTGAAGCCGGTGCAGCGCCGCATCCTGTTCTCGATGGACGAGATGAACCTGCGTCCCGACCGGGGCCACGTGAAGTGCGCCCGAGTCGTCGGCCAGGTCATGGGTCTCTATCACCCCCACGGCGATACTGCGATCTATGACGCCCTGGTGCGATTGGCCCAGGACTGGACGATGCGCCTGCCGCTGATCGATGGTCATGGCAACTTCGGTTCGCCCGATGCAGGGCCGGCGGCGATGCGCTACACCGAGTGCCGCATGGACCACCCCGCGCTGGCGATGACCGACGAACTCGATCAGGACACCGTCGACTTCAAGCCGAACTATGACGGCAAGGAGACCGAACCGGTCGTGCTGCCGGCGGCCTTCCCCAATCTTCTCGTCAACGGCACCACCGGCATCGCCGTCGGCATGGCCACCAACATCCCGCCCCACAACCTGATCGAGGTCGTGCAGGCGCTGCGCCATCTGCTCAAGCACCCGAATGCCTCGCTCGACACCCTGATGAAGTTCATCCCGGGCCCGGACCTGCCGACGGGCGGCCGGATCACCGGCCTGGGCGGCATCGCCGATGCGTACGCCACCGGCAAGGGCTCCTTCAAGATCCGCGCGACGGCCCGCATCGAGAAAGTCACCCCGCGCCGTCAGGGCATCGTGGTCACCGAGCTCCCCTACAACACCGGCACCGAAAAGATCATCGAGCAGATCAAGAATCTGGTGACGTCCAAGAAGCTCACGGGCATCGCCGATGTGAAGGACCTCGCCGACCTGACCTCCGGCACTCGCCTGGTCATCGAGATCAAGAACGGGTTCAATCCCGAGGCCGTGCTCGAGCAGCTCTATCGACTGACCAAGCTCGAGGACTCGTTCTCGATCAACGCGGTCGCGCTCGTCGAGGGGCAGCCGCGCACCATGTCGCTCCACGACATGCTGACCGTCTATCTCGAGCATCGTCTGCAGGTGACCCTGCGACGGACCACGTTCAACCGCAACAAGGCCGCCGACCGGCTTCACCTGGTCGAGGGTCTTCTCATCGCCATTCTCGACATCGATGACGTGATCGCGATCATCCGCGGCTCCGATGATGCTGCGGCGGCCAGGGCCAAGCTCATCGAGGCCTTCGAGCTGACTGAGACCCAGGCGACCTACATCCTCGACATGCAGCTGCGTCGACTCACCAAGTTCTCCCGCATCGAGCTCGAGTCGGAGCGCACCGAGCTCATGGAGCGTATCGCCGCCCTCAACGAGATCATCGAGAACGACGACAAGCTGCGCGCCGTCGTCAACGACGAGCTCGCCGAGGTGGCGAAAAAATTCGGTACGCCGCGGCGTACCGTGCTGCTCGAATCCTCCGGTCAGCCCGCGACTGCCAAGAACGCCACGCCGCTCGAGATCGCCGACGCGCCGTGCTGGCTGCTGCTGTCGGCGACCGGGCTGGTGGCCCGCGTCGATACGGAATCGCCGCTCCCCGAGCGGACCGCCCGCGCCAAGCACGACCTGCTGCGATCGGTGATTCGCGGCACGTCGCGCGGAGACTTCGGAGTGGTCACCTCGACGGGTCGCCTGATCCGGATGAATGCGGTCGATCTGCCCACGGTTCCCCTGACCGCCAATGCGCCGAACCTGCAGGGCGGAACGCGCGTCGGGGACCTCATCTCCCTGGAGCGCGGCGAACAGGTGCTGTGCCTCACCAGCCTCGATCCCGATTCCCCGGGGCTCGCCCTCGGCACTGCCCGGGGCGTGGTCAAGCGCGTCAAACCGGAGATCCTGAACCGGGACTCGTGGGAGGTCATCACCTTCAAGGACGCCAAGGACAGCCTGGTCGGTGCGGTCGAACTCGACGCCGAGGTGGAGCAGCATCTCGTGTTCATCACCTCCGACGCCCAATTGCTGCACTTCCCGGCCGCGCAGGTGACACCGCAGGGGCGCGCCGGCGGCGGGGTGGCCGGCATCAAGCTGTCGGCCCGGGCAGCCGTCCTGTTCTTCGGCGCGGTGACCGTCGACTCCGGCCAGGTAGTGACGATCGCGACGGGCGACGATGCGCTGCCCGGGACCGGGCAACCGACGATCAAGGTCACCCCGTTCGCCGAATACCCGGCCAAGGGCCGCGCCACCGCCGGTGTTCGCTGCCATCGCTTCCTGAAGGGGGAGGATCACCTCCAGTTGGCCTGGGCCGGGGCGGGTCCCGCGCTGGCGGCCGGTTCCACGGGCACACCGGTCGAGCTGCCGGCTCCCGATCCCCGTCGCGATGCCTCGGGTACGCCGGTGGCCAAGCCCATCAGCGCCGTCGAATCCGCCTGATCCTCCTGGAGACGCCCTGACCCTGCCGCGCGTCACGCTGGAGATGTGAGCTACGACATCTTCGTGTTGCCCCCGGACCGCCCCACCCATCACGACGAGTTCCGTGACTACGACGACTATGACGACGAGTTCGGCGACCCCTAGCTGGCCCTCTCCGGAGAGGCGTTCCTCAGCGAGGATCCCCTGTTCGACGAGTTGATGGAGATCTTGCCGAACGCCAGGAACGCATGGGGCGACTCGATCGACTTCGAATGGCCGGAGGGAGGCGGAGGAACCATCTACGGATCCGCGCACGCGCCCTGCACGAGCCTGATGATCAATCGCCCCAGCGAGACCACGATCGACTTCTTCGCCGCACTGTGCAGGGAGCGGGGCTGGCTCCTGGCCGACGGCGAGGGGCCCCTCGATGTCGGCGACCCCGGATCGTCCGAATCGGTGCTCATGGCCGCGGGAGTGGAGCCGTTCCAGCAGATCGGCGAGCCGGGCTGGGAGCGCAGGACCCGCCTCTGGCTCGAGGCCATGACCGGTGAGGCTCCTGTCCCGCACTCCGCCGAGGCCATCGCGGCCGCCGAGGAGCGCCTCGGACGGCCGCTGCCGCCCCTGTGGCGAACCTGGTACACCGAGCTCGGCGACGTGGCGCTGCGGGCGCTCACCGATCTCCAGCCGTTCGCCGAGACCGAGCGGTACGCCGGGCTGAGCCCCGAGGACCAGAACCGGTGGCGCGATGCGATTGCGACGAGCATCAGGGGCGACGAGATCGTCGAGACGCGGGCACCCTATGACACCCACGACTTCTATCCCGCTGAACCTGTGCGTCGCCCACTCCCGGAGTTCCTGCGCTGGACCCTCGACCAGTTCTGAGTCACGGATCGAGTGTCCGACACGTAATACGCTGACCCCATGAGCGGATTCGACGACCTGCTGCTGGCCAACAAGAAATATGCGGATTCGTTCCACAGCGGTGGATTCGACGGCATCGCCAAGGCCGGCGTGGCGGTGCTGACATGCATGGACTCACGGATCGAGCCACTGGGCATGCTGGGCCTGGGGCTCGGCGATGCGAAGATCCTGCGGACTCCGGGTGGCCGCATCACGACCGATGCGATGACGGGCCTGATCCTGAGCGTCTACCTGCTGAACGTGAACCGAATCATGATCGTCCCGCACACCCGCTGCGCGATGGCCTCGGGCGATGACCAGTCGGTCGCCGACAAGGTCATGGAGTGCAGCGGGGTCGACATCCACGGCATGGTGCTCGGCTCGACCCCCGACCAGGCGGCCGGGTTGCGTTATGACGTCGCACGCCTGCGCAATCACCCGCTGGTCAAGGATCTCGATGTCGAGATCGGTGGGTTCATCTATGACGTCGACACGGGACTGCTGGCACAGCACCACTGATCCGATGACGCATTCCGCCCGACCACTCTCGACACCGATCGTGCGAGGGCTCGCCACCGACGAGTGGCCCGTGTTACGGGCGCTACGGCTCGCCACGGCTCGAGCATCTTCCCGACGCTGCACATGTCGGCGGCCACGGCAGACTGCCCGGAGACGGTCAGGTAAGTGCCCGTTGGCGG
>CAZEVN010000020.1:0-46690 GCA_964515145.1 uncultured Enemella sp.
GGCCCCGGTGGCGGCGCCGGGGGTCAGGGCATGGGCCCGGGCGGTGAGCTGCGGGAGTTGATTGCCACGGCTGTCGACCAGTCCCTGCTGATCGGGGTGATTGCGGGGGCGATCGCGGCCATGTTGATCGGGCTGTTCGCCTCGTGGCGCCTGCTCAAGCCCCTGCGGGAGATGCAGCATGCCACCCGACAACTTGCCGCCGGCGACTATCGCCTGCAGGTCGAACGGCCAGGGACCACCGAGTTGGCCGACCTGGCCGAGGACGTCAATGCGCTGGCCGGTGCGCTCGCCTCGACGGACCAACGCCGGGTCCGGCTCATCTCCGACGTAGCGCACGAGATGCGCACGCCACTGACCGTCATCGATGGCTATGTCGAGGGGATGATCGACGGCGTCTTCGTCGCCGAACCGGAGCGACTGGCCCAGATTTCGACGGAGGTACGCAGGCTTCGCCGTCTGGCCGATGACCTGTCGACGCTGTCACGGGTCGAGGAGGGCCAGCTCGAACTCGACATGGCCGAGGTCGACCTCGCGGAGGTCGTGGAGCGGACCGTGACCCGCCTCGAGCCGCAATTCGGCGAAGCTGGCGTACGCCTGCACACACTCATGCCCGGTCGCTTCACCGTGCGCGCCGATGCCGATCGGCTCGGTCAGGTCATCGCCAATCTGCTCGGCAATGCGCTGCGGGCCACCCGCGACCGCGCCGGGGGAGAGGTACTGGTCGGGGTGGCCCGCAAGTCGGAGAGTGGGCGACCGGTTGCCCGGCTGACTGTGACCGACAACGGGGTGGGCCTCGCCGGCGATGAACCCATCAAGATCTTCGAGCGGTTCTATCGGGCCGCCCCGGCCCGCGACACCGAGGGTTCGGGCATTGGCCTGACCATCGCCCGCGACATCGTCCGTGCCCACGGCGGTGAATTGGCTGCCAACTCGCCCGGGCCGGGCCGAGGGGCCACCCTCACCCTGACCCTGCCGCTCGTCTGATCCGCTTCGGCACGAGGGGCCGGTGAGCCCCTCGGCGTGCGGCGAACGCCCTCGGCGTGCTCGCGAGACACCCCGAAGTGCTTCGAGACGTCTGCTTGAGCAGGGGTCTCGCTTGTGTATGGGGTGTCTCGCGAGGGCGATATCAGCGGTTCGGGCAATTCTCGGGGTTCATCTGAGCCTGGCCCTGTCCCGGCCCCATGCCGCGGCCCTGACCCATTCCACGCCCCTGTTGGCCGTCGGCGTTGCCGCGACCCTGGCCGTTGCCGGGCCCGGCCGCATGGGTCGGCGTCTCGCCGCGCTGCAGTGCCTCGAAGGCAGACAAGTGCTTCTCGGAACCCCTCTTCAGGTTCCCGAACACCCGGTCGAGATCGGTCTTTTCGGTTCGGGCAGTGGCCTCCTGCAGGTCCGCGATGTCGGCCTTTTCGAGTTCGATGCCAACCGCGATGGCCGCATCCCTGGATTCCATGCCCCGGGCGTGCCAGTCGTTCCAGAGCTTCTGCAGTTCGGCGTCGGCGTATGTGCCGACCTGACTGTCCTTCGACGGATCCGGGAGCTGATAGCGCGTCAGGGCACGGTCCATGGCTTCCGCATGCCGCACCTCGGCCCTCGCGATCCGGTTGAACGTTTCTTCGCCCCACTTGGCACCGAATGCCTCATACAGCTCCTTGGCGAGGCGCTCCTCCTCGCGCATGCGAGTCAGGTCGGCCTTCTCGGCGTCGGTTGCCGGTGCGATCGCCTGGGCCGTGATGCCCGAACCCTGCCCCGGGGCAGGACGATCCCTCGGCGGAGCCCCGAAGGCAGGCGCCACTGCGAGGGCGGCCGCTGCTGCGATGGCGGCTGCGGCGAGTCCGATGCGCTTCCGGCTGGTCATGTCACACTCTCCTTGCTGTCCTGGGAGCGGATCGCTCCGGGGAATCTCTCTGACTCCCGCTCGATATCCACTTCACCGTCTGCGTATGAAGCCCTGCCGGGCTGAAATGTGATGCTTCCGTGAAGTTGACGCGGAGCGAGGCCTGAGCCGGCGTTATGGAGTAGGTGAGGTCGGTGCTCGGGGAGCGTTCGGCTTGCCCTCCCGCGGGGCCGGCGTACCCACCCTGCCGAACCCGCCAGAAACCATGAACACGGGCAGAAAACGCCTCATTCAGCGTCCGTTCCCGGCAGTCAGCGCCCTTTAGCCGCTTGAGCGTGCGCTCCCTCGGGCCCAAAATTCAATCAGCTTGCCCTCGCCGACTCCGCCCGCGGTGCACGGGGGGGCTCAAGACGTGAGGACAAGCTGTTTGCGGTGGGGCGCAAGCTCAAGACGTTAACGGGAGCTGGAGAGGCCGCCGCAAGCTGAACAGGGGATAGGGTGCACCTGTCACCCGGGGGTGAGCAGAAAAAGAGGGGCGCGACCATGAACGACGGCAATCGCATTGGGGTGGCTTCCCTGCGTCAGGCTCCTCCGCGGATGGGCCGCCGAATCCGCCCCAGGGGCAGGGGTGGACGCATCAGCCCGGCCACGGCGATCCGCAGGGTCAGCATTCCCTTCCGGTCAGCAGTTTCCTCAGCATCAGGGACTGCCGCCGCAACACCAACCCCAACCCAGTTCCCAGGGGCAGCAGCACCCCGGCTACCCGGGGCCACAGAACCCGGGCTACCCAGGGCCTCAGAACCAGGGGCCGAACCACCCGGGGCCTCCGGGGCCGAACTACCCAGGGCACTACCCGAACAATCTCCCGCCTGCCCATATCAACCCAACGTCAAAGAGCCGAACGCCCCTCATCATCGGGATTTCCGCCGGCGCGGTGGTGCTGATCGCGGCCATCGTGGTTGCCCTGGTGATGCTGCGGCCGGGACAAACCACGGTTGCCGCCGGACAGGGTTCGACCGCGACCGCGACTCCGTCCCAGTCCAGCCCGTCGGCCTCCGCAACCACGCCCCTGTCCGATGCCTACACCATTCGCACGGACAGCCAGTTCGGTGACAACCGGGATACGCACGGGTGGACCTGTGAGGGGAACGACTGCCGAGTGGAGAACGGGAAGCTGCGTTTCACCTCAATCCCCGAAGAAGGCCAGAGGGTCATCAACTGGTGGATGCTGCCGGAGCGGGGCTGGCGGGAGGACGCCGTCAAGCGATCGAGGGTGACGCTCCAAGGACTCACGTTCGACGAGGGCGAGGCGATGGTCAACATCAAGTGCGCTGCGCGCATCGTGGAAAACCGGATCGTCGATGCGTTCCAGGTCGAGGTCTACGGCGAAGGCACACTGGCTCATTACGAGATGGTCGACGGCGAATGGCAGGACGCCGTCAGCGAAGATCGGATCAAGGGGGACACGAAGAACCTGGGCACGGTCGTGGTCGTCTGTGAAGAGCGCGGGCCCGACTTCTATGTCTCGATCAAGATCGGTGACGATCTGACCTCAGAGGTCACCTACCGTAACGTCAACAAGTCGGGCGCAACTGTGTTTGGCTATGGCGGTTATGGCGCGAAGAGTGAAATGTCGCTCTCCGGCATCACCTATGAGGCCACCCGCTGACGAAACGGGGCCTCAGGCCACGAAGCAGTACGCCAGCCGGCCGGGGCGCAGGTCCGTCCATGATCCCTCGACTTCGATACCGACCAGGGTCGCCGGTGGATAACCCTGGCTGATGAGGCGGAGGGCATCGGCGTCCGAGAGTTCGTCATCCGCCAGGTCGTGCGCCAGCGTCGGGATGCCGGGCGCGTGTCCGACCACGAGAAGAACCTCCAATTCGTCGTCGACCTCTCCCACGAGTTCGCGAATCGTGTCGGACCCCGCGTTGTAGATCTCGGCCGAATGCCGGACCGGAGCGGACAGTCCGAGCAACCCCGCAGTCTCCTTCGTCCGGACGGCCGCGGAACACAGCACGCCGTCGATGCGTACGCCCAACTCACCCAGATAGGACGCCGCCCGGCCGGCCTGCTCCCGGCCATCGGAGGAGAGAGGCCGATCGATGTCGCCGAGCCCGGGGGCGAAGGTGACGGCTTCGGCGTGACGCATCAGGAACAGCAGACGGTTTGCCATGACTCCAGTCTTGCCGACGCGGATCCGTCAGTCGCGGCGGGCCACCATGATGTCCCGGTGGATCGACGAGTCAACCCGGTGACCGAACCTCAGCCAGGGGCCGCCATCACACACGGTCAGGCCCGAATCGGACAGCATGCCCGCGAGGTCTTCCCGGGCGAGACCCAGGGTGTTCCAGCTCAGGCCGAGGGCGCCATCCGGTGCGAGTTGGCCGGCCCAGACCGGGAGCGCCTCCGCCAACAGCCCCGCGGGGGAGCGATCCCGCCGCCCGCTCGTGCCGCGCACGTCGGTGCGCGATCCGTGGACCACGCCATAGGGAGCATCGGCGACGATCAGTTCGAACTTCTTCTTGCCGAACAGCATCGCGGAGTCGCGGGTGTCACCGGTGAAGACCGTCGCGGTCAGCGGGGCTGACCCGGGCAGTCGCAGCGTCGCCTCGAAGCGCTTGCCCAGGGACTTTCCGTCACGGCGTACCGGATTCGTGTCCGCCGAGTGCTTGAGGCGCTTGCGGCGCAGCCAGGTCTTCCAGAACGCCGCCATGGCCTCGAAGGCCTTCACGTCCGCTTCCACCCCGGCCGCGTTGAGTCCCATCGTCCAGGCGACGGACAGCGTGGTCCCGCGCCCGCACAGTGGGTCGAGCACGGTGGGCGGTCGATCGGGCGGCAGGTCGGCCGCGGCCCGGGTCACGTTGAGCAGCAGCCTGGTGAACTGCTCGTTGGTCTTGCCCTGATATTTGGGGATGGTGACGAAGTCGTCGTCGAGGAGATCCCCGTCGGGCAGCGCGATGGGTCGCAGGAGCGGGCCTTCGCTCTCCCCAACCGGTGATTCCACCCGCTCGAAGAGCGCAAGGCTGGCCGACTGGCCGGCCAGGATCGCCAACCGCTCGTCGTCCAGCGAACCCGGGTCGAAGCCCAGATAGTCCACGCCGGCCAGGCTGACCGGCTCGACGGTGTCGACCCCGGCACAGACCTGGAGCTCGGCTGCGGCAAGTTCGGCAGCCGCCCCGGCGTACACACGATTGGCCGCCGGGGACAGCAACAGCAGGTGACTCAACTCAGATGAGCTTGTGGTGATGCTCGAACTCCGTGCCCTTGGCGCGCTCGAACGACTTCATGATCTCGGCCTCGGCATCGATCCGGCCGGCCCAGGTGGCGCCTTCGACGGACTTGCCGGGCTCGAGGTCCTTGTAGACCGAGAAGAAGTGCTCGATCTCCAGCACCGAGTGGGTCGGCAGGTCCTCGAGATCCTGCAGGTGATCCCGGCGGTGATCGTCGGTGGGTACGCAAATGACCTTGTCGTCGCCACCTGCCTCGTCGGTCATGCGGAACATGCCGATGGCACGGCACTCGATGAGACAGCCGGGGAAGGTCGGCTCGGGCACGAGCACCAGGGCATCGAGCGGGTCGCCGTCCTCGCCGAGGGTGCCCTCGATGAACCCGTAGTCCGACGGGTATTGGGTCGAGGTGAACAGGGTCCGATCAAGCCGGATGCGCCCGGTCTTGTGATCAACCTCATATTTGTTCTTCTGGCCCTTGGGGATTTCGACGGTCACGTCGAAGTGGATCCCTTTCGGGGGCTCGACCGCTTCTTGGCCGGCCGGTGCGGAATAGTCCTCAGTCACCGAAAGACCCTCTCTGATGTGGGTTGCGAACAGACGAAGCCTAGCGTTCAGGCAGTATCCTCCACATCGGCGACCACGGGAGGGACTCAGGTGGCGGCACGCAGAGCCAAGAGGAGAAGCAGCGCACTGCCGGTGCGCACCCTGGGGATCATGGCCGTCGTGGTCGTCCTCGTGTTGTTGTTGGCCGCGGGGGTGCTCGGTTCGGTGGCCCGCGCCGGCCTCTATGCCACCGGGCTCTATCGCGACGGTGGTACGCCGGCTGTCGATCCAACCGTGTTCCACGAAGCCTCCGGACGATCCACCGCGCTGCCCGCCCAGCCCAGCGCCCCCGTCCTCGCCGATGCGTCCCCGGAGCCCGGCAGCCGGGCCGATGCGGTGGCGTCGCGCATTCGCGACGTCGGTCCGGTCGCGGGGTCGACCTGGGGAATGGTCGTCGACGCGGCGACCGGTGAGACGTTGTTTGCCGACCGGCCCGACGGGGACGCGATTCCGGCCTCCACCCTCAAGGTCCTGACGTCCCTCGCGGCCCTCGACATCTATGGGCCGGACCACCGCTTCGACACAAAGGTGCTGCGCGACCCGGCCGATCCCGCGAAGCTCTATCTGGTCGGCGGCGGCGACCCCTATCTGTCGAAGGGACCGGCCGGCGGTCCGCCGGCCCGCAGCTCGATTCTCGACCTGGCCGCGGCCACCGCCACCGCCCTGAAAGACGCGGGTACGCCCGGGGACGTCGAAGTCGTCATCGACACCTCCCTGTTTGCCGGCCCGGGCTGGAATCCCGACTGGATTCCCGTCTATCGCGATTACGCCGCCGAAACCAGCGCCCTGTGGGTCGACGGGGCGCGTCCCCGTGGGGCGGCCATCGGGCCGAGGGATGCCAACCCCTCCCAGGTGGCCGCCGATGCCTTCACCGCCGAACTGAAGCGACTCGGCGTCGGGGTCTCCGGCACCGCCCGGGGTAAGGCCCCGGCCGATTCCGCAGAGGTCGCCAAGGTCAGCTCGATGCCCGTCGAGAACATCGTCGAACTGGTGCTGATCTATTCCGACAACGATGCCGCCGAGGTGCTGTTCCGCCATGTCGGACGGGCCGGCGGACGGACGGGCTCGATCACCGACGGCCGGGCGGCCATCCAGGAAACCCTGCAGCGGCTGGACGCCTGGACCGATGGCATGAAGATCGTCGACGGATCGGGTCTGAGTCGGGCCAATCTCGTCAGCGCCCGCTCTCTCACGCGTGCGGTCGAGCTCGCGATCAAGGAGGACGGCGAGAGATACCGCGCGCTGGCAACGGGCATGTCCGTGGCCGGCACGGAGGGTACGCTTGCCGGCCGCTTCGTCGAGGACGGCACCGCTCCCGGTCGGGGGCTCGTGCGGGCCAAGACCGGCACGTTGACCAATGTCCATTCCCTCGCCGGCTATGTGCGCAGCCGCGATGGGTCGATCCTCGTCTATGCGTTCCTCGTCAACGGCGAGCAGGAGGAATATCGCACGCGCGTGTGGCTCGACCGGATCACGGCGACCCTGTCCACCTGCGGGTGCCGCGGCTGAGGTCCGGCGTACCCTCATGGCCATGACCTCGGCCGAGCGGACCCTGCCCGAACTGGACTGGTCGACCGCCGCGGCGGCCGGCGTACGCCTGGTCCGGCCCGGCCCCCGGGTCGACGCAACCCACGCAACGAAAGCGGTCGCCGACCTCTATCGATTCGCCGAACAGGCGCAGGGCCTCGTGCGGGAAACGGCCCGGATCGAGGCGCCGACGGACACGGCGCCGGTGCGGGTGGTCGACCGCACGGCCTGGCTGCGCTGCAATGTCGAATCGCTGTCCGGACTCCTGCCGGTGTCGGAGCGGACCACTGCGACCGGGCACATCACCGGCGCCCAGATCGGGGCGGTGCTCGCGTGGCTGTCGACCAAGGTGCTGGGCCAGTTCGACCTGTTCGCGCCGGCGGAGGCCGCTCCGGGCGGCCGGCTTCTGCTCGTGGTGCCCAACATCGTCGCTGCCGAGAACGAGCTCGGGGTCGACCCCGGTGACTTCCGGCTCTGGGTGTGCGTGCATGAGGAGACCCATCGGGTGCAGTTCACGGCGTACCCCTGGCTGCGCGACTATCTCCGCGACCACGCCCGCATCGTGGCCGAACTCACCGACGTGGGTGCGCCTGGCTGGGAGGACCTCTCGCGACTGATCTCGGCTCGCGGCCGCGAGCGGCTGACCCTGCTCGACCTGCTGCCCGACACCGTCGACGTCCGCGCGACGATCGAACGGGTGACGGCGGTGATGTCGGTTCTCGAGGGCCACGCCGATGTAGTGATGGACCGGGTCGGCCCGAGGGTCATCGGTTCTGTTGCCCAGATCCGCCGTCGTTTCGAGACGCGCCGCGACGGGCGCCCCGGCCTCGACCGACTGATCCGCCGGCTCCTCGGGATGGATGTGAAGCTCGCGCAATATCGCGATGGTGCCACGTTCTGTCGCCAGGTGATCGCAGCCGTGGGCATCGACCGGCTCAATCGGGTCTTCGAGTCGCCGGAGACCCTGCCGACACTGGCCGAACTGCATGAACCCACCCTGTGGGTGGAGCGGATGGGAAGGATGTCCTGATGGCGAAGAAGGCGCTGGGCCCGGCGATGCTCGAGCTGGTGGCCGCGGTGGAGGCAGCTCTCGACCGGCTCGGTGAGCGGGGGGCGGTGCCGCTGCTCGTCGGGTGCTCCGGAGGTGCCGATTCGCTCGCGCTCGTGGCCGCCACCGCAGTGGTGGCGCAGCGCCGCGAGGTCATGGCGCGGGCGCTCGTGATTGATCACGGCCTCCAGGACGGCTCCGATGCGGTGGCGCGCAAGGCGGCGACGCGCGCCGAGCGGCTCGGCCTGCCGACCGACATCGTCGCCGTCACTGTCGTGCCCGATGGCACCGGTCCGGAGGCCTCCGCGCGAACCGCCCGCCACGCCGCCCTCGCGGAGGTGGCCGACGCCCTCGGCGCGATCGTCCTCCTCGGGCATACGCTCGACGACCAGGCCGAAACCGTGCTGCTCGGCCTGGCGCGAGGGTCCGGTGCCCGGTCGCTCAGCGGGATGGCGCCCGCGCGGGATGTGTTCGTGCGGCCCTTCCTGGGCGTACGCCGTGACGTCACCGAAGCCGCCTGCGCCGAGCTCGACACCAAGTTCTGGCTCGACCCCCACAACGACGACCTGGGCTATGCCCGCGTCCGGGTCCGCAAGAAGGTCATGCCGATGCTCGAGACCCAGCTCGGGCCCGGCATCGCCGAAGCCCTCGCGCGAACGGCCGTGATGCTCCGCGATGACACGCAGGTGCTCGACGACCTGGCCGCCAGGGCCATCCCCGACGGCGTGCTCGCCGACCGGGAGTTGTCCGTCGCGGAGCTCCCGAAGGAGCAGGCGCTGCGCCGGCGGATCCTGCGCCGTTGGCTGCTGGCGCAGGGAGCTGCTGAGCCGTCCTATGCCCAGGTCAAGGCCATCGATGCCCTCATCACCGACTGGCGTGGCCAGAAGTGGATCGATATCTCCGGCCTGCGCGTGGGCAGGCATGGAGGACGTCTCGCAGTGATGACAGACTGAGCCCCGTGGAAGACGCACATATCTCCTCCGATCTGGTCCGGGTCATCCTCACCGAGGAGCAGATCAATCAACGGCTTGCCGAGATTGCGGCCGAGATCGATGAGGAATACCGGGACAAGGACGTGCTCCTCGTCGGTGTCCTCACCGGCGCTGTCATGGTGATGGCCGACCTGTCGCGGGCGATGACCATTCATTGCTCGATGGACTGGATGGCCATCAGTTCCTATGGTTCCGGCACCCAGTCGTCCGGCGTCGTCCGCATCCTGAAGGACCTCAACACCGATATCTCCGGCCGTCACGTGCTCGTCGTCGAGGACATCATCGACACCGGCCTGACCCTGAGCTATCTCGTGTCCAACCTCCGCTCCCGCGAGCCGGCGAGCGTCGAGATCATGACAATGTTCCGCAAGCCCGAGGCCGCCGAGAACGCTGTCGACGTCAAATGGGTCGGGTTCGACCTGCCCAACGAGTTCGTCGTCGGCTATGGCCTCGACTATGCGGGGAAGTTCCGCAACCTCACGTCCGTCGCGACGCTGGCTCCCCACGTGTATTCGTAGTCGTTGCACGCCCGGGCTCGTGCGGAGGCGACCCACAGCTCGGAGAGATTTCGGGGGTGTTGCTCCCGGCGGGTAAGGTCGTGCTGCCCCACATGTCGCCCTTTAGGTAGGTCATGAACCTCTCTCGCATCTTCCGCGGTCCGCTGTTCTGGATCATCATCGGCATCCTCGGGTTGTTCGTGATCATGGACCTGGCTCGCGGCGCCGACGGCTTCGCCGAGAAGCCGACCTCCGAGGTCATCGCCAAGATCTATGGCAATGACCATCTGCAGGAGGTCGAGCTCGTCGAGAACGAGCAGCAGATCCGCGTGACGGTGGACGACGACAACAAGATCAAGGCGTTCTGGGTCGGTCAGCAGTCGACGGCGATCGCGGAGCGTCTTCAGGAACGGGCCGACGCCAACACCATCGATCGCTGGTCGGTGCGTGTCCCGCAGCCGGGCTTCTTCAACTATGTGCTGCCCTCACTGCTGCCGTTCATCCTGATCGTGGTCATCTTCTTCTTCCTGCTGTCGTCGATGCAGGGCGGCGGCTCCCGGGTGATGCAGTTCGGCAAGTCGAAGGCCAAGGTGACCAACAAGGACACACCCAAGACAACCTTCGCCGATGTCGCCGGTTGTGAAGAGGCGATCGAGGAACTCCACGAGATCAAGGAATTCCTGTCCGAGCCGACCAAGTTCCAGGCGGTGGGCGCCAAGATCCCCAAGGGCGTGCTGCTCTATGGCCCGCCCGGCACCGGCAAGACCCTGCTGGCCCGCGCCGTGGCGGGCGAGGCGGGCGTGCCGTTCTTCTCAATCTCCGGTTCGGACTTCGTCGAGATGTTCGTCGGGGTCGGCGCCTCCCGCGTGCGTGACCTGTTCGAGCAGGCCAAGGACAACGCCCCCGCCATCGTGTTCATCGACGAGATCGACGCCGTCGGCCGCCACCGTGGCGCCGGCATGGGCGGCGGCCACGACGAGCGCGAGCAGACCCTCAACCAGCTCCTGGTCGAGATGGACGGCTTCGACGTCCGCGGTGGCGTGATCCTCATCGCCGCGACCAACCGCCCCGACGTGCTCGACCCCGCGCTGCTGCGCCCGGGTCGTTTCGACCGGCAGATCCAGGTCGATGCGCCCGACATGAAGGGGCGCTGGGACATCCTCAAGGTTCATGCCCAGGGCAAGCCCATCTCCGGCGAGGTTGACCTCAAGGGCATCGCGCAGCGTACGCCCGGCTTCACCGGTGCCGACCTGGCCAACGTGCTCAACGAGGCCGCCCTCCTCACAGCCCGCTCCAATCGCCAGATGATCACCGCCGACGACCTCGACGAGGCCATCGATCGCGTCATTGCGGGACCCCAGCGGCGTACTCGCCTGATGAGCGAGCGCGAGCGCCTCATCACGGCATATCACGAGGGCGGCCACGCCCTGGTCGCCGCGGCCATGCCCGGCACCGACCCGGTCCAGAAGGTCACGATCCTGCCGCGCGGGCGCGCGCTGGGCTACACGATGGTGATGCCGGAGGACGACAAATATTCCAACACCCGCGGCGAGCTGCTCGATCAGCTGGCCTACATGCTGGGTGGTCGCGCCGCAGAGGAGATGGTCTTCCACGACCCGACCACGGGTGCGTCCAACGACATCGAGAAGGCCACGAATGTGGCCCGGGCGATGGTGACGCAATATGGCATGAGCGACCGCATCGGTGCCATCCGCCTCGGCAAGGGTGACTCCGAGCCGTTCCTCGGCATGGAGATGGGCGGCGGGCACAGTCGCGACTATTCCGAGCAGGTCGCTGCCATCGTGGACGAAGAGGTGAAGACCCTCATCGCGAACGCCCACCAGGAGGCCTTCGAAGTCCTGGAGACCAACCGCGATGTGCTCGACGAGCTGGTGCGCCAGCTGTTCGAGAAGGAGACCCTCGACAAGCACGAGGTGGCCCGCATCTTCGAGCCGCTGCGGCGCTGGCCCAAGCGTCCGGCATGGACCGGGTCCGACCTGCGCAAGCCGTCCGAGATTCCGCCGGTCACCCCGCCGCCTGCTCCGGTCGCGCCCGAGGAACCGCATCCGGCCGGTGGTGCCCAACTGCCCCCGGGCCAGGTGCCGGTGCCGGCCCGGCCGCCCTATCAGCCGGGCTCTGAGGTCCCGCCGGGCGAGGGCCCGCGCGGACCGCAGGTCTCCTGAGTCCTCAGGCCGGCGCGTAGCGCTCGACCAGTTCCCGGAAGACCTCCTCGGCGTACGCATAGGTGGCCGGGTCGGCCGGACTGCGCGGGGCTTCGTCCACCATGGTCTCGGCCAGCGCGAATTCCTGCTGGATGAACTCGGCGACCGCCGGAGCCATCGGGCCGTGCCCGAGCTCCCGTGTGATCGCCTTTCGGGCGATCAACTCGTCCACCACGTCCATGACGCTGGCGGGCGGCGCTGCCTGCTCGAACAGCGTCGGGAGATGCATCGGCGGAACAGCCATGTCGTGTTCGCGCAGCCAACGGAGGACCGCAGCAGGCCGCAGCGAATAGAAGACCTTCTTCAGCGGCAGGTGGCCCTGGGCATCGGGCTCCGCGCGCTGCCAAGCGGTCCGGCCGACGTGGAGATAGTGCCGGCGGATCGCATGCACGTCGGCCACCTCGGACACCATCGTGAGCAGCGTCTCCGCAAAGGCGGGGACTCCGGCGTACACCAGCGGGGAACGCAGCCACTCCGCCACCGTCGCATTGCCCTTGACCGCGAGTTGGACAGCCTTGATCAGGTCCCAACCGTTGACGTCCAGGACATCGGTCAGAGGGGTCTCGATGACATCGCGGGGCCGCCAAGGGCTCAGGTAGGCGTTGCGGCTGCGAACATAGAGGAATCGGCAGTCGTAGTCGCTGTCGGGTGACGGAAAGCCCCACGCGCGGCTGCCGGATTCGATCGCCCACGGGATGTTCACATCGTGTTCGGCGACGGCATCGGCCAACCGAGCATCGATCTGGGCGACGGCCTCGGGGTCGAAGTCAGGGGTCAACGTGCGCATGGTGAATTGGACCACGGTCGGTCACGGGCTTCGGGCGAGGCCAGCGTTCGGACCGGCTAGGGTCAACCCCATGGCTGATCCGTGCGAGGTGCTCGTGCTCGGCGGGACCCGGGAGGCCCGCGCGCTGGCAGAACTCCTGGTCGCGGAGGGCCTCGGCGTCCGTTCCTCCCTCGCCGGCCGGGTCAGCAATCCCGCGTTGCCCGTGGGCGAGACGCGCATCGGGGGATTCGGCGGGGTCGACGGACTGGCCGACTATCTCCGTGAGCATGACGTGCGAGTGCTTGTCGATGCCACTCATCCGTTCGCGGCCACGATGTCGGATCATGCGGTGGACGCGGCGGCTGCGGCTGGCGTACCCCTGATCAGGCTGCTGCGCCCCGGCTGGCGCGAGCACCCGAACGCGGCGGACTGGACCTGGGTCGATGACATGTCGGAGGCCGCCGCAGCGATGGTTCGGTCGGGGGAGCGTCCGTTCCTCACGACGGGGCGCCAGGGCCTGCAGCATTTCGCGTCGTGGCGGGATCGGTGGGCGTTGGTCCGGCTCGTGGAAGCTCCGGAGGACGACTGGCCGAACTGGACCATCATGCGCACGCGCGGGCCATTCGACGCCGTGAGCGAGCGGGCGCTGATGATCGAACATCGGGTGGATGTGCTGGTCAGTAAGGATTCCGGCGGAGCGCTGACCGAGGCCAAGCTCGACGTGGCGGCCGAACTCGGCATCCCGGTCGTGATGGTTGCCCGGCCCCGCGAACGGGCAGCGGAGACAGTGCCGGATCCGGCGGGTGCGCTGGCGCAGGTGCGGGAGCTGTTGAGTGGCGACTCCTCGCCGCGCTCTGACTGGGCGAGGCCCATACCGACCGTGGGCGACTCCTCGGCGGCGGCGGCTCGGGCGGCCGACCCGCGCGGCTGGGCGTTCGAGCCGGCCGACATCGATGCACTCGACCGGATCCTTCGATCGCGGCGGGACATCCGGCGATTCCGGCCCGATCCGGTGCCCGAGGAGGTGCTGACAGCGATTCTCGGCGCTGGGCATGCGGCCCCGTCCGTGGGCCACTCCCAGCCCTGGCGGTTTATCGTCGTGACGGATCCGTCGATCCGTGATCACGCCGCTCACCTCGCCGACCGCATGCGACTTGAACAGGCCTATCAGCTCACCCCGGATCGGGGGCAACGCCTGCTGGATCTCAAGCTGGAAGGCCTGCGGGAGGCCCCGGTCGGGATTGTGGTTGCGTGCGATCGGCGTACGCCGGCGGCGGGGGTGTTGGGGCGGGCGACCTTCCCGGACACCGACCTGTGGTCGTGTGCCTGCGCGATCGAGAACATGTGGCTGACCGCCCGGGCCCACGGGGTGGGGATGGGCTGGGTGACCTTGTTCGATCCAGCAGATCTGGGCGGCCTCCTCGGGCTGCCCGATGGGGTCGAAACGCTCGGCTGGCTCTGCCTGGGCTGGCCCGACGAGCTGCCGCCCGAACCCGGCCTGCAGCGTCATGCCTGGTCAGCGAAGCAGCCGTTGGCCGACGTGGTCCTCCGGGATCGCTGGCCGGCGGAGGATGCTCCTGCGGCTCCGCCCTCCCATCTGCGGGCGCCTTCGTCGGAGCGACTGGTCGGTGCGACGGATGAGGCCGATCGGTTATTGACGCCGCCCGAATCCCTGGGTGTGCTGGACCGGGTCCTCAACCGCATCCTGGCAGCCGGCCCGGCGCCGGTCGGTGGCACGTTGGTGCTGGCGGCAGCCGACCACCCTGTGGCCGAGCTGGGGGTCAGCGCCTTCCCGGTGTCGAACACCGCCGAGGTGTTCCGGGCGGCGGTGGCGGGGCAGTCCCTCGGGGCGGCCGGCGCACTGACCGCGGGTCTCGGCGTCGTCGCTTTCGATGCAGGGGTGCTCGGCGGCCCGTTCGTGGATGTGCCGAGCGAGCGGCCGCGGGATCCTCGAGGCAATCTGCGGGATGCCGATGCGATGTCGATCGCCGACGCCGAGCGACTCCTCGTGGCCGGGCGACGGATCGGGAGCGCGGGCGAGGGGCTGGTCGTGCTCGGTGAGGTCGGCATCGGCAACACGACGATCGCCTCCGCCCTGGCGAGTGCCCTCACCGGAGTCGACCCGGGCGAGACGGTCGGGCTGGGAGCCGGTTCTGACGCCGCGATCCTGGCCACCAAGACCGACGTGGTGCGGCGGGCGCTCGCGCGGACGGGGCTCGGACCCGAGTCCGACGCCGTGAAGGTCCTGGCCCGGCTGGGTGGGCCGGAGTTCGCCGTGCTCGCGGGAGTCACGCTGGGAGCGGCCGAAGCCGGTCGGCCCGTGGTTCTCGATGGGCTCGCGACCTCGGTGTCGGCGCTGGTGGCCACCCGGCTGGAGCCGGGGGTGCAGGCCTATCTCGTCGCCGGCCAGGTCAGCCGCGAGCGCGCGCATGAACTGGTGTTGCGTCGGCTGGGCCTGGAGCCACTGCTGCAGTTGCGGATGCGCGCGGGGGAAGGGGTAGGCGGTTGTCTCGCTGCCAGCCTGATCCTGCAGGCGGCGCAGGCGCGAGCCCGGACGGGCCGGACCGCTTGAGGCTCCGGGTCGGACACCCTCACGGTCGGGGCTACTCGGCCACCCCGGGTAATTTCGGACACTCGCGGGGTTCTGGGGTGGGGGCAGATGGCGTCGACTGTCCGAAATTACCTGGCCCTCTTGGCTAACCCTCCAGGCTGAGGCCGGCGACCTGCCCGATGACGGTCACGGCGGGTGGGGTGATGCCGGCGGCTTTGGCGTGATCGGCGATATCGGCCACCGGACCGCGCACGACCTGCTGGCTGACCAGACCCGCATCGGCGATCACCGCCGCCGGCATATCAGCGGCCATACCGTGGCGCAGCAGCGTCTTCGTGATCGTGGGCAGGTTGGCGACGCCCATCAGGATGACGAGTGTCGTGTTGGTCTGTGCCAGCGCCTCCCAGTTCAGCGTGCTGCGCGGGTCATCCGGGCCGACATGGCCAGACACGACCGTGAACCCCTGGACCAGGCCGCGGTGGGTGACCGGGATGCCGGCCAATTCGGGGGCAGCGATCGAGGAGGACACTCCGGGGACGATCTCGACCCGGATGCCCGCCTCGGCGCAGGCCTGCCATTCCTCGCTGCCGCGACCGAAGACGAACGAGTCACCGCCCTTGAATCGCACCACGTGCTGGCCCTTGCGGGCCTCGGCGACGAGCAGTTCGTTGATCACTTCCTGCGCGGTGTGTTGCCCGTGGGGGATCTTGCCGACGTCGATGAGACGGGCAGACAGGTCCTGCAACACCGACAGCGGAGCCAGCCGATCGAACACGATGACATCGGCGTTCTGCAGCGCCTGCAGTCCAGCCGTCGTCAGCAGCCCCGGATGGCCGGGCCCCCCACCGACCAGCGTGACCAGACCCTCGGTCCGCGTGGGCGCGGTCAGCGAAGCGCGGGCATCGACACCGATGATGAGGTCGAACTCGCCATAGTTGGCCCCCTCCGCCTGACTGATCAGGCCGCGCGTCATGAGATCGGCGACAGCGGTCGTCAGTTGCCCCGCGTCGACCCCCACGAGGGCACCCTGGCTGAGGAGGTTGACCGCCAGAGCGGCGGTCCGGTCGTTGCAGCCGCGGAGCAGGACGCGTCGGCCGGCCACATCGAGTTCGAGAGTCATTGCGCTCCTTCCGGGGAAATGCGCATCGAATAGTCTGCCGCCGCCGCAGCGAACCGGCGGGCCATGTCCGGAAACCCGGCCCAGTGCAGGTGGAGATAGGAAGCATGCATCGAACGACTTCCGAATCCGTCCGGACGTCCGTCGAGCAGCCAGGCCGGCGCGTCCCCGGCGGCCGGGTTGATCCGAGTCCGATGGAACTCGTGCCCCTTCGCCCGCGTGCCCGCAGCCGCCAGAAGGGTGTCGGCGGGGGCGATCGCCGTGCGATAGCCGAGGGTGAGTTTGGCGTGCATGGCGGCATCGGCGGGGAGTACGCCGGCCATGGCGTGTTCGTCGAGGGTGCGAGCGAGATAGAGGAGCCCGGCGCATTCGGCGACGGTGGGCGTTCCCGCCCCGATCCGGGTCGCGAGGTCCGCCGTGAGCGCGGCGTTCGCGGCGAGCGACTCGGCGTACACCTCGGGGAACCCGCCCCCCAGCAGGATCCCCGACGTCTCCGCGGGCAGGGCCGTGTCGGTGAGCGGGTCGAACTCGGCGATGCGGCACCCGGCGGCGGCGAGGAGTTCGGTGTTCTCGGGATAGCGGAACGTGAACGCCCGGCCGCCGGCGACCGCGATGAGGGGCTCGCCCGCCCCGGGAGCGACCTCGGCCACGGGATCCCAGGCCTGCCCATCGAGCGGGGGCGCGGATTCGGCGATCGCGACCAAGTGGTCGAGGTCGATCTCGGCGGCGAGCAGGTCGACCAGGCGTTCGATCTCGGTGGCGGCCTCGGGACGTTCGGCGACCGGTACGAGGCCGAGGTGGCGCGACGGGGCGATGATGCCGGAATCGCGGGTGAGGACGCCGAGGACGGGTACGCCGGTCTCCTGCATGGCCCGGACCGCTTCATCGGCATGACGCTGTGAGCCGGCCTTGTTCAGGATGACGCCGGCGACGCGGACGGCCGGGTCGAAGGTCGCCAGGCCGTGGACCCAGGCAGCGACCGTGCGGGAGGTATGTGAGATGTCGACGACGAGCACCACCGGCGAGCGGGTGAGTTTGGCGACGTGGGCCGTGGACCCGAAACCGTCGGTATTGAACTGCCCGTCGAACAGCCCCATCACCCCCTCAATCATCGCGAGGTCAGCGCCGACGGCACCGTGGAGGAGCAGGGGCACAATCCGGTCCTCGCCACACAGGACGGGGTCGAGGTTGCGGCCCGGGCGACCAGTGGCGAGGGTGTGATAGCCCGGGTCGATGTAGTCCGGGCCGACCTTCGCCGGAGCCACCGTCCGGCCGCGCGCCCGCAGGGCCGCCATGAGCCCCGCGGAGATCGTCGTTTTGCCGTGGCCCGAGGCAGGAGCCCCGATGACGACGCGGGGGAGTCGGGCCATCAGGCGGCCTCGCCCCGACCGACGGCCCGCAGGATCGCGTCGGCGCCGAGGTCCTCGAGCGCGACGTGCTGTGCGCCGAGATGGCCGGCGAGTTCGGCGGCCAGTCCCATCCGGAACCGGCCGGTCTCACAGTCGATGACCAGCGCGGGAATGTGCTGGTCGCGGATCAGGTCGGCCACCCGGTGGGCGCGGGCGAGGGGGGAGGCGCCGCGGTCACCCTTGGGGCCCGTGGCGCGCCCATCGGTGATGACGACCAGCAGGGGCCGCCGGCGCGGATCGCGGATCTTCTCCAACCGCAGGGTTTCGCCGGCGCGCCAGAGGCCTTCGGCCAAGGGGGTACGCCCACCGTGCGGGAGCTCGGCCAACCGGGCCGCGGCGATTTCGACCGACGACGTCGGCGGGAGGACCAGTTCGGCATCAACGCCGCGGAAACAGATGAGCCCAATCCGGTCCCGGCGCTGATAGGCGTCGAGCAGCAGCGACAGGACCGCGGTCTTGACGGATTCCATGCGTTTGCGCGCGGCCATCGAGCCCGACGCGTCGACACAGAACAACAAGAGGTTGGCCTCGCGGCCCTCGGTTACGGAGCGGCGGAGGTCGGCGGGGGTCAGCAGCAGGCGATCCACCCGCCCCCGCGCGACTTGGTGCGGTGCCGCCGCCCGGATGGTCGCGGGGAGATGAATCGCTCCCTCGGCCCGGGGCCGGGTGCCGACGGTGCGGCCGCGCTCGGTCAGGGCGCGGCTGCGTCGGCCGGAGGCGCCTCTGCCCACCCCCTGGGCGGCGAACAGGCGCACCCGAAACGGATCCGAGGCCCCACTCACCCCGGTCGGAGCGGGTGCGGTCGGATGGTCGGGACGTTCCCGCGGGAACGTTTCGGCGTCCTCGGCCTGTGGTTCTGAGTGCTGGGCGGAGTCTTTCGGGTCGAGGCGCTGCTCTGCGGTCGCGTCAGGGGAGTCCGCGCCCTGATCGTGAGCCGGGGCGTCAGGATCGTTGGCCTCGCTCGGCTGATCCGGGGCATCGGCGTCCGGCTTGTCCGGATCCGGTGTGGTGGGAGGCTCAGGCGGAGGGTCGTCCTCGGGCGGTTCGTCGTCGCCGAGCAGACGATCAAGCAGATCCTCATCCAGCCCCGGCGCATCGAAGGGGTTGCGACGACGCCGGTGGGGCAGAGCGAGCCGGGCAGCGGCGCGGATATCCTCGCGCGTCACCTGGGTCCGCGCCGACCAGGCCGCATGGGCCGCCGCGGCCCGGGCGGTCACGATGTCGGCGCGCATGCCGTCGACCTCGAACCCGGCGCAGACGGTCGCGATCTTCGACAGGGCCCAGTCGGTCAGCACGACGGACGACAACAGCTCCCGGGCCGCGACGATCCGGGCCGCGAGTTCGGCCTGATCGGCCGCGAACCTCTGGTTGAACTCCTCCGGGTCGGCATCGAAAGCCAGCCTGCGGCGTACCACCTCGGCGCGCAGCCCCGGATCCCGCGGCGCCGCGACCTCGACGGTCAGCCCGAACCGGTCGAGCAGCTGGGGTCGGAGTTCGCCCTCCTCGGGGTTCATGGTGCCGACGAGGACGATGCGCGCGGCATGCGACACCGAGACCCCATCGCGCTCGACCGTCGAGCGCCCCATCGCCGCAGCGTCGAGCAGCAGGTCGACCAGATGGTCGTGGAGGAGGTTGACCTCATCGACATAGAGGATCCCGCGGTTCGCCTGGGCGAGCAGGCCGGGGGAGAACCGTGCGACGCCCGCGCCGAGGGCCTGCTCGAGATCGAGTGATCCGGTGACCCGATCCTCGGTTGCGCCAACCGGGAGCTCGACCAGCCGGGCGGGCCGGTTGGTGGTCGCTGCGCCCTCATGGGGGCCGTCGGGGCAGGTCGGGTCAGGGGCACCTGCCGCGCACCCGAACCGGCAGTCCGCGATCACGTGCTGGTCTGGCAGCAGCTCGGTGAGGGCCCGCACCATGGTCGACTTCGCCGTACCCTTCTCGCCCCGCACCAGCACCCCGCCGACCTCCGGGGAGACCGTGGTGAGGAGCAGTGCGAGCGCCATGTCGTCGGAGCCGACGACGGCTGAGAAGGGGAAAGACGTCACCCGGGCGAGTTTGCCACGGATACAGTGCGAGCGTGATTGCCATAGTGGGAATGGGCGCCGACGGGCCCGCCAGCTGTTCGGTCGAGGGGCGCCGGGCCATCGCCGAGGCGGAGGTCATTGTCGGTGGGCGGCGGCATCTCGAACTGGTCGACGGGCTGGCCCATGCCGAACTCGTCGAGTGGCCGAGCCCGTTGCGGGCGGGGCTGCCGGACCTGCTCGGGCGGTATGCCGGCCGGCGCTTGGTCGCCCTCGCCAGTGGCGATCCTTTGGTAGCCGGGGTTGCGACGACCCTCATCGACCTGCTCGGCCCCGATCGCATCAGCGTGCACCCGGCCGTGTCCTCGGTCGCCCTCGCGCGCGCCCGGCTGGGTTGGGCGGACGACACGTGTGGGGTGGTCCGGCTGGGTGCGGTGGATCGGGTACGCCGACTCCTCGCCCCCGGACGCCGTGTGCTCGTCCTGTCCGCCGACGAGACCTCGCCACGGGCCGTGGCTCGTGCGTGTGTCGACGCGGGCTGGGCGGGCGCGAAGCTGGTCGTGCTCGGTGACCTGGGCAGTCATCACGAGACCCGGTTCGCGGCCTCGGCCGCGGAGGTGGCCGAGTCCGACCAAGAGCATCCCCGGCTCAACCTCGTGGCGATCGAGTGTCGGGTGGCCGAACCCACCGATCGCCCCGTTGTCGGCTGGCTCGCCCCCGGGCTCCCCGATGAGGCGTTCGAACACGACGGTCAGCTCACCAAGCGGCACGTCCGCGCCTGCGCGCTTGCCGTGCTGCAGCCGACACCCGGTGAGCTCCTCTGGGACCTGGGGGCAGGGGCCGGTTCGATCGGCATCGAGTGGGCGCGCCTGCATCGTGACAATCGGGTCGTGGCGGTCGAACGCGACCCCACCCGCGCCGAGCGCATCGCGCGCAATGCCGGGCGGCTGGGCGTACCCGATCTCGAGGTCCGCACCGGCACCGCCCTCGACCTGATCGACGACCTGCCCGACCCTGACGCGATCTTCGTCGGCGGCGGGGCGAACGCGGGCCTGCTGGATCGCTGCTGGACTCGGCTCGGTCCGCACGGTCGCTTGGTCGTCCACAGCGTGACGCTCGAGACCCAGGCCCTGCTCATCGAGCGGCATCGCGAGCTGGGCGGTGAGCTCGTCCAGTTGGCGGTGGCGACGGCGCAGGCGTTGGGGAGCTACCGTGGCTGGTCGCCCGCGCGTCCGGTCGTGCAGTGGGCCATCAGCAAGTAATGGAGGTCTCGACAAGCTCGACCCTCGTGAAGGAGAACGGATGACGGTGCATTTCATCGGTGCCGGGCCCGGCGCCGCGGACCTGCTCACGCTGCGCGCGGCGAACCTGCTCGCGGCGAGTCCGGTCTGTATCTATGCGGGCACCTACCTCGACGCAGAGGTCCTGTCCCACTGCCCCGAGGACGCGGAGCTCGTCGACTCCCAGCACCTCAACCTCGACGACCTCATCGCCGTGATGACACGCGCGCACGCCGAGGGCAAGGACGTGGCCCGGCTCTGCTCCGGCGATCCGTCGATCTATTCGGCGATCGCCGAGCAGACGCGTCGGCTGGATGCCGCGGGCGTGCCCTGGGATGTGTGCCCCGGCGTCCCGGCGTACGCCGCAGCGGCCGCACTGATCGGTCGCGAACTGACGGTCCCCGAAGTGGCGCAGTCGGTCGTGCTGACCCGGGCCCAGCGGGATTCGACGAAGATGCCGTCGACGGAGGCGTTGGAGAACTTCGCCGCCACCCGCGCGACGCTGGTGCTGCACCTGGCGATCCGACGGACGCGGGAGCTGGCCGGGCGACTGGAGCCGTTCTATGGTGCCGATTGCCCGGTGGTCGTCGTGGCGAATGCCAGCCAGCCGACCCAGCGAATCCTGCGCGGGACCTTCGCCGACATCGGCCAGCAGGTCGAGGACGCCGGGCTCACCCAGGCTGCGGTGATCCTGGTCGGCGAGGCGCTGCGAGCAGAGGAATTCGTGGAATCCCACCTCTATTCCTCACGAACCGGAGTCATCCCCCGCATCGAGGATCGCCAGCACATCGTCGAGTGATCGGGGTCGCAAACCCGGGGGCACGAGCCCGCGGACGGCCAGACGGGCGTGCAGCTCCAGGGGCCACGGTCGCTGCAGTCGCGCCCGTTCGAGGAGCCCCACGTCGCCGAGGAGCGTGACCGGGTCCCCGCTCATCACCTCGTCGGGCGCGAGGACGATCACGCGATCGGCCCAGGCCAGGGCGAAGTCGACATCGTGGGTGGCGAGGACGAGCGAGGTCCCGGCAGTCACGAGCCGGTCCAGCACACCGACGGCCTCACGGACCCCCTCCGGGTCGAGCCCTGCGGTTGGCTCGTCGAGCAATAACACCGTCGGTCGCATCGCCACGGCCCCGGCCAGAGCGACCCGCTTGCGCTCGCCATAGGACAACTGATGGGTCGGTCGATCGGCGAGATGGGTGATGGACAGGACGCCAAGGGCTTCCTCGACCCGCGCCCGGACCTCCGCCTCCGGCAGATCCAGGTTCATGGGCCCGAACGACACATCCCGGGTGACGTCGGCTGAGAACAGTTGATCGTCGGGATCCTGGAGAACAAGTTGCACCCGCTGGCGATGCCGCCGCAGACCCTTTCGGTCATGCCGGAGTGGGGCGCCGTCGACCAGCACCCGCCCGGAGTCCGGCTCGTGTGCCCCCGACAACACGCGCAGCAGCGTCGACTTGCCGGAACCGTTGGCACCGAGCAGCGCGATCCGCGGCACAGCCAGGTCCAGGCTCACCCCGGACAACACCCGATGCTCGCCATAGCCCGCGCTCACGCCCTCGAGCTGCACCCTCATCCGATCACCCACAACCCGATCGCGACGGCCACGAGCAGCCCGAGCCCCAGCAGCGTCAGCCCGACAAACCCCGGTGAATGCCGCAGCGGCCGGGGGAGCGTACGCAACGATCCTTCGAACCCCCGCCCGGCCAGCCCTTCGGTCAGCCGATTGGCCCGGTCCCACGACCGCACCAGGACGGCCGCGGCCAGCAACCCTGTCGATCGCAATGACCGGCGGAAGCCGTCATGGCCGAGCCGGTCCGCCTGGGCGCGGCGTACCGTCACGGCGACGTCCGCCAGCACGAACAGCAACCGATAGGTGAGGGCGGCGATATCGAGGAGGGGTTCGGGTACGCGAAGCTTCTGCAACCCGGCGATCACCTCGACCATCGGGGTGGTGCAGGCGAGGAGCAGCACAGCCGACGTGCCGGCCGCGCCGCGGGCCAGAACGGTCCCGGCCCGGGCCAGCGACTCCGAGGTGACAGTGACAAATCCGCCCTCGCCGCCGAGCACCAGCGCGATCGATCCGGCGGCCGTCAGCAGGAACGCTGCAGGAGCAGCGAGGACACCGAACCAGAGCGCCGGGCGTATGCGCGCGGGATCCAGCGCCAGGACCGAGCACGCCACCAGCACCAGGACCGGAACGACCCAGCCCGGGGCTGCCACCGCGATGGCGAGCAGCCCCAGGCAGAGGAGGGACTTGTCCCCGACAGCACGTGTTCGCCAGGGGCTCGCCCAAGCGGCCCGGTCAACGACCAGACCGGCCACTCACTGCTCGCTGTCGGAAATGCGCTTCTCGGCGCGGGTCCGGCCGTGAAAATAGCCGATGACATAGAAGAGCACGCCCGCGCCGAGCGCCGCCTGGAGGGCGAACAGCCCCGACTCGATTTCACCACTGGGGGAGAACACGGGCGCGAACCAGGGCTCATAGCCCGTGTCCTCGACCATTTCGGTGGCCTGGGCATCGGTGCCCACGAAGTGTTCCTCGCCCACCCTCGGAGCGACCAGCATCGGGATCACCCACAGGGCGATGAGAGCCACGACCAGGGCGACCGGAGCCAGGAAGCTGCGGCCGGCCTTCGGGCGTTCGGTGGTGATCTCAGACATGGCTCGACTCCTTCGCGGAGGGCCGACCGAACCCGAGGACGTTCAGCTCGCGCGTTGCGATGCGAGCGAGGGCGCGGAACAGCAGGACCGCGAGGATGCCTTCGGTGATCGCCAGCGGGACCTGCGTCACCGCGAACAGCCCGGCGAACTTGGCGAAGGCCCCGAGGAAACCGGAGGCCGGATCGGGAAAGGCCAGCGCAAGCTGGACACTCGTCGTCGCATAGGTGGCGATGTTCGCAACGGCAACCGCGACGAAGATGGCGGGGGTGTCGCCTACGCGGAGGCTGCGGAGCCCGCGAAAAGCGGCGTACGCCGCCCACGGCCCGACGATGCCCATGGCGAACACGTTGGCGCCGAGGGTGGTCAGGCCACCATGAGCGAGCAGGACGGCCTGGAAGATCAGGACGATCGTCGCCAGGAACGCCATGACCGGTGGCCGGAACAGAATCGCCCCGATTCCCGTGCCAGTGGCGTGGCTCGACGAGCCGGTGACCGACGGTAGCTTGATGGCCGACAGCACGAACGTGAAGGCGCCGGCGGCAGCCAGAAGCAGTCGGGATTCCGGCTTCTCCTTGGACAGTTTGATGACCTGATGGGCGCCATGCACGACGAACGGTGCGGCGGCCACGGTCCACGCCACGGCATGCGCCGGTGGCAGGAAACCTTCTGCGATATGCACGATGATCCTTTCCCGGGATTGCGCGTCCCGGCTTGGGTGGCCACGTGGGTTGAGTTCCTGACTCCCGATCCATCACACGACAGATCGGTCACAGTGGCGCGACCGCTCCGGATTCACACCGGATTCCTCGCACCCACATGGACGTGTGCGCCCACCCTACGACATGTCCTTTGGAGGTCGACCGATATTCGTTGGGTCACGCTCCTCAGCCAACGAAGCGGGGTGTCCAGACCTGTCCAGTCGCAGTGACCCGCGTGCTCGTCGCGCCGAAGATCACCAGGCACTTCATGTCGACCGACTCGGGGTCGAACTCGCCGAGGGTGGTCACAGTCAGGGACTCCTCGGCCCGGCCGATATCGCGGCCGATGACCACGACCGTCTGCGGGGCACGCACCTCGAGGAGCACCCGCTGGGCGTCGGCGAGCTGGGTCGGGCGCGACCGCGACCGGGGGTTGTAGACCGCGATCACCAGATCCGCCTCCGCCGCCTTGCGCAGCCGGTCGGCAATGACGGTCCAGGGCTTGAGGCGATCGGACAGAGACAGTACGCAGAAGTCCGCGCCCAGCGGCGCCCCCGCCCGCGCGGCGACCGCCTGGGCCGCTGAGACTCCCGGCAGGACCTCGATCTCGATCCCCGCGTACGCCGGGTCCTCCGCCGCCTCGAACACCGCCGACGCCATCCCGAACACGCCGGCGTCCCCGCCCGACACCACAGCGACATCGCTCCCCGCCATTGCAGCGTCGAGCGCCGCGCGGGCTCGGTCGACCTCGACGGTGTTGCCGGACGGGTGCCTGGTGAGGCCGGGGCGCTGGGGCACGCGGTCGACATAGGGCGCATAACCGAACACGTCGGTCACCTCGGCGAGCGCGGTGGCGGTCTCGGCCGTCAGCCAGTCCGTCGGGCCCGGACCGAGCCCGATCACGCGCAGCCGGCCGGTGGAAGACGTCGCTGCGGTCCCTGAGGAGGCCGCCTGCGGCCGTCTCGAAGGGTCCGCGCCGACCACCGCATTGGCGGCCCAGCGCCCCGCAGAATCGGCCCGCCGATCGCCACCGGTCACCACGATGGTCGAAAAATAGGGCACGGTCCCGGCGTCGACCTCGGCCACCGGGAGCACCCTTTGTTCGGCGAAGGTCGCCCGCTCGACATAGAACGCATCATCCAGTCGACCGGCCTGCCGCAGGGCCTCGCGTACGCCCGGGAAGGTCCGCCCGAGCTTCAGGATCACGGCCGCCTCGGTCTGGGCCAGCCGCCACGCCAGCTCGGGCACGGGCAGGGTCCCGGGCAGGACGGTCAGCACATCCTCGTGCCGGCACAACCCGGTCGCCACCGCCGCGGTCGCCCCGCTCACCGACGTCACTCCGGGCACGATCTCGGTGGGGAAGTCGGCGGCGAGGCGATCGTGGAGATACATATAGGAGCCGAAGAACAGCGGATCGCCCTCGGCCAGCACCACCACCGTGCGCCCGGCCTCGAGGTGTTTGCGCAGCCTGGCGGCGCTGTCGTCATAGAACGCGTCGATCTCCGCGTAGTAGCCCCCCGCATGCGCCGATTCCCCCGTGGTCACCGGATAGCGCAACAGCTCCTCGGTCACGTCGGCGCGCAGGTGCTCAGCGGCGATCGAGCGGGCGATGGACGTCCCGCGCGGGCCGGAAAAATAGGCCACGACGTCGGTCTCGCGGAGCAGCCGCGCGGCCTTGAGGGTGATCAGCTCCGGATCACCGGGACCCAGGCCGACCGCGAAGAGCCGCCCGTTCGGCGTACTCACGACGGAAGCTCGTTGCGCCGCGCCAGCGCATTGACCGCCGACACAGCAAGGGCTGAGCCACCGCGGCGACCCTCGACGATCAACCACGGCACGTCCCAGGGGTTGTCGCGCAGGGCTTCCTTGGATTCGGCGGAGCCGATGAACCCGACGGGTACGCCCACGATGGCCGCCGGCCGCGGCCCCCCGTCGGCGATCATCTCGAGCAGGTGGAACAGGGCCGTCGGTGCGTTGCCGATCGCCACGACCGCCCCCTCCAGCCGGTCGGCCCACAGCGAGACCGCGGCCGCCGAGCGGGTGGTGCCCCAGGCTTTGGCGAGATCGGGTATGCCCGGGTCGCGCAGTGTGCAGATCACCGCATTGTCCTGCGGGAGACGGGCTCGGGTAATGCCGGTGGCGATCATCGTGGCGTCGGTGAAGATGGGTGCGCCGGCGGCCAGTGCGGTGCGGGCGGCGTCCACGATCCGGGGGTGGGTGTGCACGTGACGGGCGAGGTCGACATCGCCGGCGGCGTGGATCATCCGCACGACGACCGTGGCGGTGTCGTCGTCGAACGCGGTGAGATCAGCCTCGGCGCGGATCGTCGCGAACGAGCGGCGATAGATCTCCACGCCGTCGGTCACATAGTCATAGCGCCGCGTCGGAGGCGTGGGGGCGGAAGTGTTCGGCATCGACCGGATTATGGCAGGAGCGCGGCCAGTGCATCGGGCGAGTCGTCGGTGAGCACGATATGGCGCTCGTTGCCCGACACCCCGCAGTGCCGCTCACAGGCGACCAGGTGGACGGGTTCGGTGAGACGAAGACGCCCCGCGTCGATGGCGGTCACGAGGTCGCGGGCGGCACCTTCGGTGGAGACGGTGGCCCGACCGCATCCGGGAGCACCCGTGCAGGCGCTGACCTGCGCCCACCCCGACTCGGGGGTAGTCGCGAACCCGGCCTCGGCCAGGTCGTCGAGGTGATCGGCCGCATCGGGGACCACGATGCTCCGCCACCCGGTGAGGATCACCCGGTCGGTGATCCACGCCAGGGTGGCGAGGTTTCCGTGGGTGATCCGGGCGAGCGGGAGGCCGGCGATCGCGTGGGGGCCGAGGGCTCCGGGTCGCACGCGGGGTCCGGCAGGAACCGGGATCCGTTCGGTCAGGGGCAGGCCGGGCAGATCGGCGTCCAGTTCACGGATGTGCCACGGGGCGGGTGCGAGGTCTGTGCGTACGGCCTGGAAGGCCTTCGCCACCTCGATCAGCGCGGCTGCGGCACCGGCGGCCGGGACCGCGAAGCCGCGTCCGCTCGCCAAGCGGACCTCTCCCCGGTCCGGACCCAGCGCGCGATAGGCGACATCGAAGGGCTCTCCGAGCATGTCGCCGCGACCGTCATCGATCACGACGAGGAAGCGGCCGGGAAGCTGGGCGAGGGCGGGCTCGGCCCGGAGCAGGTCGTCGAACTCGGCGACGATCGGCCGAATGTCGGCCCGTGCGATCGGCCCGTCGGGGCTGTTCGAAGGCCAGAGGCCCGACAGCGGCGAAGCCAGGATGTTGCGCACGCGCTCATGGCTCGGCGACGGCACGAGGCCGGTCGCATCGACAGCCTCGACGACATGATCGGGCAGGGGGTCGGACAGGCCCCGAATCTGAAGGTTGCCGCGACTGGTCACCTGGACGAACCCGGCCCCCGACATCGCGATCTGCAGCAGCTCGGTGAGGAGCGGAATCGGGAGTTCACCCCCGGGCAGGCGCAGCCTGATGATCGCGCCGTCCTCGGCCGGGAACGGACGCAGAACCCCGGGACACAGGTCCGCGCGAGTGCGGTGGGCAGAGGTGACGACCACGGGAACTCCCTCCATTGGCCAAGCCTGACTGTCAACCCTACGTCCGGGTGGAAGCCGGGCCGGGCAGGTCCATTGGCGTCGATCTGACCTGGAGGAGTCCGGCTCGGGCCCTCGGGTTCCCTGGCTAGAGTGGCGGCCGATCAGCGAGAGGAAACCATGTCCCGCGTACTGCTGCTGTCCACCTCCGATACCGACCTCCTCGCCGCGCGGGCCTGCGGCGCGGACTATGCGTACGCCAACCCGGTGAAGGTTTCACCCGACGCGCTGGCGGGGCTGCTGGCCGATGCGGCGCTGGTCGTGTTCCGGTTCCTCGGGTCCGTGCAGGGGTTGCCCGGGACCTATCAGCAGGTCGTCGATTCCGGTCTGCCGCGCGTGGTCATCGGTGGTGAGCAGCTGCCGGACGCCTCGCTCATGGAGCTGTCGTCCGTGCCCGTGAATGTCGCGGCGCAGGCGCATCTCTATCTCGCCCAGGGCGGCCTGGCCAACCTTGCCCAGGTGCACGCCTTCCTGTCCGACACCGTGTTGCTCGATGGCGTCGGCTTCGATCCTGTGGCCGAACAGCCGACGTGGGGGACCCTGCGGTCGGGTGAGGGCGGGGGCCCGCGGGTCGGGATCCTCTTCTATCGCGCCCAGCATGCGGTCGACAACGTCGCCTACGTCGAGGCACTGGCGGATGCGATCGATGCAGCAGGTGGGGTGGGCGTACCCATCTTTGCCACCTCACTCCGCGACGCCCCCGCCGACCTGATCGAGCACCTGGCGAGCTATGACGCGCTGATCACCACCGTGTTGGCGGCCGGCGGGACGAAGCCCGCGACCGCGCAGGCGGGAGGGGACGACGAGGGCTGGGACGTGCAGGCGCTGGCAGGGCTGGACGTGCCGATCCTGCAGGCGCTGTGCCTCACCTGGTCGCGGGCCGAATGGGCCGCCTCCGACGACGGCATGAGCCCGCTCGATGTCGCATCGCAGGTGGCCGTGCCGGAGTTCGACGGCCGCATCATCGGCGTACCCATTTCTTTCAAGGAGCTCGACGACGACGGCCTGCCGCACTATGTGCCCGACCTCGAGCGCTGCCGCCGGATGGCCGAGTTGGCGGTCAACCATGCGCGGCTCGGGCACGTCCCGGTCGCCGACCGGAAGATCGCGATCGTGCTGTCGGCATACCCGACCAAGCACTCGCGCATCGGCAATGCGGTCGGGCTGGACACACCTGTTTCATTGGTACGCCTGCTCGCGGCTCTCCGGGTCGCGGGCTATGACCTCGGCGAACCGGGGGAGATCCCCGGCACGGGGGAGGTGGAGCCCGTCGAAGGGGAGGCGACGGAAACGACGGCGGGCAATGCGCTGATGCATGCGCTCATCGCCGCCGGTGGGCAGGACGAGGAGTGGCTGACGTCGGAACAGCTGGCGGGGCAGCCGATTCGGATTCCTGTGGGTCGCTATCGCGAGTGGCTGGCCGACCTGCCCGCCGAGCTCGTTGATGCCGTCACCGGGGCCTGGGGCGAGGCGCCGGGATCGGTGTTTGTGGATGGCGACGAACTGGTCGGCGCGGCGTTGCGGGCGGGCAATGTGGTCATCCTCGTGCAGCCCCCGCGCGGGTTCGGGGAGAACCCGATCGCGATTTATCACGATCCCGATCTGCCGCCGACGCACCACTACCTCGCCGTGTATCGCTGGCTGGAGCGCGAGTTCGGCGCGCATGCGATCGTGCACCTCGGCAAGCACGGCAACCTCGAATGGATGCCCGGCAAGAACCTCGCGCTGTCCGCGGCCTGCGGGCCGGACGCGGCGCTGGGGTCGATGCCGGTGATCTATCCGTTCCTGGTGAACGATCCGGGGGAGGGTACGCAGGCCAAGCGCCGTGCGCATGCGACGATCGTCGATCACCTGGTGCCACCGATGGCGCGGGCGGAGACCTATGGCGATATCGCGCGGCTGGAGCAGTTGCTCGATGAATACGGCAACGTGTCGGCGATGGACCCGGCCAAGGCGCCAGCGCTGCGCGGCGAGATCTGGACGCTGATCCAGGCGGCGCGGATGGATAGTGACCTGGGTCTGGAGGAGCGCCCGGACGACGAGGCGTTCGACGACTTCATCATGCATGTCGACGGCTGGCTGTGTGAGATCAAGGATGTCCAGATTCGCGACGGCCTGCACATCCTGGGTCGGGCGCCCGAGGGCGATGAGCTCGTGAACCTCGTGCTCGCTGTGCTGCGGGCCAACCAGGTGTTCGGAGGGTCCGGCCAGGCGGTGCCCGGGTTGCGGGTGGCTCTGGGGCTGGATCTCGAGGAGACCGAACTGGGGGCGACCGATCGGGTCGAGGAGGTGGCTGCCGGGCTCGTGCGCGGGTTGGCGGCTGCGGGCTGGGATGTCGGAGTGATTCCCGGGCTGGTGTCGGATCTGCCCGCGGGGGCGGACCCGGAGGGGGTGGCGCAGTCCCTGGAGTTCGCCTGTCGTGAGGTGGTGCCAAGGCTGGCGCAGACCGTCGACGAGATTCCGATGGTGCTGCACGCGCTGGACGGTGGCTATGTGCCGGCCGGGCCATCGGGTTCGCCGCTGCGGGGACTGGTGAATGTGCTGCCGACCGGGCGGAACTTCTATTCGGTCGATCCCAAGGCTATTCCGTCGCGGCTGGCCTGGGAGACCGGCAGGGCCATGGCTGATTCGCTGTTGGAGCGCTATCGCGCCGAGGCTGGGGACTGGCCCAGATCAGTGGGCCTGTCGGTCTGGGGCACCTCGGCCATGCGGACCTCCGGCGATGACATCGCCGAGGTGCTGGCGCTGCTGGGGGTGCACCCGGTGTGGGACGAGGCCTCGCGCCGGATCATGGGGCTCGAGGCGATCAGCCTGGAGGAACTCGGGCGGCCGCGGATCGATGTCACGGTCCGGATCTCGGGGTTCTTCCGCGATGCGTTCCCGCATGTCATCACGCTGTTGGACGATGCGGTCGCGCTGGTGGCGGGTCTCGAGGAAGGGCCGGAGGACAACTTCGTCCGGGCCAATGCAAAGACCGATGTGGCGGCGCACGGAGACGAGCGGCGGGCGAGGACGCGCATCTTCGGGTCCAAGCCGGGGTCCTACGGGGCGGGAATTCTGCCGTTGCTCGAGGCCGGCAACTGGCGCTCGGACGCGGACCTGGCCGAGGTCTATGCGACCTGGGGTGGGTTTGCCTATGGGCGTGATCTCGATGGCATCCCCGCGCGGGAAACGATGGAGGACAACTATCGCCGCATTCAGGTTGCAGCGAAGAACATCGATACGCGTGAACACGACATCGCCGACTCGGACGACTATTTCCAGTATCACGGCGGCATGGTCGCGATGGTTCGTTCGCTGACCGGGGCGGACCCGAAGGCCTATGTCGGCGACTCGACCGTGCCCGATGCCGTGCGGACGCGGAGCCTGGCCGAGGAAACTGCGCGGGTGTTCCGCTCGCGGGTCGTGAACCCGCGATGGATTGCGGCGATGCAGCGGCATGGATACAAGGGCGCCTTCGAGCTGGCCGCGACCGTGGACTATCTGTTCGGCTTCGATGCGACCGCGGGTGTTGTGCCCGACTGGATGTATCAGTCCCTCGCAGAGACCTATCTGTTGGACGAGGAGAACCAGGAGTTCCTGCGGAAAGCCAACCCGTGGGCCCTGCGCGGCATGGTCGAGAAGCTCCACGAGGCCGTCGACCGCAAGCTGTGGGAAAACCCCGAACCCGAACTTCTGCGTCAGCTGCGGGAGCTCTATCTCGAAGTCGAGGGCGACCTGGAGGAGTAGTTTCCGGAAGCGGCTGCATCGGCGCATTTGTGGTGCCGCTTCGGGGCCTGCGCGGGCCTGTAGGGCATGGAGATCATCAAACGCAGAAACCATCCCAACCCTCGAAGCCTCGATCGCATGATGGAGAGGGGAACGCTTGTTCCGCTGTATCCCGGCATCTTCATGCCAGTCGGCCAGCCGATCACGCTGAATACGCTCACAGGGGCCGCGCTGATGGTCGACGCGGATGTCATCGTTCTGGGCGAAGGGGCACGACTGCTGGGCTGGGCAGCTCAGGAGGCAGTGGACGCTGGCAGGGATATCCCCCTGCCAGTTCCCCTTGAGCTGGCAACGGTCCGCCACCCAAAAGGGAAATCGGATTACTTGAACTTCGTGCGCCGCCGAGTTCCTGACTCGTTCATTGTTGACCGGGGAGAGGTGCGCTTCACCTCCCCGGAACTGACCGCCGTGGACTTGATCCCGCAGCGTGGGGCTGATGTGGTCCACGAGGTATTGAGGTTGGCGGGAAACGAATCGGCGGCCTCGCTGGCGCTGATGTGGGAAGCCTTGGATGCCACCCCGGGTCGGCGGGGGAACAATCACAGGCGCAGAATCCTTCATTCGTCTCGGGACCGACCCTGGTCGGAAGCAGAGCGACAACTTCACGGCTTCCTGAGAAGTTGGGGTTACACAGGTTGGGTAGCCAACTACCACCTCTACCTGGGCAAGCAGCACTGGTTCATCGACGTGGCATTCCCGGGCGACCGCGTCGCGCTGGAGTTCGACAGCCTCGACTTCCACTTGCGAGCAGATGCGTTCGAACACGACCGGGTGAAACTCAACGAACTGGAGGTCGCAGAGTGGAGAACGCTCCAGATCACCTGGAAATTGATGCAGGAGCCGCGGCGGATCAAGCGCTGGCTGCAATCGATACTTCCGGAACCCGGGTAATTGCGGACACTCGACGCCGTCTGGGTGGGGGGGTAGATCCCCTCGAGTGTCCGAAATTACCGGGGTCGCCGAGTAGCCCCGACCTCTGCGGGCACGAGGCTCACCGTGACGAGGCCAGAGCGTTCTAGGGGGATCCTTGCGGAGGTTTCCTTGTGGGTGCGGTTTGCCGGTCAGGACCGCGCCAAGGGTCGCAGGAGGTAGGTGTCCATGACCCAGCCGTGCTGGTCGCGCAGGCGGGCCCGGGTGTCGATCAACTCGGCAATGACATCATCGAGAGGGCCCCGCACGAGCACCTCCCGCGGATCGCCCAGATAGGCCCCCCAGAAGATTTCCAGGCCACGACCGACCAGTTCGCGGCAGGCCAGGTGCCCGTCCAGCATGACCACAACATCGCCGAGGTCGTCCTTGAAGTCCTCCACCAGCCGCCGGCCCGTGGTGATGTGGATGGGCTGACCCACCCGATTGAGGGGAACCCGGTGCCGCGCGGCCAGGAGCTGGAGGCTCGAGATGCCCGGGATGACGTCGGACTCGATCGGCATCAGCTCGCTCAGGGCGTCGACGATCCGCAGGGTGCTGTCATAGAACGCCGGATCACCCCAGACGAGGAACCCATAGGTGAGTCCGGGGTCCGCGGCGATGATGGCGCGATAGGCATCGGTGCGGGCGCGATGCCAGTCGGCCACGCCGGTCCGATAATCAGTGGTGTTGCGCTCGGCATCCGGACCCCGTTCCGGATCCGGGACCTCGACCAGCCGATAGTCCCCGTCGATCCAGCGCTCGCAGATCTCCCGGCGCATCGTCACGAGATCGCTCTTCTTCTCACCCTTGTCGGCCACCAGGAAGACGTCGACCTCGTTCAGGGCGGCCACTGCCGCATGCGTGACCTGATCACTGCCACCCGGCCCGATGCCGATCACCTTGATGTTGGTTGGGCGCGGGGGATTCACGGCATCGATCCTAGGGGGAAAGCGTCGGGCCAGTGCAGGCCCGCGAGGGTGGGGTTGGGGCACTGGCGCGCTGACCGAGTGGGGCGGTGAACGAGTGTGCCCTAGAGTCTGGCCCTATGCGTGAGTTCGACCACGACCGAGTCCGGGCGGCTGTACGAGAAATCCTCATCGGGATCGGTGAGGACCCCGACCGGGAAGGATTGCAGCAGACGCCCGATCGCGTGGCGCGGGCATACGCCGAGATGTTCTCCGGAATGCGACAGACCGCCGATGAGATCCTCTCGACGACGTTCGATATTGCCCATGACGAGATGGTCCTGGTCAAGGACATCGAGGTGTGGAGCTGCTGCGAGCACCACCTGGTGCCCTTCACCGGCGTCGCCCATGTGGGCTATATCCCCAGCCCGGAGGGCAAGATCACCGGGCTGAGCAAGCTGGCTCGACTCGTGGACGTGTTCGCCAAGCGTCCCCAGGTGCAGGAGCGGCTCACCACCCAGGTCGCGGACGCGCTCATGGAGCACCTCAACCCGCGGGGCGTGATCGTGGTCATCGAGTGTGAGCACCTGTGCATGACGATGCGCGGGGTCAAGAAGCCGGGGGCCAAGACCGTGACCTCCGCCGTGCGTGGTCAGTTGCTCGATCCGGCGTCCCGCATGGAGGCGATGAGCCTCATCATCGGATCCTGACCGCGGGCCCCGTCTCGTTCAGCGACGCGACGCGAGCTGAGTCTCCTCGGCCTCCATGGTCGCGACGAAGTCCTTCTTGCCGGCCTGCCAGCCGTCTTCGTTCTGGCCCGGTCGCCAATAGCCGGAGATGGAGGCATCCGACTTGGGCAGGCCGCGTTCGACGAACAGATAGCGCCGCAGGTCGCGCACGGTCTCCGCGTTGCCGTGGATGAAAGCCACCACCCGGCCCTCTGGCCAGGTCATGGACCGCACGGTCTCGGCCAGGCTGACGCTGCCGTCCTCGCGGTGGACCCACGTGACTTCCGCTCCGGGATGATCAGGCAGGGGCTGGTGCCCCGTCGAGTCGTAGGCCTCGAGAAACACCAGTGCGCGGGCGGAATCCGGCAGGGCTTCGAGGCCCGCGGCGATGGCCGGGTGGGCAGATTCGTCGCCGACGAAGAGGTGCACGTCCGCGTCGGGATCCGGCGCCCACGCGCCTCCCGGGCCCATGAACCCGAACCGCGTGCCAGGCTCGACGGTCGCTGCCCACGGCCCGGCGATGCCCTCATCCCCATGCACGACGAAATCAAGGGTCAGCTCGTTGGCCGCGGGTGCCCAGGATCGGACCGTATAGGTGCGTGTCACCGGCCATTCCTCGCGCGGTCGCACGGCGCGGATCTGCTCCGGGTCGAAGGGCCAGGCGTACTCCCCGACGGGGAACAGGATCTTCACATAGTGATCTGTCTTCGTGAGTTCCGGCATCGACGCAGGGTCGTCCAGTGCGGCGACCACCCGGACCACCTCCGGGGTCAACCATTCGACGTGGCGGACTGTTGCCGATTTCGGAATCCTGCGCTGACTCATGCAGGTAAGGTATGCCTTACCTAATTTCTTCGCAAACAGTTCGCTGAGCAGCGGCACGCCCCGGGTCACCCGTAGGATGACGCGCTGTGATCCTCGACCCCGGTCCCACCCGTGTGATGGGCATTGTCAACGTCACCCCCGATTCCTTCTCCGACGGTGGCGACTGGTTCGCTCACGATCGGGCGATCGCCCGCGGGCTCGAACTCACGGCAGAGGGAGCCCACCTGATCGACGTCGGCGGAGAGTCGACCCGGCCCGGCATCACGCGGACCGATCCGCCCGAGGAGGCCCGGCGCGTTCTCCCAGTCGTATCCGCCCTGGCCCAGTCCGGCGTGGCCGTGTCGGTCGACACGATGCGGGCCGAGATCGCGGAGGCCTCGGTGGCTGCCGGTGCCGCACTCATCAACGATGTCTCCGGCGGCCTGGCCGACCCGCGCATGCTTCCGGTGGTCGCGGACCTGGGCGTACCCTTCGTCGCCATGCACTGGCGCGCCCACTCCACGACCATGCAGGATCTGGCGCACTATGACGACGTTGTCGCCGATGTGTACGCCGAGTTGGGCGCGCGGGCGGAGGCCGCGCTCGCGGCCGGGATTGCGGAGGATCGCCTCATCCTGGACCCGGGGATCGGCTTCGCCAAGACCGCCGAACACAACTGGGCGCTGCTGCGCGGGCTGGATGTGCTCGCCGGACTGGGATTCCCGCTGCTGATCGGGGTGTCCAGAAAACGATTCCTCGGCAAACTCCTGGCGGACGCCGATGGGGAGCGCGCTCCCCGCGAACGCGATGATGCCGGTGCCGCAATCACGGCGATACTGGCAGGACAGGGCGTGTGGGCAGTCCGCACCCATTCGGTTCGCCAACACCTCGACGCGGTGGCCGTCGCGGAGGCTTTGACTGCTCGTTGAGCAATGTTCACCCGGGGGCAATCGACGCAATTCCGCCCGCCGGAATCGGGTCTTTTCGTCGGGTAGGGTGCAGGGACGATTTGCAGGTGTCCTGTTGCGGCGCCACGACTCTCCGGTCCGAAAGGGGTCGCAGCATGGGCCAAGACGCGCGTGATCGCATCACCCTGCGCGGGATTCGGGCCTTCGGCCATCACGGCGTCCTGCCCCATGAACGCACCTATGGACAGCAATTCTCGGCTGATGTGACCATCGCTGTGGACCTCTCGGCGGTGGGGGAGTCCGACCGCCTGGCGGATACGGTCGACTATTCCGAGATTGCCGCCGCCGTTTCGGAAGAACTAGCCGGCTCTCCGCTGGACACCATCGAAGCCCTCGCCCATCGCATTGCAGATCGTTGTCTCGTCGACGATCGCATCGAGAAGGTCGAGGTCACCGTGCACAAGCCGATGGCGCCCGTCTCGGTCGTCCTGGACGACATCGCCGTCACCATCACAAGGAGCAACCCCCGATGACCCACCCCTTTGCGCTCGATGCCGACACCCTCAGTGGCATGAAGCCGATCGCCACGGCGGTCTTCAGTCTCGGATCCAACCTCGGTGATCGCCTCGAGCACCTGCAGTCGGCCGTCACGACACTGGCGGGCACGCCCGATGTGATCGTCGTCGACGTCTCACCGGTCTATGAGACGAAGGCCATCGGCGGTCCGGAGGACAATCCCGATTTCCTCAACCTCGTCGTGGTCACCGAGACCACCCAGCCGGCGCGCGTGCTCCTGGAGCGGGCTCATGCCATCGAGGCGGCCCATGAGCGGGTCCGCGAGATCGAGAACGGCCCACGCACCCTGGATGTCGACCTGATCATCGTCGGCAAGACCGAACTCGATGATCCGGCCATCACGCTGCCGCACCCGCGGGCCCACGAGCGCGCGTTCGTCCTCGCCCCGTGGCATGACGTCGACCCGGCCGCCGTGATCCCCGGTCAGGGGCCGATCGCCGAGTTGCTGGCCGAGGTGGACATGTCCGGCATCGTCCGTCGCGACGACCTGTTGATCGAGGTCTGAGCGTTGGACCCATCCGGGCGACTGGGGTTCACTCGGGTCCGTGATCTGTTGATCGCAGCCGGGGCCGGCGTGATGGCGGCGCTGCTGCTGGTGCTGGGCGTGCAACTCGCGACCGGTCAACCACCCGTTCTGCCCTGGACCGGGCCGGCCGTGCTGCTCTTCGTGGCCGCGGTCGTGGCCGGCTTGGCCTGGAGCACCTGGCGCCGGGTCCAGTCGCGCCGGGAGCGTATCGAGCCCGAACGTGGCCTCATGATGGTGGCGCTGGGCAAAGCCTCTGCGCTCGGGGGTGCCGCGATCGCGGCCGGATATCTCGCGTTCGTGGGTGTCTCGGTGGGGAATCTCTCGGCCACCGGTCCCCAGCAACGCCTGGTCAGGGGGCTGGTCGCGGCTTTCGGGGGTGTCCTCATTGCCGCTGCCGGACTGTGGCTCGAGAGGGCCTGCAAGGTGCCCGATGATCCGGATTCCGACCTTCCTGAACAGGAAGACGGCGATTCCCAGAAAAGCTGGGGAGACCTTTAGCAAACTCTGTCCAGAAGCGCGCGTCACAATCGCTCTTCAACCGAATTCTTATCTAGGATCTCGGGCGTGAGCAAAAAGACAACAAGCCGTCGCAGCGCTGCTGCCCCCCGCAGTCGTGGTGTCCGCTCCGTCCTGATCGCCGGCATCGTCCTGGCCGTCGCCGCCGCATTCGGACCCATCTGGTTCGTGCGGGCCGGCATCGCGATCATGATCGTGGCAGCCGTGATCGCCCTTCGATTCGCCGGGAAGCAACTGGCCGACGAACGCCGGGACAACGGTCTGAAGTCGCTCGACCAGCTCCACGCCCACGGCATGCAGCTCTCCGCCGAGCGGACCCGCAACCGCGAGGTGCTCGACGTGCTCCGCAAGCAGGGCGAGGAGAACGACGAGAAAGTCGTCGAACTCCAGCTCACCATCGGCCAGCTCCGCACCGAGCTGACATCGCTCCGGGGCGACCATGCCGCACTTCGGGCCGAGGCCAGCGCTCACCAGTACCGCATCAAGAGGCTCACCGAAGACTTGGCCACCAGCGAGGCAGAGCTGCGTGAGCTCCGGGGTCTCGAGGAGCACGCCGACGTCGTTGCGATGCCGCGCAACGCCGATTGGGATGCCCTGCCCTCCGGCGAGGACATCTGGGCCGACGGCAATCATCCGACCGTGGTTGACCTCCAGCGTCTCGTCATCTCGACCGACGAGCAGCTCCGCAAGCAGGCCTGATCGTCCCTTTTTGCTCGGATTCGCGCCCCGCACCGTTTCGGTGCGGGGCGCTTTTCCTTTGGGAGTACGCGCGCCGCGCAGTCACCGCACGAGGCGACTACTTGTCCAGGTCGCCGATGACATAACCCACGGAGGCCAGAACGGTCTCCACATCGTCAGGGCGCGTGCCGGGCAGCAGTGCCTCCAGGGCCGCTACATGCGCGAATGACGGGCTCCGCAGCTTCATGCGCCAGGGTGTCTTGTCGCCGCGGGAGACGAGGTGGAAGCCCGATCGTCCGAGGGGTGCCTCGACGAAGTGATAGGCCTCCCCCTCTGGAAGTTTGACGATGCGGGGCAGTCGTTCCTGGATCGGCCCGGGTGGCAGGGTGTGGCACAGTTCCTGCACCATGTGCGCCGAGTCGACGCATTCAGCTGCCAGTGCGGCGAAGCGTGCGTGGGCATCCCCGGCGGTCACGCGTGGGGCGTGCAGGTGGTCGGTGAGGTCGGCGTACGCCGGCGCCGTCAGTCGCGAGTCCAGGCGTACCCCGGCCGATCTCGCCAGGGGGCCCGACAGGCCGAATGCGTCGATGAGCTGTTCGCCGACTGGCGCGACTCCTGCCCCCGGAAACCCATGTGCGTCGAGCGCCGCGGCCAGCTCCTCGACCTCGGTCATAAGGGCTGCCTCGTCGTTCAACCAGGCGTCGTCGGGATCGACCGAGACGCCTCCGATACGGGCCACCATCGGATGGACGCGGTTGCCCGTGAGGGCCGTGGTGCGGTGGCGGAGGGCCTCGCGGATAGCGCGCACGCGGGCGGCCAGGCCCGACTCGCCCCGGACCGTCCAGCCGAGGAAGCCGAGATGGCTGAGGATGCGGGTGTGTTCGGCGAGGAGAGTGCGTACGCCGATGGCCCGCGCGGGTGGAGCGAGGCGCAGCATGCCCTCGAAAGTCTCGGCCGCAGCCAGCTCGCCGAAGAAGGGTGCCTGCCAGTCGTGGCGGTCCGCGAGCATGAGGATCTGGCGATAGTCCCGCACCTCGAAAAGCTTCTCGACGCCGCGATGCATGGCCCCGGGCAGGACCCGGGCGGTGATCACGGCATCGTCTGCGACCGACAGGTGGATCTCCAGCAGGCCGGCCCGACTCGGATGATCCGGTCCCAGGTCGAGGATCAGGGTCGCCTCGTCGACGGGCAGCCCGGCGGCCAGGGAGCCGATCAGGATCCTGCGGGTGGGGACGGGTGAGGGTTGGGTGTCCACCGGCCCATTATGGGCGGCTCGATGCACCCGGGCCCGCCGCGGCGCGCGCCGGAATGCGGTGGGCCACCAGCCAGAAGTCCCCGAAGTGCGCGCGGTCGGTCAGAAGTTGTCTCTGGCTGCGCAGCGCCAGCCGGGTCAGGGGACGGTTGTCCTCGATGGGCCAGAAGTCCCTGGGCAGGTCGGCCAGGCGACTGAACCACCAGCGCTCGGCACCGCTGCGCTCGACGGCTGCGGCCAGTGCGTCGACGGCGACGGCGGCCGTCGTGTTGCCGGCGGTGCCGGGCGCGACAGGATTGCCCCGATAATGCGCGGCCAGTCCGCCGTCGGCCGGGCGATCGGCGCTCAGGTGGCCATAGTCGATCGTGGCGAGGACGCTCCCCGCTGGGAGGCGCTCGGCCAGCCAGTGCCACGCCCGATCACGAGTGCGCCCGACGACCGCCCGCCCGGGCTCGGGCCACCATTGCTTCAGCCAATCCGCGTCGGCAGCGACGAGTTGGCGCGTGGTGCCGTCGGGCTCGATTTCACGAGCCGTTTCTCCGGGCTGGCGATCACTGACCGCCGCAGGGAGATCATCCAGCCATTCGACGGCGAATGCCAAGGCCGGGGTGTTCGGCCAAGTGGATGAAGAATCATCCGGACGAGCAGAATCCGGCGTTTGCCAGCCTTCGTCGGAAACGCTCCAATAATGCCGTCGAAAAGTTACCCCGGGTTGGTCGGGAAGCGAGCGGACATCAATGCCGACGAGGGAAATGCCCGGCGGTAACACAGTCGTCAAATGATTGAGCAATGTCCCGTCACCGCAGCCGATGTCAATGATCATGGTCAGGCCGAGTCGGCGTACCCAATCCGCCAGGAGTCGCGCCAGCGCTGCTCCGCAGAGCGTGCTCGGAGTGTCGAAATGTTCCTTTGGATATTCACGCGACCAGAATTGAGGGTTCCACCAGGGAAAGTCGCTCCGGTTTCTGAAGGACACTTGAGCGGCTGCTCCTTTGTTTTGATAGGTTTTGGGTCGGACGATCTATATTGTCCATGTGGCACATCACGTGCCCCCCTATCTGATTAATGGAAAGAGACCATAATGGCTCAGCGCGTCCAGGTGATCCTTGAGGACGACATCGACGGCAGCACCGCCGACGAGACCATCCGTTTCGGCCTCGATGGTGTCGATTATGAAATCGACCTGTCCGAGGCGAACGCCGAGAAGCTGCGCAGCGACCTGGCCCAGTGGGTTGGGCATGCCCGTCGGCTCTCGCGTGGCCGTGCGAGCACGTCCACCGCGGGCCGCAAAAGCGGCGGCAGCCCCACCGAGATTCGGGCCTGGGCGCAGGCGAACAACATCGAGGTCAACGCGCGCGGTCGGGTGCCGGCCAGCGTGCGTGAGGCCTACGAGGCCGCGGTTCGCTGATCCCAGCTTCCTGGTCCGCTGAGGTGGAACCCGATATTGCGGGTCTCTATGCCGGACCGCTGCAGGACTTCGTGGCCCGACGGGGGCGATTGGCCGCGGAGATCAAAGCAGCCGGCGATGCGGCCGGAGCGAAGCGGGTCCTGGCCCTGCGCAAACCCACTCGGGGTGCCTGGCTGGTGAACCTGCTCGCGTTCCATGAAGCCGATCGATTGACCGAGGTGTTCGAACTCGGAGCCTCGCTCGCGAAGGCGCATCGGGACGCCGATCCGAGTGCGCTGCGCGAGCTGTCTGCCCTGCGTGCCGGCGTTCTGGACGCCCTCGCGGGGCGGGCGGCAGCCCTGGGGTCCGAGCGTGGTTATGCCGTTCCGGATCAGGTCCGGGCTGAGGTCGTGGAGACCCTCCAGGCGGCGATGGCCGACCCCGCCCTGGCCGATCGGGTGCTCGAGGGTGCCATGGCTGCCACCGTGAGGGCAGCGGGGTTCGGACCCGCCGACCTGTTCGCCCCTGCTGAGCCGGGGGCGGGCAGGTTGGCCGAGGTCATTCCGCTCCGACCCGTGGCCGAGGCCCCGACCGCACCGGGACCGGATATGGCCGAGATCCGTCGGCTGAGCCGGGAGCTGGGCCGGGCGGAGGCACGGTTGGACGATGCCCGCGAGCGGCGGGCCCGGGCGGACGAAGCAGTTCGGTCGGCGCAGGCGGAGTGCGATGAAGAACAATCCCGCACTGAGCGACTCGCCTCCGAGATCGCTGAGCTGCAGCGCCGGCTCGACATCCTGGTCGCCGATCGCGCGGTCGCTACGGCGCGACTGGAGGGCCTGCGGAGCGCGGTGGCGGAGAAGGAGTCATTCCGGGACCGTGCGGATGCGGAGGTGGCCGAACTGAGTGACGTGATCGAAGCCGCTATCACCCGGTTGAAGGAATTGGGACTCGAGGCCTGAAGACGGTCAGCAGTCGGGGCGAATCGTGATTCCCGGCGCGACCGGGGCCTCTCCGGCCGGTGGGGGAACACCGTCGAATGCAGTGGGCGTGCGGAGTTGTTGCCAGCGTTCCAGCGGCGCCACGATCATCCCAACTGGGCCCACCACGTGGTCGATCGGCACGAATGCCGCCATCTCCGCCCCCGGATTCATATGACACCGGGAGTCGCCCGAGGCATTGCGGTGGTCGCCGAGGACGAAGAGGTGATCCTTGGGAACGACAATGTCGAACGGGGTCCCGGAGGCCTCAACCGGCCCGGCTCCATCGGAATAGAGATAGCTGCTCTCGTCCAATGAGTGTCCATTGATCGTCACTCTGCCCAGCGCATCGCAACAGGCAATCCGATCCCCGGGCAGCCCGATCACCCGCTTGGTGAGGAAATCATCGGAGGTGTTGGGCAGGATCCCGATGAATTCAAGGCCCTTGCGGACCGGGTTGGTCGTCGGCTTCGCCATCCCGGAGACCCAATCTCCGGGATCGCGAAAGACGATGACGTCGCCCCGTTTGAAATCCGTGATCTTCTGGGCGACCACCTTGTCGTTCACCTGCAGCGTGTTCTCCATCGATTCCGACGGAATGGTGAATGGCTCGAAGACAAAGGCGCGGAGCAACGAAGAAATCACGATCGCGCCCAACAGGACGAGCAGGATCTCCTTGACGGCCGAACCAAGTTTGGACCGTCGTGAAGGAGCCGGGGAGTTGGTCACGCGCGTGCGAACGGCTTGCGCACCGACAGAGTTGCCATCGCGATGGCGCTCACCATGATCACGACGCCGACGATCATATGGACGATCACCAGGGCAGGGCTGCTGGCCATTTCGCCAAGCGCATACTGGATCAGGATCAGGATGGCGGTGCCGAGCGTATGGAACATGAGGCCCCGATTCCCACCCGCGCGCCCGTGGAGTCCGGCAGCGACCGCAGCGACGATCGAGGCGACCAGCGCCACCAGGCCCACGATGGAGTGGATCTGGGCAATCGTGGCGCTGCCGGCGGTGAACTGATAGCCGCCGAGCAGGAACTGCACGACGGCTGCAGCGGCCGTTGCGATGGAGGCGCCGCGGAGGACGGAAAGAGCAGTGGACGTGCGAGAGTTCGGTGAAGTCACGCCCGGCAGCCTACCCAAGCCGCCAATTTTCGCGGGTCTCGTCCGGTGCCGCTTCACTGCTGATCCTGTGGGCGGTTGGCCTCGTGGAAAATGTCGGACCCCGGTGGAAGGCTCCTCGGTATGAGCCAACCCGAGCCCCCAGCGGTCCGCCTCGACGCAGTGGTCGACGTGTCCGCGGCTGTGGCCGCGACATCCTCGCGCAAGGCCAAAGTGGCCCTCATCGCCGACCTCCTGCGACGTTGCGAGGCGTCCGAAATCGCGACCGCTGGGGCGTACCTCTCGGGTGTCGTGCCCCAGGGCCGCCTCGGCGTCGGTTGGCGAAGTCTGGCGACGCCGCCCCCTCCGGCCGAGGAGTCGAGTCTTTCGCTGGCAGAGGTCGATGAGGTGTTCGCTGAGCTGGCGGCCGCGGCGGGTGCCGGCTCCACAAAGCGGCGAAGAGACCTGCTCGCCGGGCTGCTGTCGGCGGCCACGGTCGCCGAGCAGGATTTCCTGCGTCGGCTGATCACGGGGGAGCTTCGGCAGGGCGCGCTGGACGCGGTGATGCTCCAGGCGATTGCGGCGGCGGCGGGGGTGGGTGAAGAGCTGGTACGCCGGGCCGCGATGCTGGCCGGTTCGGTCGTTGCGGTGGCGGTTCCTGCACTGACCGGGGGTGCGGAAGCGCTGTCAGACATCCGGCTGAGGGTGGGCACGCCGATTCTGCCGATGCTCGCAGGCTCCGCGCCCGATGTCGCGGCCGCCATGGACAGTCCAGGGCCGAAGGTGGTCGAGCGCAAGCTCGATGGGATCCGGGTGCAGGTGCATCGCGAGGCGGACCGGGTGCAGGTGTTCTCGCGGAGTCTGGAGGATCTCACGGCTCGGCTGCCCGAGGTCGTCGAGACCGTCGCGGGGCTGGCGTGTCGCGCGGTGATCCTCGACGGGGAGGTGATCGCACTCCGGGCCGATGGCCGTCCCGAACCATTCCAGATCACGGGTGCGCGGACTGCGAGCCACGTCGATCCGGCCGGGCTGAGCGAGCGCGTGCCACTGACCGCGTGGTTCTTCGATGTCCTCCACCTTGATGGCGACGACCTGCTCGACGAGTCCTTGTCGCTGCGGCGCGAACGCCTCTCGGGGCTGCTGACCGATCGTCACCGCGTGCCCGGGATCGTGACCAGTGACCCGCTGGAGGCCGAGCGTTGGTTCGCCCGGACCGTAGCCGAGGGGCACGAAGGAGTGCTGATCAAGGATCCGGCTGCGCCCTATGCGGCCGGTCGGCGGGGCAGCGGTTGGATCAAGGTGAAGCCGCGCCATACCGTCGATCTTGTCGTGCTGGCGGTGGAGCAGGGGAGTGGTCGACGTCGGGGTTGGCTGTCGAATATCCACCTCGGGGCGCGAGACCCCGCGACGGGGGAGTTCGTGATGGTCGGCAAGACCTTCAAGGGCATGACCGATGACATGCTGCGCTGGCAGACCGAGCGGTTCACCGAACTGATGACCGTGCGCGATGACTGGGTGGTGAGGGTGCGCCCGGAACAGGTGATCGAGATCGCCTTCGACGGCGTCCAGCGGTCTCGGCGCTATCCCGGTGGGGTGGCCCTGCGCTTCGCTCGCGTGCTGCGTTATCGGGATGACAAGCCGGTGACCGAAATCGACACCATCGACTCCCTGCGCGCCCTGGCGGGGATGGGATGACCTGTCCGTCAGCGCAGCCAGAGCCAGGCTGCCAGCCCGAAACCGCACAGGCCGACGAAGATGCGCAGGCCCTGTTCGGGCAGATATTCCTGGATGCGGGGGCCCAGCCAGCCGCCCACGAAGCAGCCGAGGCCGAGGGCCAGCGCGGCCAGCCAGTTGACCGGCCCGCCGAAGGCGACCGCCGCGATGATGAAGACGATGGCCGCGACAAGGTTGGTGACGCCGAGCAGGATCGATTTCAGGACCATGGCCCGGCCGAACGGTTCGGAGGTCGCAATCATCGTGATGGCGAGATAGATCACGCCCGCGCCGGCACCGAAATAGCCGCCATAGACACAGATCGCAAAGAGAGCTGTGAGATACAGGACGGGGCTGTCGGCCTCGCCACGGAGTTTGCGGAGCCAGGGCTGGCCCAGCAGGGCGAGGGAGCCCAGGATGATCAGCCAGGGGACGATCGACTCGAAGGTTCCCTCGCCACCGAACAGGAGCAGCAGTGCGCCCACGAGGCCACCGACGGCGGCGACCCCGAGCTGCCGCAGGAGGTGGGCGCGTTCGCCGCGGAACTTCCGGCCGGCCCGCGTGGTCGTTCCGATGCCGATCCCGACGAGGCCGAGTGTGTTGGACACGTTCGCCGTCACCGGCGACAGCCCTGCAGCCAGCAGGGCGGGATAGCTGACGAGCGAGGCGAGCCCGGTGAGATAGCCCACGAGCCCGGTCCCGACCCCGGCGAGGGTCAGCAGCGCAAACGTGGTGGGTTCCATAACGGAGCAATCCTAGGGCCGCAGCCCGACTCGGAGGGTGTACGCCCATGGCGAACACAGGCGGGAATGTTGGGCGCGAAACCGGGGTTTAACCCATTGATCGTCGCGAAGTTGAGTGATGCTCACGCAAGTCTGGTGGCAGGTCACGCCGGAAGCCGTGTCCCACTTCACACTGCGACTACAGTTGGCAATACATTGATTCGATGCGCGGAGCAGCGGCTCCGACCACGCATCTTGTGAGGAGACGCCCATGTTCGAGCGGTTCACCGACCGAGCCCGACGTGTTGTCGTGCTCGCCCAGGACGAAGCGCGCATGCTCAACCACAATTACATCGGCACCGAACACATCCTGCTTGGTTTGATCCACGAGGGTGAAGGCGTCGCAGCGAAGGCCCTGGAGTCCCTGGGGATCTCGCTGGAAGCGGTGCGCGAAAAGGTTGAGGAAATCATCGGTCACGGCCAGCAGTCGCCGACCGGTCACATCCCGTTCACGCCGCGGGCCAAGAAGGTCCTTGAGCTGTCCCTGCGCGAGGCGCTCCAGCTCAACCATTCCTATATCGGCACCGAGCACATCCTCCTCGGCCTCATTCGTGAGGGCGAAGGGGTCGCTGCCCAGGTGCTCGTCAAGCTGGGCGCCGACCTCAACAGGGTCCGCAACCAGGTGCTCCAGCTGCTGTCCGGTTTCCAGGGCGGCGGCAAGGGCGAGCCGGCCGGTGTCGGTGCCACGACCTCCGAAGGTGGTCAGGGCCCGGCGAGTTCGACCGTGCTCGACCAGTTCGGTCGCAACCTGACCCAGGCTGCTCGTGAGAACAAGCTCGACCCGGTCATCGGTCGCGAGCCCGAGATCGAGCGCGTCATGACCGTGCTGTCGCGGCGGACCAAGAACAACCCCGTCCTGATCGGCGAGCCCGGTGTCGGCAAGACCGCCGTCGTCGAGGGCCTGTCCCAGCAGATCGTGCGGGGCGACGTGCCCGAAACGCTGCGCGACAAGCAGATCTACACCCTTGACCTGGGTGCGCTGGTCGCCGGTTCCCGCTATCGCGGTGATTTCGAGGAGCGCCTCAAGAAGGTGCTCAAGGAGATCAAGACCCGCGGCGACATCGTGCTGTTCATCGACGAGATCCACAC
>CAZEVN010000021.1:0-46535 GCA_964515145.1 uncultured Enemella sp.
GCCCCGGCCCAGGCGGCCACCCCACCGCCTCCGGCACGACCGGACCGGCATGTCGACGTGGTTCCCCTCCAGGCCCGCGTCGGCTCCGAGCCTCCGGCAGCAGCCCCGCAGGGCCCGCGTACGCCGATGCCACCGGCCCCTCAACCCGCTCCCGCCTCGGACCAGACGATCCTGGCACCCCACGCGGGTGCCGAACGGACCGTGTGGCTGCGCCTGGATGATGCGACGCGGCTGGACCTGACGAACAGTGTCGTGATCGGACGCGACCCGCTCCTGCCGCCGGATCTGGCCACGGCCACCCCGCTCGCAATGACCGACCCGACGATGCAGTTGTCCAAGACCCATGTCGCGCTCGGCAGCGATCCCGGCGGGGTCTGGGTCGTCGATCTCTATTCCACGAATGGCGTCTCGATCACCCCACCGCAGGCCGCCGGCGCTGCGCCGGTTCCGCCCGGTCAGCTGGTCGTCGCCGCGCCGGGAGCCCGCATCGGGTTCGGGGGACGCTGGGCAGAGGTGTGCCATGACTGAGGCAGCGGGAATGACGGTAACCTGGGGAGCCGCGACCGACACCGGCGGGCGGCCCCTCAACGAGGATGCCTATCTCGCGACTCCTCCGGTCTTCCTCGTCGCCGACGGCATGGGCGGACATCGCGGTGGAGACCGCGCCGCGGCCGCGGTGGTCGGGGCCTTCGAGGCGTACGCCGGCCAGCGCTGGCTGCAGCCCGAGGAGCTGCACGCGGCGGTAGCCGTTGCCGCTCAGGACATCGCGGAGATCGACCCCGGTCCCCAGGCCCCCGGCTCGACCCTCGCGGGTGCGGCACTTGCGACGAGCGGTGGAGTGCCGTGCTGGTTGGTGTTCAACGTGGGTGATTCCCGGGTCTATCGCTTGCAGGGCGAGCGGTTCGAACAGGTCAGCGTCGACCATTCGGTCGCGGAAATGCTGCGGGCGTCGGGCGATGCCGAAGGGGCCCGCCGGGCCGCCCGCAACCTCATCACCCGCGCCATCGGAGCCGGGCAGGCGTCCGCGCCCATGGTCGATCAATGGCTGTTGCCGGCCCAACCGGGTGACCGCCTGTTGATCTGCTCCGACGGCCTGACCGGGGAGGTCACCGATCAGGTCATCGGGGCGGTGCTCGCCGGAGCGGCCGATTCCCAGGCTGCCGCCGAGACCCTGGTCCGAACCGCCGTGGCAGGCGGTGCCCGCGACAACGTCACAGCCGTCGTCGTAGCGATCCTGGGCGACATCGATCACGGCAGTCCGCTCGATCGGACCGTGCCCGGGGAGGAGACGCGATGAGCGAGAGCCGCCACTCGAGCCCGGGCAGCTGGTTTGCCGGGTCGGCCCACGGGTTGTTGTGGGACGCCGGCCTGGCCCTGGTCTCGCCAGAGGTCGCCCTCCCCGCCGCGAGCGACCTCTGGAGCGCGACCCCCGGGTCGATCGGCGACTTGATCGCCGAACTGCACCGGGTAGCTCGCGGTGATTCCATGCCGGGGTTCGTGGCCGCGATTCAGACTCCCTCCGGCTGGCAGGTCGCGGTCGGTCCCGGCTTCGTGGCCCGCATCCGCGGCGAGGAGTCCGGCGAGCTGACCCATGCCGGCTCCCTGGCCTGGACCCAGCGCTCGTTCGGTCGTATCGACGACCTCGTCCTGGCCGCGGTGACACCCGGCCCGGCCCTGCCCGACGTGGCCGACCGGCCCGGTTGGCGGCCCGCCACAGCGGCACTCGTTCCCGCCGAAGCCCTCCGGTGGGCTTCTGTCACTGCGGAACCCCCGGCGAAGCCCGAGGCCAACGACGCCAACGAGGCCGCCGCACCGGGCTCGTTCTCGCATCTGTGGGCCGATACGGCGTTCGCCAACCGGGCCGCCGAGTCTGCGCCCGTCGCCGCGGCTCCCCCTCCATTGGCTGCAGAACCGACTGCGACGCCCCCGTCGAGACCGGCTCCCAGCTCGGGCGATCACGACGGCATGACGATGCTCGGCCCGGCGCTCCGGGAGGCGGCACAGCCCACTCCCGTTCCCAATCCCGGCGTTCCCGCGGGAACGTCTGCCGCTCCGAGCGCCCCGGCAGGTACGCCGCTCGTCCTGGCCGCCCACTGCCCGAACGGTCACCCCAACCCACCACAGCGGCCCACGTGCCGGATCTGCGGCGCCCCGATCAGCGCGCCACCGCGCCAGGTCCCGCGCCCGCCGCTCGGCCGGTTGCGATTCGCCAACGGAGACATGATCGAACTCACCGATGCCGTGATCATCGGCCGCCAGCCCCGCGCCAACCAGGTCACGGACCGGCACCTGCCTCGCCTCTATCCGATCCCCCGCGATCACATCTCGGGCAATCATCTGCAGATCCGCCTGGAGGGCTGGTCGGTCCTCGCCGTGGACATGCACTCGACCAACGGCACGATGCTGCAACGCCGCGGCGAGACGCCCGTGCGCCTGCCCGAACGCCCGCTGCCGCTCCGGACCGGCGATGTCCTCGACCTGGGTCATGGGGTCTGGGTCGCGCTTGAGGAGGTGCCGTGAACCTCGGCCCCGAAGCCCCACCACGCCTGCCGGGCTATGAGTTCGTCGGCCTGATCGGCCACGGCGGATTCTCCACGGTCTTCCGCTATCACCAGGTCGACCTCGACCGACCCGTCGCGATCAAGGTCATGCGCGGCACGCTGGGCCCGAACGCGCTCGACCAGTTCCGCACCGAGGCCAACCTGATGGCCAAACTGTCGAAACACTCGGCCGTCGTGCCCGTCTTCAACACCGGCGTCGCCCCCGACGGGCGGGCCTTCCTCGTCATGGAGATGTGCCTCCCGCGCTCACTCGCCGCCGAGATTTCACGCCACCCGATCCAGGTGCCCCGCGCGCTCGAGGTCGCGATCCAGATCGCGGGAGCCATCGAAACCGCCCACGGACTCGGCGTACTCCACCGCGACATCAAACCCGCCAACATCCTCTTCATCAGCCGGGGCCGCCCCGCGCTGACCGACTTCGGCATCGCGGCCCAGGCGGGCGCTGCGGGCACGGATGCGTTCTCGGTGCCCTGGGCACCGCCGGAACAGGTGCGAGGCCAGCTCACCGGACCGGGCGCCGACGTCTATTCGCTGACGGCGACGACGTACGCGATGCTCACCGGCCACAGCCCTTTCGAGGGCCCCGGCCTGCCCGGCGATGCCTGGAACCTGACCCAGCGCGTCTATTCGATGCCGCCGCCGCGCACGGGCCGCGCCGATGTGCCCGAATCGCTCGAGCGCATCCTGCAGGTGGGCCTCGCGAAGGACCCGGCCCAGCGCTATCCGAGCGCCGCGGAATTCGCCCGCGCGCTCCAGTCCGTCCAGACCGAACTCGGGTCGCCGGTCACGACGATCGATGTCCTGTCGGAGGACGAGGACGAATGGGAGCACGCAGGCCACGAGACCGGCACCCGCGTGACCGGGTTCCCGACGTTCGACCCGGACCAGCCGGCGGGATTCGGGATGGGTACGCCAGCCCCGCGGCCTCCCGACACCGTCACCGGCGGCCCGCCGAAGGCCCAGCCGCCGCCCTCTCCCGGCTGGATGGGTGCGGGCTATGACAGGCCCGAAGTGGTGCAGCACGGGTTCGGGTCCCAGACCGCCCAGCCAGCCCGACAGTGGCAGGGGCACGATGCCCCGGAGTCACGCGAGGTCCCGGCCGCGGCCCCGGACCCGGCTCCCGCGAAGTCCCGCCGGGGCGTACGCCTCATCGCGGCCCTCGCCGCGGTCGTGGCCCTCATCACCCTCGTGGCCGTGGGCGGCACCTGGCTCAGCGGAAACGTGCGGGCCACCACCGAGGACCGGACGACGCCGACGGCTGCGCCGGTGGACCCGATCGGCCGGGTGATCCCCAAGCCGACCGACGTCCGGGTCGTTCGCGAGGGTGACCAAGTCCTGGCGACCTGGGCCAACCCGGACCCGCAAGAGGGGGACTACTACCTTGCCCGGGTGCCCGAGATCGGGATCGAGACGAAATATCAACGCACCGACGAGACCTCCGTCCGCCTGCAGGCCGCAGCCGGGAAAGCCTGTGTCGAAGTGCTGATGCGTCGTTCCAACGGCCGGTCGTCCGAACCCGTCATCGCCTGCACGGAGGACTGACATGAAGCTCCGCATCCTGTTCCGCGATCCGAACCACGCGGGTCGAACAGCCCACCTGCAGATCACTGCCGACGGCACCGCCACGTGCGGCGATGTCGCCCGGGTGCTCGCCCAGGGCCCCGAGGCCGATGCCACACTGCTGCCGAATGCACCGCTCACCCTGCGGACCGTCGGCCAGGGTGCCGATCCCACCCGCATCCTCCCCGTCTCCCAGACCCTGCTCGAATCCGGCATCCGATCCGGGTCGGTCATCGAGTTGGCCTATCCGGATGCCGGGGGCAATGCGCAGCGGACCGGGGAACAGGTGGCTCTCCTGCGCGTGATCTCCGGCCCGGATGCCGGCGTCGAGGTGCCGCTGCCGGAGGGCACCAGCCGGATCGGCCGGGGCCTCGGGAACGATGTGCGGCTGACCGACAGCATGGTCTCCGCGCGCCATGCGCGGCTGGTCATCGGCGATCGTGTCGAGATCGTCGACGACAACTCATCGAACGGTGTCCTCGTCGGCGGGGTCCGGGTGACGCGGACGCCGATCGGTCAGGGCGATGTCGTCACCCTGGGCCGCAGCACCATCACCGTCAACCATCTCCGGCCCCCGGCCGGCCTGCCGTCGACCTCGACGGAGATCCCCTTCACCCGACCGCCCCGCGTGCTCGTCAGGCCCGCCGGGGACAAGATCGCGCTGCCCGACGTGCCCGACCGGCCACATCCGGGCCGTTTCCCGTGGCTCGCGATCGTGCTCCCGGTTGTCATGGGCGGAGTGTTCTTCGCGGTCACGCGCAACATGATGAGTGTCCTGTTCCTGGCGATGAGCCCCCTGCTCATGATCGGCAATTGGCTCGCCCAACGCGCCGACCGGAAGGCCCGGGTCAAGCAGCAGACCGCCCGGTTCAACGCGGCCCTCGAGCAGGCCACGACCGACCTGACCACGGCCCACCAGACCGAGCGGGCCCAGGCCCTCGCCCAGCATCCGTCCGTCGAGGAGTCCATCGGTGCCGTCTCCGGCCTCGGCGAACTGCTGTGGTCGCGACGGCCGGAACATCCCGAGTTCCTGCAGATCAGGTTGGGTCTCGGCCGCGTACGCCCCGCCACTGTCGTCGACCCCGGTCGCGCGGGGGCGGAGGCGTTGCCCGAACTGATCGCGGCCCGCCAGGAGGTCGCCGACAATTTCGCGTGGATCGACGGCATGCCGGTCGTGGCCGACCTCCGCAGCGCCGGAGGTCTGGGCCTGTGCGGCAATCCGGACGCGGTGTCCGGGGTCGCGCGAGCCACCGTCACGCACCTGGCCGCCCTGCATTCGCCGGCGGAAGTCGTGCTGTGCTGCCTGACCTCCGCCGCGGGCCGGCAGCGCTGGCGATGGTTGGAGTGGTTGCCCCACACGTCCTCACCCCACTCGCCGCTCGGGATCCACCTGTCGGCCGACCCGGGCACCGGACGCGCGATGGTGGACGCGCTCGAAGATCTGGTGGCCCAGCGTTCCGAGGGTGCCCGGGCCACGAACCGGGGACCCGAGGGCACCCAGGACGAGATTCCCGCCCCGGTGCTGCCGAGCATCGTCGTGATCGCCGACCAGCCCCTGGTGGGCCAGGCCCGCCTGACCCGGATCGCGGAGAACGGACCGGATGTCGGCGTCCATGTCCTCTGGGTCTCGGAGCGCCGGGCGGGAATCCCGGGAGCCTGCCGCAGCTGGCTCGATGTGGGGGACGGCCGCCTCACCCAGGTCGGACAGGTGCGCTCCGAACAACTCGTGCGGCCGGTCGCCTGTGAGTCGGTCGCGCTCGAGACCGCGGATGCCCTGGCCAGGCGCATGGCACCACTGGTGGATGCGGGAGCGCCGGTCGAGGACGAGTCCGATCTCCCGCGCAACGTTCCGGTGGTGTCGCTCCTGGGCAAGGAGGCGGCCGATGACCCGGACATCGTGGTGTCGAGGTGGCGGGAGAACCAGTCCCTCGTCGTGCGTGACAGTCCGCCCCGCAAGTTGGAGCAGAAGAGCAGTCTCCGCGCCCAGGTGGGTCACAACGGTGTGGAGGCGTTCACTCTCGACCTGCGTACGCAGGGTCCCCACGCCCTCGTCGGCGGCACCACCGGCGCCGGCAAGTCGGAGTTCCTGCAGGCGTGGGTGCTGGGCATGGCCCACGCCTACAGCCCGGACCGGGTGACGTTCCTGTTCGTGGACTACAAGGGCGGGACGGCGTTCAGCCGCTGTATCGACCTGCCCCACGCCGTCGGCATGGTCACCGACCTCAGCCCCGCACTCGTCCGGCGCGCCCTGCGCAGCCTCAAGGCCGAGATCAAGCACCGCGAGGAACTGCTCAACGCCAAACAGGCCAAGGACCTCCTGGAGCTGGAGGGCCGGGGCGACCCGGACTGCCCGCCGAGCCTGGTGATCGTGATCGACGAGTTCGCTGCGCTCGCGGGCGAGGTCCCGGAGTTCGTCGACGGCGTCGTCGATGTCGCGCAACGCGGTCGATCCCTGGGTCTCCACCTGATCATGGCAACCCAGCGGCCGGCAGGCGTGATCAAGGACAATCTCCGGGCCAATACCAACCTCCGCGTGGCCCTGCGAATGGCCGACGAGTCGGACTCCTCCGATGTCCTCGGCACCCCCATGGCCGCCCACTTCGACCCGGCCGTCCCCGGCCGCGGCGCCGCCAAGACCGGTCCGGGCCGCATTTGGCAGTTCCAGTCGGCCTATCCGGGGTCGAAGACCCCCGATGAGCCCGTGGCAGCGCCGGTGATCGTGGCCGAGCTCGGATTCGGTGCCGATCGCGAATGGCAGTTGCCCGCCAGGCAGACCGTGACGGGTGAGCTTCCGGAGGACATCGAACGAGTCGTCGGAACCGTGGCCGCGGCGGCGCGGCAGTCGGGCGTACCCGAACCCCGCAAGCCCTGGCTGCCTCCGCTCGCCGAGCTCTATGACCTGACCGCGCTCCGCCCGCGGGGCGATGCCCAACTCGTGCTCGGCATGCTCGACGACCCGGACACCCAGAGCCAGCACATCGAATATTTCCGCCCCGACGCCGACGGCAACATCCTTTTCGTGGGGGCCTCCGGTTCGGGGAAGAGTTCAGCGCTGCGTACGCTCGCGGTCGCCTCGGCCATCACGCCCCGCAGCGGTCCGGTGCATGTCTATGGGCTTGATTTCGCCGGTGGTGGGCTGAGCCCGCTGAACGTGCTGCCCAATGTCGGCTCGATCGTGTCCGGCGACGACGACGAGCGCGTGGCCAGGTTGATCCGCCACCTGGTCGGGGTGGCCGATGAGCGGGCGGTGCGTTATTCGGCCGTGGCCGCGAGCACGCTGGCCGAGTATCGCTCCGGCGGACATCCCGATGAGCCCCGGCTGTTGATCCTCCTGGACGGATTCGGCACGTTCCGCGCCGACTATGAGTCCACCTCGGGGCGTCTGGAGCTCTATGGCGCTTTCCAGCGCCTGCTCGTCGACGGGCGCTCAGTCGGGATTCATTTCGCGATGACTGCTGACCGACCGGGCGCGGTCCCCAACTCCATCGGCTCGGCGTTCACGCGTCGGGTGATCCTGCGTCAGGCGGATGACGACAGCTACAGCCTGCAGGGCCTCCCCCGCGATGTGCTGGGCCCGACCAGCCCGCCCGGGCGCGCGATGCAGGCCGACAATCCCCAGGAGCTCCAGCTCGCCACCCTCGGCGACAACCCCAACCTCGCGGCGCAGGTGCGGTGGCTCGAGGGGCTCGTCCAGATTGCCGGACAGCACCATCCGGTGCGTCCCGAGAAGATCCGTTCGCTGCCGTCCGAGGTCGCAACGGCCGACCTGCCCGACGTGGTCGGCGGGCGTCCGGTGTTGGGCCTGGCCGATGCCACGCTGCAACCGATGGGCTTCGAGCCGAGCGGCATTGCCATCGTCTCCGGCCCCGGCCAATCGGGGCGCACCACGGCGCTGAAGTGGCTGGCGCATTCGTTGCGGCGCTGGCGGCCGGGCGTACGCCTGGTCCTGCTCAGCCCCGGTCCGACGCCACTGGCCGACGATGCCGTCTGGTCGCAGACCGCTGTCGGATCCGACTCGGTCGCGGCCGGCCTCGACGCCCTGATCGCCGAGGCTGCGGGTGCGACGTCCCCGACGGAGCTCGCGGTCTTCATCGAGTCCCAGGCGGAATTCGGCAATACCCCGGCCGAGGGCAAGCTGGTCGAGTTGCTGACCGCCTGCCGCCGCAACAACCAGTTCGCGGTCGGCGAGGGCGAATCGAGCACCTGGAACAGCGGCGGCTTCCAGCTCTCCCCCGCCTTCAAGAACGCGCGCACCGGCCTGCTGCTCCAGCCCGATGCCTCCGACGGCGATGTGCTGCTCCGCACCTCGCTGCCCACCCGCATCCGACGCCGGGACTTCCCACCCGGACGCGGATTCTGGGTGCGCTCCGGCCACGCCGACCGCGTGCAACTGCCGTGGCCGGAGTGATGCGCCCCAACCCCTGATCCTGTCCACCCACCAACCCACCCGGTCACCGATGACCACCCAACCCGAAAGGAACACCATGACCGCCAACTTCTTCGGCATGGAGATCGATGCCGTCCGTCAGCTGGCCACCCAGCTCCAGCGCGCCTCCGACGAGATCGAACAGATCATGACCCGGCTCACCCCCGAGGTCACCAACCAGAGCATCTGGCGCGGCCCCGACGCCGACCGCTTCCGCAACGACTGGCAGTCGACGCACGTCCCGGCTCTCCGGAACGTCGCCCAGGCCCTCGGGACGGCGTCAACGACCGCCACCACCAACGCCGATCAGCAGCAGTCCACCTCCCAGTGATGGGGTGGGGCTCCGGGTTCGCCCGGAGCCCCGGCTCGTCGCCGGAATCGTCATACTGGTGCCATGACCACCCACGTCGAGCGCGGCTTCGGTGAATCGCTGGTATTCATCCCGCCGCTGGGCGGCACGGCCGCGCTCTTCGAGACCCAACTCGCGGAGTTCTCCCGCGACTATCGCACGATCGCGGTGACCCTTACCGGCAATGGTGACGCCGCCGATCTCGACTCGCCCGTCGAGGAGATCATCCGCGCCCAGGCCAACGAGATCGCCCTGCTGCTCCGCGACCTGGCGGTGCGCCGAGCCCACATCGTCGGGGTCGGCTATGGGGGTGCGATCGCCCAGCGCTTCGCCCTGGACCATCCGGCGTCCGTGCGGCGTCTCGTCCTGTGTGACACGTGGGGTGACACGACCGCGCGTACGCCGACGGAGAAGGCCCTCGCACTCGCCATCCGGAGCAGCTCCCTCGCCTACCGGGCCCTGCCGCGCAAGTTTCTCGCGGGCGCCACGCTGAATGCCTATGTGCGCTGGCCAGCCGCTGGAAAGATCCTGGCCGATCAGATGCGGACCGCACGGTTGCCGGAGCTGCGCCAGCAGTTCAAGGCCTATACGTCGATCCGGTTCGCCGCCGAGCTGCGTACGCTCACCTGCCCGACCCTGTGTCTCGTCGGCGATAGCGCGCCCTGGCTCGTGGCTCTGGGCCGGCGGCTGGCGATGACCATTCCGGATGCCCGGCTCGAGGTCCTGAAGAACGCCTACGAGCCGTCGCATCTCACCCAGCCCGCGCTTTTCAACGACGCCGTGCGTCGGTTCCTGGCCAAACCCTCGTCCTGAGGCTGCATCCTGGCCACAAACAGGACCCCGCCGGAAGAATCTCCCGGCGGGGTCCTGGCGTACCCGATCGTCAGTTGTTCAGATCCGGATATTTCGCGCGGTAGTCGGCGACGATCCGGTCGACGACATCGTCGAGGGACGTGTCCCCGGTGTTGATGACGGCGTCGTAGTACTGCGGATCGGTCGCGTCGTATTTCATCAGGCGGGCGGACATCTCGTTGCGCATGCGGTCCTCACGCGACTGGCGCTGTGCGGCCACCTCACGGGAGATCCCCGCGGACTCGGCAGCCCTGTCGATCCGCACGCGGACCGGGGCCTCGAGCCGGACGTGATAGGCACCTCGCATATAGGCCAGCACCCGCGTGGCATCGCGGCCGAGGATCACGCCGCCATCATCCTTCACATGGTCGATGATCTCCTCGGTGTTCTGCCGCACGACCCGCGTGTTCGACTCCGCGTCCGCCCGGACAGCGGCGTCGATGTCGGCATTGCTGGTGTGGGCGAAGTCCCACAGCCACCGGTTCATTGTCGGTTCAGCCTCTGCGGCCTGGTCGATGCTCTCGAGCTCCTTGGAGGTGAAGCGGGAGCCGACGAAGGGTACGCCCAGCCGTTCGGCGACCCGCTCACCGACATAGATGCCGCCGGCGCCGTACTGCTGGTTGATCGTGATGACCGGACGCTTCGCAACGAGCATGCCGGCGGTGTTGATGTCGACGACCTCGGAGTCGGCGTCGGCCACGCTCGCCTGCGTACGCCGCGCAAGCAGGTCGCGCACGATATCTGCGTGTTTGCCGGCCGTGAGCGGATAGAAGAAGATCACCAGCGCGGCGAGCACGGCGAACGCAGCCGGCACATACCCTGCGGCCACGCGAATGCCCTGCTCGACCGACGCGGCCAATGCCGGGTCGGCGTTGAGCTTTTCCTGGTCGTTGGTGTATCCGTACATGCCGATCACGATGCCGCCGACCCAGCCACCGACGCCCTGACCGCACTTGCGGACGAAGGACAGGATCGAGTACGCCGCGCCCTCGGCGCGCGTGCCGGTCTTCCATTCGCCATAGTCGACCGTGTCGGCCTGCATGGAGAACATCAGCGCGTTCGTGCCGCCGACACCGATGCCGTAGATCACGAAGGCGCCGATGGCGACCGCCAGGGCAGCGGAGCGCGAGCCGTCAGCGCCCGGACCCGGCACATTGGCGATGATCAGATAGGCCACGATCGCGACCATCGCGCACATCACATAGCCGATTCGCTTGCCCAGCCTGCGAGTGATCGCGGGCACGAAAGACGCGATCAGGATGGTGCCCACGGTGTTGCCGAGCTGGAGCCAGATGAAGTTGGCGGCACCACCGAGAACCGTGCGGGCGTAGTACATCTGCACGGCCATGAGGGTGAACATCGCGGCCAACAGGAACAGCGCACCGAGACAGAGCACCAGCAGCGGCTGGTTCTTGCCGATCATCTTGAAGGTCTCGGACATCTTCACCTTGCCCGGCGGCCGCTGCACGGTCTCGCGGGTGTTGGCGAAGCAGATCAGATAGAGCACCACGGCGACGGCGGCGACGATCGCGATGACGATGGTGAACTTGAGTCGGAGCTCGGCCTCGGGGGTGTTGGCCAGCACGTCCTTGCCGAACTGCGGGGCCACGGCGATCGCCAGCACGACACCGGTGATCGAGGAGGCGATCGAACGCGCACCGGCGAGGCGGGAACGGTCAACCGCGCTCTGGGTCATGGCCGCGGACAGCGAGCCATAGGGAATGTTCACGAACGAATAGCAGAGCTGGAAGGCGCAGTCGAGCAGCAGGATCCAGGCGATCGTCGCGCCCGGTCCCAGGCTTGCCGGGGTGCTGAACAGCGCGACCAGCACGGCCGCCAGGGGCAAGCTGCCCCACAGCAGCCAGGGACGGAGTCGGCCCCAGCGGGTGTTCGCCCGGTCAACGGTCTGGCCCGCGATCAGGTCGGAGATGCCGGCCCAGATCTTGGTGACGCCATAGATCGTGCCGGCCACCGCGCCCGACAGGCCGGCGATATCGGTCATGTACGCCATCAGGAACAGCGACGTCATCATGAACGACAGGTTGTTGGCGACGTCGCCGAGGGCGTACGAAATCACGCGCCCGTTGGAAAGCTTTTGCGTGCTCGGCGGCGGCGCCGTCGAAGTGGGGGTCGACATCAGTTCTCCTTCCGCGGCTGATCGGCATCGTTGCCGAGCTGCTCCCTGGAGGTTCAGGTGATCGTCCGGATCCTCGGGTGACCCTGATTCAACTTGAGAATGCTCAGGGTGGTAAGCAGTTTCCGGAACTTGCCAAGTCACCATTCGGCAACGGCGGGCCGGGTAGCCGGAGTGCGGCTCGATGGGCGGGCTCGCGATCCTCCCGGGGGTACGCTGAAAGGCGATGTCGCAGCCGGAGGAGGGTTTGCCAATGGATGGCCGCACAGTCCTGATCGATCCCAACGCCCAGCCTGCGCGGCCCCCATCGACCGAGAAGCTTCCGCCTTTGCGGGCGACCCGCTGGGTGACTCGGGGTTCGGGTGGGCCGGTCTGGACCATGACCAATCCGGGCCTCAGTCGCCGCCATCGTCGCGTGGCTTCGTTGACGTTCGCGCCGTTCAACCCACGCGTACTTCTTGGCCAGGTGGCCCTGCCCACGGCCCTGCTGCTCGCCGTCGGCGCCGGGGTCGGGTGGTGGATCACCACCGTCTTCGACAACCAGTTCGTCTCACCCATGCTGATCTTCGGATTCATGATCGGCGTCGCGGTCGTGGCCGCTGCCCTGTCCCTGATGGCCCGCATGCGCCAGGGCGCTGCCCAGGCCGAGCATGTGTTGCAGGTCCGCGGCGATCATGCCCGGGCGCTCATCGACATCGAGGGCGAGATCGACATCTACAACCGCACTGTGAAACAGGCTTCCGCCAAGCTGCCGGCCCCCGAGCTGTTGTGGAACGCCGCCCACAGTTCCCGCACGGCGATCGCCATCGCGCGCACGCTTGCCGTGTTGCCTCCGGAGGAGGATGTCCGCGTCCTCGACTATCTGCATTCGCTGGCCGATGACGCGCACCGGGGCGCGCCCGGCAACTTCACGACCCTCCAGAATTTCGTCCGCGGAGGCGAGAACTGACCACTGGCGACACCCCCGATCGGCTCCCGGGCCACCGCCCGGGCGATCCCGCCTATCGTCGGATCACCCTCGCCCTGTTCCTCGCCGGTCTGGCGACGTTCGCGTTGCTCTATGTGCCGCAACCGTTGCTGCCCGAACTCGCCACCCGGTTCCGGGTGGATGCCGCCACGGCCACTTTGAGTGTCTCGTTCGGGACCTTCGGGTTGGGAATCGCGCTGCTGCTCGCGGGTCCGGCGACGGAGGTGTGGGGGCGGACGCGATTGATGCACCTGTCGCTGTTCGCCTCCAGTGCCGTGGGGATCGCGTGTGCTTTCGCGCCGACCTGGGAGGTCCTGTTGGGGCTGCGGGCCTTGCAGGGCTTTGCTTTGGCGGGCCTGCCGGCCGTCGCGACGGCGTACCTCCGCGAGGAAGTCCACACCTCCGCCGCCTCCCGCGCCACCGGGCTCTATATCGGTGGCACCGCCCTGGGCGGCATGAGCGGACGCCTGATCGTCGGCACCGTCGCCGATCTGCTCGGCTGGCGCTGGGCGACCGCGGTGATCGGGCTGCTGGGGTTGGCGTGTGCGGTGACCGTGTTGATATTGCTGCCGAAGTCACGGAACTTCCGCCCCGTGGCTGCGCGGCCCGCCCAGATCGTGGGGCTGTTCCGCAAGGCACTGTCGGATCCGGCTTTGTTGGCGCTGTATGGCGTGTCCGGGACGCTGATGGGCGGGTTCGTGGCGGTCTACAACGCGGTGGGATTCCGGCTGGAGGGACCGCCCTATTCGCTGCCACTCACTCTGGCATCGATGGTGTTCCTGAGTTACGCGGTGGGCTCGTTCTCGAGTTCGTACGCCGGCCGGCTCGCGGATCGGCATGATCGGCGGCGCGTTGTGCCGTGGGCCGTGGTGGTGTGTCTCGGGGGGCTGGGGCTCATGGCGTTCCGGCCGCTGGTGGTGGTCATCATCGGGATGATCGTGCTGACAGCCGGATTCTTCGCCGCGCATGGCGTCGCGTCCGGCTGGGTCGCCGCCCGCTCCGCGGCCCGGGGTGGAGGCGCGGGGCAGGCGGCATCGCTCTATCTGTTTGCGTACTATCTCGGCTCGTCCGTCTTCGGCAGCGTCGCCGGCGTGGCCTGGACCCAGGGTCATTGGCCGGGGGTCACCCTGCTCGTCGGTGTGCTGTGGCTCGTGGCCCTGGGGCTGACCCTGCTGCTGAGACGCATTCCCTCGGTGCTGACCTGACGCCAATGGGACCCATGGGTCAACCCTTCGGCCCTACCTTCCGGCCGATTCAGCTTTGCATCATCCGAGCGTTAGCCTGTTCCATCTCTTCGGCATTCTTGGCAGCCGCCCCCAGCATATTGCTGAGGCCTTCCAAACTCTCCTTGAGCGCTTTTCCGGATCGCTCCCACTCAGCAAAAAGCGCCCTAAAGTTGTCACCCGCCTGGCCCTTGAAGGCAGCTTCCAGCGGTCCGACGCCTCGCCGAAGCCGACCGAGCTCAGCTTCTACGTTCGCGGACCCCGAACGCAGGTCATTGCTCGCCTTGGACAAGGTGGGTGGGTCGTAGGTAAAACCATTCGCCATATTGGCTCCCTTCTCTTCCGAACAAACTCTAGAGCCAATCGTCACGCGCAGTTGTCCCTCTTGTGGGGGACACGGCGCGACAGTCCCCCTCAATCAGCCCAACCCGTGGGCAAGCCCGGCTATCCGATCCACCAGGACCAGATGGTCCCCCACCGGCAGAAGTTCGGTCCCTCGCGTGAAGGTCACTCGCCAGGCCTCATCGCCGGTGCCGAGGGCGTACGCCGTCACCGGGAACGGTCGCGGCACCTCGCCGCTGCTCACCGGGTCCTCGGTCACCAGGACGAGCCCGTCGTGCACGAAGACCTCCCCGACGCGATATCCGGGACGACCTGCACCCACACCCACGCCTGTCGCCGCATCGACGATGCTCACACCGGCTTCGTCGTCGAATCGCTGAATGAGCACGACCCTGTCCCCCGCGGGAACTACCCGGGCCGCAGGGATCGCCTCGGGCCAGAACGGCAGACCGGTGCCCGGGTCGAGCCGGCGTACGGTCAGCACGTTGCCCTGATCATCCGTCTCGGTTTCGAGGATCAGGTCACCGACCGTGGCGACGCCGACGTCCCGCGCCCAGAGCTCCTTGCCCTCCGCATCGAACGCCTGCGTCCGGGACGGCCCGCGTTGCTCAGCCCCCTCCGGCGGCAGCGGGTCGTGCACGCGGAGCCAACCACCGCCGGGCCGCGGCAGGAACCCGATGGCGAGGAAGCGGTCGCAGTCGGTCTCGTCGATGACGCGTCCCGTCGCTGCGTCAACAACGGCTGCGGCACGGAGCTCACCGAAGCCCGTCGGCGCTGCGCCGAGGAACATCCGGTCGCCGTTCACCCTGGTCTCCTGGGGCGACGGCCAACCCCGGACCGTGCTGGTCCAGCGCACCTGCCCGTCCAAACCTCGCAGTGTCACCTTCCCCGGGCCGCACTCCTCGAGGGTCTCCGGAACCACCGAGACGATGCCGCCGGCAAACGCGCCATGGGCACCGGCCGGGAGGCCGAGCTCCCGCGCCCGCAGCCGGATCTCACCGGTCCGGGCGTCGACCAACGCGCCTCGGACGTCCGCATCCTCGATGGACTGCTGGCCTCCGAGCGCCGCCGTGCCGATCAGGTTCGTCCCGGCGATGGGCGCGCCGCCCAACCACGAGTCCTCGGGTGCGGCGGCATACCCGGTCCGCACCGGGCCGTTGAGTTCGGACTTGGTGTGGCGCCAGAGCTCGCGGCCGACAGCGGGGTCCACGCCCACCAAGTCGGAGCCACTGACCACCAGCACGTCCTCACCAGCCATCGCCGACGTGCGATAGGGCCCGGCAACAGCCGGATCGACCGCAAAGGTCCACGTGATCCGAGGGGCCTCTCCGCGGGTATCGGCGACGGCCACAGGCGCCCTGATGAGCCGGTCGCGCTGCACGGCGTACGCCACCGCCCCGCCGGAGATCAGCGCCAACACACCGGCCAAGGCAACCACGCGACGGGCCAGGCGCGCCGAGGCGGGATGGATCGACCAGCGCAGGCGCGGCGCGAAGATCAGGACCCGCAGGGCGTACGCCAGCCGCTCGGATTCGGGCAGGTCCGCTGCCTCGGCCGCGAACTCGCGCCGATAGCGCTCACGCTCGGCGGCAGGGAGCAGGCGTACCGCCGCTGTGAGGAGCCGCTCCGTCGCACTCATGCCGACCCGAGCGGGGCGACGAGCGGGGTGACGATCCGGCGGGAGCCACCGGGGGCCGGGGACTTGGCCAGCGCACGCGTCGCGGCGGGAGCGCCCTCGGGCGTCAGCCGGTAATACCGCCGCGCCGGACGCCCCTCGGCGCTGGGATCGATGTCCTCCCACTGCGACGTCGCCCAACCAGCGCGCTCCAGGCGGGCGAGGATCGGGTGGACCGTGCCGGTCGCCAGTCCTGCCTGCTGGCAGATCTCCAGACCATACGCCTCATCGTGGTCGAGCAACACCTGCAGGACGAGCTTCGTCGTGGTCGACATCCGGATCTTCTCCATGATCGAACTCTACTTAGGATCATGATCGTTGTCTACCTAGGGAGGAGTCGGAGATCACGTGCGGTTCGTCGCCACTGGAAGGGGCGCAACAATCGCTAGTCTGGGCGCGAACCGCACCACGGAAGGTTGATCATGTCCGGATTCCTGCAGGTCCTTCGGGATCTCGCCCTGTTGATCGCACGCGTCGCGCTGGGGCTGGCCCTCGTGTTCCGCGGATGGCGTCGCTGGACCGGCGAGGGGGGCATGCAGGCCCAGATCGACTGGCTCCGCCAGTTCGGTACGCCCCAGCCCGAGCTGCTCGCCTGGGGCGCGACGCTCCTGGAGATCATCGGCGGCGTCTTCCTGGTGTTCGGCCTGTTGACCCCCGTGGTGGCGCTTGCGATCGTGGTGCAGCAGGGACTGGTGATCTCCTATACGCGGTGGTTCCGGGGCCCCTGGCTCGAGAACGGTGGCTACGAATACAACGTGATCCAGGCCTGCCTCGCCCTGCTGCTGGCCGTGTTCGGGGCGGGTCGCCTCGCGATCGACCGGCTCTTCCGCCGCAACAAGGACGCCGGGGATTCCCTGCTGGACGACGATTTCGGCACCACGCGTCGGCGACCGGCCACCGACTCCGGCCCGGCATGACCCGTGGGAGTGACCGGTTCCACACAGCCGGCTCACAGGAAACCCATAGCGAGGGCCCATCCACCGGTGTCACGCTGGGACCATGTCCCGCACCGACGACCGCCTGACCAGGCCCGACGGGTCCCCGATCCGGGTGCTCACCGTCGACGACGAAGCCAGCATCACCGACCTTTTGTCGATGGCGATGCGCTATGAGGGCTGGGATGTGTCCACGGCCGGCTCCGGCAACGAGGCCGTGCGCGTCGCGCGATCGGTCCAGCCCGATGTCCTGGTCCTCGACATGATGCTCCCCGACTTCGACGGCCTCGAGGTCATGCGCCGCATCCGGGCGTTCCAGCCGGATGTCCCGGTCATCTTCCTCACCGCCCGCGACGAGGTCGCCGACCGGGTCAACGGACTGACCGCCGGCGGCGACGACTATGTCACCAAGCCGTTCTCGCTGGAGGAGCTCATCGCCCGCACCCGCGGCATCCTCCGTCGCGCAGGCGCCACCCTGCCCCGGGACGACTCCGTCCTGGTCGTCGGGGACCTGACCCTCGACGAGGATTCCCATGAGGTGTCGCGCGGCGGTGAGGACATCCAGCTCACCGCGACCGAGTTCGAGTTGCTGCGCTATCTGATGCGCAATCCCCGGCGCGTCCTGTCGAAGGCCCAGATCCTCGATCGGGTCTGGAACTACGACTTCGGTGGCCAGGCCAACGTCGTCGAGCTCTACATCTCCTACCTCCGCAAGAAGATCGACCTCAACCGGCCACCCATGATCCACACCATGCGGGGCGCCGGCTATGTCCTGCGCCCGGCAGCCTGACATGTCGCAGCACGGAAGCCCCGGCGCACCGGCACGCGAACCCTCCCCGCTCGGTCCGGGTACGCTCGGCCGCCGCCTGCTCGTCCGCACCGTGCTGCTGGTCACGCTCGTCGCTGTCGGCCTGTCCGCATTCACCCTGCTCGCGACCGGCGAGAGCCTGATGCGCAGCGTCGACCGCCAGCTCGACGCCGCCTTCCAGCGCCAGGACCGGCGGATCCCGGATCACTCCGACGACGGCTTCATCCAACTGCCGCCCGGGCAGGCGGCTGGAACGATCGTCCTGAACATCCATGACAATGAGGTCCTCGCGGGCATCCTGACCGACTCGGGCCGCGGGGTGGAACGCCTCGACGTCCGCGCTGCCCGGACACTGGTCGCGCTGCCCGCCGACGGGACGCCCCGGACCGTGCGACTCGAGGGATATGGGCCCTATCGGGCGATGGCGCTCCCCGTGGGCGAATCGGTCCGCGTCGTGGCGCTGCCGCTGAACGAGGTCATGCATGCGCTCGAGGAGATGCTCGGGCTGGCCATCACACTCACCCTGATCGCCCTGGCGGTCGCGGCGCTGGTGTTGCGTACCGTCGTTGTCCGCAGCCTCGCCCCCCTCAACCGCCTGGCTGCGACGGCCAACCGCGTCTCCGGGTTGGAGCTGAGCCGGGGCGAGGTCGAGCTCCGCGAGCGCGTGGCACCCGAGGACGCCGATCCCCGCTCGGAGGTCGGCCGCGTGGGGCAGGCGCTGAATCATCTGCTGGGCCGGGTCGAGGGTGCGCTCGCTGCGCGCCAGGCGAGTGAGACCCGCGTACGCCAGTTCGTCGCCGACGCCTCCCACGAGCTGCGGAACCCGTTGGCGGCCATCCTCGGATATGCCGAACTGGGCCGCCGCATGAAGGGCGAGCTGCCGACGGACGCGGCCCATGCGGTGGAGCGCACGCATACGGAAGCCGAGCGCATGTCCCACCTGGTCGAGGACCTCCTGCTGCTGGCCCGGCTGGATTCGCGGCCGGATCTGGACCTGGGTCCGGTCGATGTGGGCGAGATCGTGCTCAATGCCACCAGCGATGCCCAGGCGGCCGAGCCGGACCACGACTGGGGCATCGACGTGCCGGAGTCGCCAGTCCTGGCGCGCGCCGATCGGCATCGATTCCATCAGGTCGTCGCCAATCTCCTCGCGAACGCGGGCAGACACACCCCGGCCGGGACCGAGGTCACTACCGCGGTGCGGGTGGAGGGCCTCTGGGTGGTCGTCACGGTAACCGACAACGGGCCCGGCGTCCCGGCCGAGATCAGGGACTCGGTGTTCGAACGATTCACCCGGGCCGACGCCGCCCGGACGCGCTCCGGGCGCTCGAAGGACTCCACCGGGCTCGGCCTCGCGATCGTCGCCGCGGTCATGGAGGCCCACGGCGGATCGGCGACCGTGGACTCGGCCCCGGGGCGTACGGTCTTCACCCTCCGCCTCCCCCGCGCCTGACCCGTGTCACGCTGGGAGCATGTGCCGCAATATCCGAACCCTGCACAACTTCGAGCCGCCGGCGACCGACGAGGAGGTCGCTGCTGCCGCGCTGCAATACGTCCGCAAGATCGCCGGGACCACCAAGCCGAGCCAGGCCAATCAGGACGCGTTCGATCGGGCCGTCGCTGCGGTCACCGAGATCACGCGCCAGCTCGTCGACGAACTCGTCACCACCGCCCCGCCCAAGAACCGCGAGGAGGAGGCGGCCAAGGCCAAGGAGCGCTCCCGCGCCCGCTTCGCGTAGGGGTCAGCAGCTCCGGGCGTTGGTCGTCGGGTCGGGACGACACGGGGCGTAGGCGTCGACGACCACGCGCGACTTGGCGTTGCCGCTGCCGGTCACGCGATAGTCGGTGACGATCCCCTTGGCGAACCCGGCGCCTCCGGTATTGCCATCTCCGGTCGAGACGAACCACTTGATCCGGTTGCGCTCGGCGCTGTTGGGGAGCACGGTCTCGATCTCCTGGGCCGGGTCGATGCGGGCCGAGTCGGTGACGGAGGCGTCGAAGGTGATGCGGGAGAGGTACGCCGGGTTGGGCGACTCGGTCACGGTGACCTTCCAGTTGCCACCATTGGCGGTACGCGTGCACACCATCGGCTCGGCCGTGTCGCAGCGATAACCCTCTGCTTCGGCGTTGGCCTTGACCTCGGCGGCGCTGCCGGGGATGAGCGCGGAATCGCTCGGGCCCGGCCAGGTGCGGGCGACGGTGAAGACGCCGTCGACGAACTGCGCGCTGCCCCATGGACCCTTCGTCGACTGGGTCGAGTTGGGTCCGCTGCCGATGATCGCCCGGGCCGCCTGCTGCGAGGTCGCGTCGGGGACGCTGGCACTGATCGCGCGCTCCACGGCGTCGCGGGCTTCGGGGGTCCACTGGCCGTCAGTCCAGGCGTACACCCGCATCACCTCACCGCTCTTCGGGCCCGCGAACTCGATCGCGAGCTTTCCGGCGGAGTCATAACGGGAGCAGAGGCGGTGATAGTGCTGGTCGACCAAGGTGTTCTCGTCGGAGCAGGTGAAACCCTCGCCGCGGAGCGTCTTGGTCAGGTCACCGGCGACGCCGTCCACACCGCGCCACGCGGAGTCGATGCGGGAGTTGATCGGCCACACCCGGTTGCCGAGGAAGGCCAAACCCAGCATGAGCAGGAGCAGAACCAGGATCGCGATCAGGCCGATCGGCGTGATCCCGGCACCCGCACCCGCCGTATCGCCCTCGTCAGGTCGCGGCTGCTGGGGCTGCGGCGGCCCGCTGGGACCGGGCTGGGTCAGCTGACCCTGCTGCTGCGGGACCTGATGGGCAATCGGCGGCGTATAGCCCGGGGCCTGTCCGCCACCGAAATCGAAGTTCGACACGAGGGCAAGGGTAGTTGCTGACAGGTCGCCCGGGATGCCGTGCCGAAGCGCGGCCGGGGTCGACGCGGGTGCGGCTCATGGAAAGATCGTGCCCATGACCGATCTGAGCCGCGCACAGCTCGCCCAATACATCGACCACACCCTGCTCAAGCCCGAGGCCACGATGGCCGATGTGCGGGCGTTGGCCGCCGACGCGGTGGAGCTGGGGGCGTACTCCATCTGCATCTCCCCCAACATGCTCAGCGAAGCAGCGCTGGGCGGCCAGCCGCTGGAGTTGGGGGACGTGAAAATCGCCGTCGTGGCCGGTTTCCCGTCCGGCAAGCATGTGCCGGAGATCAAGGCGGCCGAGGCCGCGCGGGCCGTTGCCGATGGCGCGGATGAGGTCGACATGGTCATTGACGTCGGTGCCGCGCGCGCTGGGCGCTTCGACCTGGTCGAGGCGGAGATCCGGGCTGTCCGCGAGGCGATTCCGGGGGCCTTGTTGAAGGTGATCATCGAGTCTGCAGCTCTGAATGAGGAGCAGATCGTCGCGGCCTGTCACGCGGCGGAGGCTGCCGTGGCGGATTATGTGAAGACCTCCACAGGGTTCCATCCGGCGGGGGGTGCGTCGGTCGAAGCGGTACGCCTCATGCGCGAGACCGTTGGGGACCGGCTGGGGGTCAAGGCCTCCGGTGGGATCCGGGACTATGCCGCGGCCATGGCCATGATCGACGCCGGGGCGAGCCGCTTGGGGCTCTCGGGGACCGCGAAGGTCCTGGCGGAGTGCCCGGAGTAGTGCTCTCCCCGTGGCCCGTGCTGGGGCCGCGTGTGTTCGTGGCGAGTCCTGGCGGAGTGCCCCGCAGGCGGACACTCGGCCAGTCGTGCCATTTGGCATGGCTTGATGTGGCCCCTCGGCGTGTCGCCCGTCCCCAGACATCGGAATGGATGCCTGCCGGTCAAGTGATTGCGTGCCACCTGCCCAATCGGCTGTCCGCCGGAGGTGGTCAGCGGTCAGGCCTACATCCGGGCGCGTCTTCAGGAGCAGCACCGGAGCAGGGTGGTGGGCGTCGACCCAGCGGCGATCACTCTCAGTCAACTCGTCATCGATCCAGACGAAAGGTCGACCCTGCGATGCCACGACGAGACTTGGGGTCTTCCAGTGCACCCCGACGGCGGATCGGCATCGATCCACTCGACGACGGGAAGGCGTCCAAGCCCCAACCAATCTTCCACACGAAGGGCTTCGAGACGCTCGTTCCTCGCCCCTCAGCCGTCGTTATCAGCCCAGGTTCTTCGTCTTCAGCCATTCGGCAGCGGCCTCGGCAGCGCTGAGGCGATCATTGTCGACGCGCTTGTTCATGGCCGTGAGGTCCTCGGTGGTGAGGATGGCCTGGACAGCGTTGACTGCTTCGACAGCGGCGGTGTTGGACGTGACATCCGAGCGTACGAGCGGGACCACCTGCTGGGGCAGGATCATCAGCTGGGGATCGGCGAGCATGACCAGGTTGTTGTCGCCGATGGCGGCATCGGTGGTGAAGAAGGTCGCGACCTGAATCGTGCCCGAGGTGAGGTCCTTGACCTTGACCGCGAGGGAGTCATAGGTGCGGAACTCCTTGAACGTCGCGCGATAGATGCCCTCGAGCCCGGGCGGACCATAGGGCCGGTCCTTCAGCTCGGCCGGGCCACCGAGGACGGCGTTGGCCGAGATCTTCTGCAGGTCCTCGAGTGAGGCGAGGCCGTGTTCATCGGCATACGCCTTCGTCACGCAATAGACGTCCTGGTTGGCAGCCTTGGCCGCTTCGAGGATGGCCAGATCGGGTGCGACCGCGCCCTTGAGTTCGGTGACGATGTCCTCGGGACGGCTGGCCGGGTTTTCGGCGTCGAGATATTGCAGGAGGTTGCCTGTGTATTCCGGAACCGCCTGGATCGACCCATCCCGCAGGGCGCGCAGATAGACCTCGCGGCTGCCGATGCCGTGCTTGGTCGAGGCGTCGACGTTCTTGGCCTTCATCGCCTGGGCGAACACTTCCGCGAGGACCATCGACTCGGTGAAGTTGGCCGAACCGACCACCACCGGACCGGTCGATCCGCCCCCGGTTCCGCCCGCAGCCGGCGACTCGCTCGGGCCGAGCGGGTTCTGGTTGGCTCCACAGCCCGCGATCACGGGGACTGCGGCGGCGGAAAGAAAGAGGAATGTCCTGCGCTTCATGCGGAAGCTCCTTCGCTTCTGGTGTCGGGGCCGGGCTCGGCCTCGTCCGTGTCGAACAGATCGGTACGCACCCTGCGACGCCCGGAACTCCGCCGCTGCGCCACCCGGGTCAAGGCCCCGAGCAGCAGGTCGGCCACGAGGGCCAACACCATCACCAGGAGTGCCCCGGTGACCATTTCAGGATAGCCATCGGCCCGTTTCTGGCCGTCCAGCACATAGCGACCGAGGCCACCCGAGGCCGCCATCGCTGCCACTGTCGCCGTCGCGATGACCTGGAGGGTGGCGCTGCGGAGGCCGGACATGATCAACGGCGACGCCAGCGGCAGCTCGACCTGACGGATCTGTTGCCCGCTCGTCATGCCCATCGCCGCCGCTGCCAGGACGGCGTCGGGATCGGCTGTGCGGAAGCCGACCACGGTCGAGTTGAGGATCGGCGGGATCGCCAGCACGGCCAGGGCCAGCACGACCGGCAGCATGCCCGTGCCCATCAGCAACACCACCAGGACCAGCAGGCCCAGGGTCGGCAGCGCGCGGGTGGCGTTCGCGAGGCCCGCGACGAGGAGATTGCCGCGACGGGTGTGGCCGATCAGGATGCCCAACGGCAGCGCGATGACCATCGCCAGCGCCATGGCAGCCACCGAATAGGTGAGGTGTTCCCCGATCCGGGCCGGAATGCCCTCGGCACCCGACCAGTTGGCCGGATCGAGAAGGTGTTCGAGCAGGTTCATTTGGCCGCTCCCACGCGTCGGCGAAGTCGGCCCCGGCCCCCGCTGCGCGGCCCGAGCCCGAACCACGGCAGCAGGATGCGCTGGATCAGGAGAATCAGCCCGTCGGCGAGCAACGCCATGACCAGGATCACGATGATGCCAACGATGATCGGAGTGGCGAAGCCCGACTGGAAGCCGCGGTCGAACAACTGCCCGAGCGCACCGTTGCCGATCACTGCGCCGACCGCGACCAGCGAGATCGTGGACACCGTGGCGACCCGCAGCCCGGAGAAGATCACCGGCAGCGCCAGGGGGAACTCGACGCCCAGAACCCGCCGGACGGGGCCATAGCCGACCGCGACGGCCGCCTGGCGTACCTGCGGGTCAACGTCAGCGAAACCGTCCGACACGCTGCGCACCAGCAGCGCGAACGTATAGACCGTCAGCGCCCCGATCACATTGATCGGGTCGAGAATCTTCGATCCCAGGACCAGCGGCATCGCCACGAACAACGCGATCGACGGGATCGCATAGAGCAGGCCCGCGACAGCGAGCAGGAACCCCGCCGCGCGGCCGGTTCGGTGCACGAGATAGCCGATCGGCAGGGCCAGGGCGAGTCCCACTGCGACCGCGATCAGCGACCAGAGCAGGTGTTGGACGGTCAGGTCGGCGATGACACCCGTGTTGCGCTGGATCCACGCGAAGTCGAGGAGATCGTCCATCATTCGGCCGTCGGCTTGCGCAGGGCCGCTTCCGCATCGGGGGTCGGCTCGTCGGTGGGCGTGGACCCCTCCGCCTCGGGCGTACGCTCCTCGCCCGGCTCCGCCAGGGTCGCACCGGACTGCTCCGCAGGCTCTGGCTCCGGCTCCTCTTCTGCGGCGATCCGACGGCTGAGCTGCTGGTCGGCGACGGACATGCGATAGGTGCGGACCTGGTCCATGACGTCGGCGGCGGAGAGCGTGCCGACATAACGCCCGGTCGCGTTGACCGCGACGGCACGCCCGACGGGCGAGGTGAGCGCGGCCTCGACCATGTCCCGCAGCGGTGCGCCAGGGTGGGTGAAGGTTTCACCCAGCACGAGGACGCGCCCCGGCCGGTCGGGATCGGCCCAGCCCTCGGGCTCCCCCTCCGCACTCACCACGAGGACGGGTTGGTCGCGGTCGGCGTTCGCGGCATAGGCCTGTTCGGCGTTCCGCACCGTGCGTACGCCCGCCAGCTCGGGTTTGGGGACCTCCGCGAATCCAAGGGACCGATAACCGCGGTCCTTGCCGACGAATTTGGACACGAAGTCATCGGCCGGGTCGTCGAGGATCGCCTCGGGCGGGCCATATTGGGCGAGGATGCCGCCCGGCCGGAGCACGGCGATGCGGTGGCCCATCGTGATCGCCTCGTCCATGTCATGGGTGATCATGACGATGGTCTTGTTGAGCTCGCGCTGGAGGTGTTTGACCAGGGCCTGCAGGTCGGCCCGCACGACCGGGTCGATGGCCGAGAACGGCTCATCCATCAGCAGCAGATCCGGGTCGGCCGCCAGCGCCCGCGCCACCCCCACGCGCTGCTGCTGGCCGCCGGAGAGCTGGGCCGGGAAACGATTGCCGAGCTTGGGCTCCAGGCCGACCTGCTCGAGCAGCTCGCGCGAGCGCAGCAGTGTCTTGTTGTCGTCCCAGCCGAGGAGACTCGGAACCGTGCCGATGTTCTCAAGGACCGTGCGATGCGGGAACAGTCCACCGTTCTGGATCACATAGCCCATCTGGCGGCGCAGCGTCGTCTTGCGCATCGATTTGATCGGCTGGTCGTCCCAGAGAATGCGCCCGGCGGTGGGCTCGATCATCCGGTTGATCATCCGCAGGATGGTCGTCTTGCCGCAGCCCGACGGCCCGACCAGGACCGTGATGCCGTCCGACGGGATCACCAGATCCAGGTCAGTGACGGCTTTGGTCCCGTCGGGGTAGGTCTTTGCGACCGATTCGAACTGGAGCACGCGTGCCTCGGGGTTGGGGGATCCGAACACCCTCGACCCTAACCCGCCCCTCCGACAAAACCTCGGCAGCCCTGCGGTGACGTCAGCTCATCAGTGGAATGTCGAGGTCATAGGCCAGCACGATCGCCCGGGCCAGGTCTGCTTCCTGCTGGGGCGTCAGGAACCCGATAGTGCGACCGAGGAGTGCCACTGGGATGGTCACAACGTTGTCGAGAGAGACCACACCGGCGTGATCGAGACCGTTCTCAGCGCCCACCGATACCTCACTCGAGAGCCCTTTGATCGTTGATGTGATCGGTGCCACCGTGACTTTGGTCATCGCCGCCCGAGCCGCCGACCGCGTGAGCACCAGAGCTGGACGCGTCTTGTCCAGACGCACCAAGCAGATCTCGCGCACGAATCAGTCCTCGAACGCCGCATGGCGGGCGGTCCACGCGACCACGTCATCCAGGTCGTCGCCAGAGCCCACTCGTCGAAGAATTTCGGCATCCCCCTCGGCAGCCTGTCGTCGCATCTCCCTCTCCAGGGCATAGGTCACCAGTGCGGCCCGGCTGGGCGTACGCCCCTTCTGCACCGCCGCATCGAGAAACTCCACCACCTCGTCAGGGAGGCGCACAGCAATCTGCATTGTCATACCGATAATGGTATCTCTTCGAATCCCGAATTGGTATGCATCACTGGCCGCGACGTAACCTCTCGCCATGGATATCCGCCGCTCGGCCGACCGGGAGATCACGCGCCTGAACTGGCTGACGTCACGGGCGTCGTTCTCGATGGCGACCTCACATGACCCCCGCTTCGGGCACCCGCGCAACACGCACCACGGTGTCCTCACGGCCAACAACGAGGACACCGTCGACGCGGGCTGGGGTTTCGATCCCCACCGGCACCGCAATCTCGAGGTCGTCACCTGGGTGCTGTCGGGCTCGATCGTCCATGCGGATGACAAGGGCAATACGGCGCTGATCACGCCCGGTGTCGCACAGCGCATGTCTGCCGGCACGGGCATTCTCCACTCCGAGCGCAACGACGCGTGGAAGCACTTTCCCGGCATCCCGAAGCACGACGACGATGCCCATGTCGTGCAGATGTGGATCGTGCCGGACGAGGCGAATGTGACGCCGTCGTACGCCGAGTTCGACGTCAACGCCGCCCTCTCCACCGGCGAACTCGTGCCCGTCGTCTCCGGTTTGCCCCGTCATCGCGAGTCGGCGGGGATCGGGCTGCATTGTCGGTACGCCGGGTTGCATGCCGCTCGGCTTGGGTCCACGGGCGTGGTGCACGTGCCCTCTGGGGCGTACCTCCATGTGTTCGTCACCCGCGGCGCAGTCGACCTGGAGGGCGCGGGACGGCTCGAGCAGGGGGATGCGGCCCGGCTGACCGACGGCGGGCAGCGGGTCACCGCGCTCACCGACGCCGAGATCCTGATCTGGGAGATGTCGAGGGCATTGCCCGATCGGTGAGCACAAGTTGGGAGGTTCGCCTCCGTGGATTTCGGGCGTACGAAAGGATGGGCCTCGACCCGGGAGGAGAGACCATGTCCGACACTCTGATCGCCGAAGATCTCTTGCTGCTGCTCACCGACGACCGCCGCGGGAGCGTCCGCGAATATTCGTCCGCCGACTATGTCCTCGGCGGCGCCCTGCTGATGGAACTCGCCCTGGCCGGTCGGGTACGGATCACCGAGGAGGGCGAATCCGCCCACAAGGCCGGCCGCGTGACGATCACCGACGCATCCCCGACCGACGACGACATCCTCGATGACGCCCTGGCGCGGTTGGCCGCCAAACCCGACTGCAAGCCCCAGAAGGCGGTCGAGTTGTTGGTCAAGAAGGTACGCCGGCCCCTGCAGGATCGCCTTGTCCAGCGCGGCATGTTCCGCCACGAGAAGTCCCGGTTCGCCGGGTTCAACAAGTTCCCCGCTGCGGACGGCAGCCACGAGGCCGAGATCCGGGCCGGCCTGTTCCGGGTGCTCGCCCAGAACGAGGAGCCCACGGTCCGGCAGGCGTCGCTGATCGCGCTCCTCTCGGCCATCGACGTCGCCCACAAGGTCGTCGCGGAGGATGTGTCGACGATCGACAAGAAGGCCGTCCGCAAGCGCGCCAAGGAGTTGATGAAGGAGAACTGGGCGTCCGAGGCCGCGAAGGCCGCGATCGACGCCGTCCAGGGTGCGGCCGCAGCGGCTGCAGCCGCGGGTGCCGTCAGCGTCAGCACATGAGTGAGCTGCTGCTCGTCGAGGATGTCGCCCTTCTGCTGCTCTCCGACGACACGGGCTGGATGCGGGGCCAATATCACGAGTTGGTCCTGGCCGGGGCGCTGGCGACCGAGCTGGCCATCCGCGGCCGGATCCGCCTCACCGAGAAGGGTGAACGGGAGGTCCGGAAGGGCCGGGTCGTGATGAGCAACGCCTGCGCAGTGGGCTGTTCGCCGTGCTGGCCAAGAACGAGGAACCGACCGTGCGCGAGGCCTGCATCATCGCCCTGCTCAGTGCGGTGAACATGGCCGACAAGGTCATCGCCGAGGACGTCTCCACCGTGAATCGGCGGGCCATCCGCAAGCGCGCCAAGGAGCTGCGCAAGGTGCACTGGGCCGCCGAGGCGGCGTACCAGGCCATCCAGGCCCAGCAGTCCGCCGCTGCCGGCTGAGTTCGGCCGCCGCGGTCCTCGGCTGGCCGGCGACTCAGGCGTACCAAAATTGATGCGCAGCAATTGCTGGGTTCGGCGATCCGGATTGGCTAGAGTCAGGTGAGGGAGAATCTCCCGCCCGCCGGAAAGGCCGTGCAGAATCGTCAGTGGAGACGACTACGGTTATCGGCACAGGACCACTCGAGGGAGCGTGACCGTGACAACCGTGGCCATCGTGCTCGCACTGCTGACCGCCGTGGTCGGCCTGGCGCTGTTCATTCGCGCCATCGCCGGGATCATCGGCGTGGTCAGACTCGGCCAGCCGACACTCGGGCGATCCGACGAGCCGGGCCAGCGCTGGAAGAACCTGGTTGTCGAGACGGTGGGGCACACCCGGATGCTCCAGTTGAGCGGGGTCGGGTTCGCCCACTGGTTCGTCCTGTTCGGCTTCCTCATTCTTTTTCTCACGCTGCCGAACGCGTTCATGCAGCTGTTCAATCCCCGCGCAGCGCTGCCCCTGATCGGCCACTTCGTCGTCTATGAGTGGATCACCGAGGCCATGGCCTGGTTGACCACGCTCGCGATTCTCGCCCTGATGGCGATCCGCTTCTTCGGAGTCGGCATCGGCAAGGGCCGCTTCTTCGGGTCCCGCACGTGGCAGGCGATCTATGTCGAACTCACCATCCTCGGGGTCGGCATCTGCATCCTGCTGCTGCGCGCCATGGAGTTCCAGCTCTTCTATGGCAATTCCGAGGGTCACATCCACTTCCCGCTGACCTGGTGGCTGCTCCCGGGCGGCATCAGCGCGGGCACGCTCGAGACCGCGATCGTCCTCGTCGCCGCGATCAAGATCATCATTTCCTTCGTCTGGATGATCGTGCTGGGCCTCAACAAGACGATGGGTGTGGCCTGGCATCGGTTCACCGCGTGGCCCAACATCTGGTTCAAGCGCGAGTCCAGCGGCCGCACGGCGCTCGCCGAGGCCAACCCGCTGCGCCTGGCCGGCAAGCCGGTCACGATGGAAACACTCGAAGACCTCGACGAGGACGATGCCGAGCGCCTTGGTGTCGGCAAGGTCGAGGACTTCACCTGGAAGGGGCTGCTCGACTTCACGTCCTGCACCGAGTGCGGCCGCTGCCAGTCCCAGTGTCCGGCGTGGAATACCGACAAGCCGCTCTCGCCGAAGCTGCTGATGATGGGCCTGCGCGAACATGCGTACGCCAAGGCCCCCTGGCTCCAGGCCGCCGAATCGGCGCGCACCACGCTGCCCGAACGCACCCGGGCGGAGTCGGAACGCCCACTGATCGGATCACCGGCGCCGACCGCGGCCGAACAGGCCCACGGCAACCCGATCCAGGTCGGCGAGGACGGCCCCCTCGCTGTCATCGATCCCGAAGTGCTGTGGGCGTGCACGACCTGCGGAGCCTGCGTGCAGCAGTGCCCGGTGGACATCGAGCATGTCGATCACATCCTCGATATGCGCCGCTTTGAGGTGCTGGTCAAGTCGGAATTCCCCGAGGAACTCAACGGCCTCTACAAGGGGCTCGAATCCAAGGGCAACCCCTGGAATCTCAACAAGAAGGGCCGCCTCGACTGGACGAAGGATCTCCCCTTCGATGTCCCGGTCGTCGGCTCCGACGTCGAAGACCTCACGTCGGTCGATTATCTGTTCTGGGTCGGCTGCGCCGGCGCGTTCGAGGATCGCGCCAAGAAGACCACCCAGGCCGTTGCCGAGTTGCTCCACACCGCGGGCGTCACGTTCGCCATCCTCGGCAAGAACGAGACCTGCACGGGCGACTCCGCCCGTCGTTCCGGCAACGAGTTCGTTTATCTGCAGCTCGCGGAGGAAAACAAGGAAACTCTGACCGAGGCCAAGGCCCAGAAGGTCGTCACCACCTGCGCCCACTGCCTCAACACGCTCAAGAACGAATATCGCCAGCTCGGCCTCGAGCTCGACGTCGTCCACCACACCCAGCTGCTCAACCGCCTGGTCCGCGACGGCAAGCTCACGACCGCAGCCGCCCCGGCCGGGTCGGCCGCAGGCCGCACGATCACCTATCACGATCCGTGCTATCTGGGCCGCCACAATCAGGTATATGCCCCGCCGCGCGAACTCCTCGGAGCCATCCCCGGAGCCACGGTGAACGAGATGCCCCGCCACGGCGCGACATCCTTCTGCTGCGGTGCGGGCGGTGCCCGGATGTGGATGGAAGAACGCATCGGCGAGCGCATCAACCGCAACCGCACCACCGAAGCGCTGACGGTCCTGGGACAGGCCCCCAACTCGGCGATCGCCACGGGGTGCCCGTTCTGCCGCGTGATGCTGTCCGACGGCCTCACCGCCGAACAGGCCGACGGCAACGGCGAGAACGTCGAGGTGCTCGACGTGGCTCAGCTGCTGCTCGAATCCGTACGCCGGGGCCAGCCGGCCGAGATCGAGGCGGCAGAAGAACCCACTGAGCCCGCCCCCGCGACCACGGAGCCTGACGCCACGCCGGAACCCGACGGCACCAACTGACGCACCGGGGGTCGGCGCACGTCCCGACCCGCCCGGGGGTCGGCGCACGTCCCGACCGCCCGGGTCTCGTCCCCGCCCGAAGGCCCGGGCTTGGGTCACCACGCCCGGACTTCTTGGGTCCGCCGCTGGATTCGAGGGGACCTTTGCCCCGATGCGCAGACACTATGGAATTGCTTCCGCTGCGCAAGCGCTTCAGGGGCCCCGCGACCCGCCGACGGACAGGCCAAGCGGTGCCAGCTGGCACGACATCACCCCCGACACCGCGCGCCCCACTTGAACTCGTGCCATCTGGCACGTCACCCGGAGCGGGCCGGCATGTCGCAGACTTCGAGGCACGGCAGCGCGGTTCGGCCGCAGAACTCTGAGAGGCGGCCCCCCGGAAGCAGCGCCCGAATCAGCGGCCAGGGTGACCGGTCAGCCGGAGTGATCCGTCAGCCAGCCAGCGTGCCGATGCGCATGGAGTCGAGCTGGGCATTGGGCTTCTCCGCGGTCCCGTGCTGTCCGTTGAAGGCGCTGGTCGCGTCGGTGCCGCAGAGGTTGAGGATGCGGGTCTGCCCACCCGGGTGCTGGCGGATCCAGTTGGTCAGGTCATAGACCCCACCGTCGACCGCGGCCCAGCACGACTGGCGATAGTTGTGTTCCTGCACGTCGGCCAAGGTGTAGAAGGGGCCGGTCGGCGACGGCGTCGGGCTGGGGGACGGAGTCGGGCTAGGGGTCGGCTCGGCCGCAGGAGCCCCGCCTTCGCCCCCGTCTTCGCGCTCTCCGGCCTCACCGGGTGCGGGCACGGCCGACACGGTGGCCCCGGCCATGGAGAGACGCTTCTCCCACACCTGGTTCGCCCCGCTGTGACCCGCGAGCACGGTCGTGACGATCACCGCGAGCGACAGCACGACGCCCGCGCCCCCGATCACCTTCTGGATGAGTTCCTGGCGATCGGTCGCGCCATAGGTCGCTGCGCGGCGCTGGAGCCACCACCACACGCCGGTGACGATCATCAGCAGGAAGGCGACCAATGCGGTCCGGTCTCCCCACTCCTCGTGCTCCTCGACCTGGCCCACGACCTCCGCGAGCGATCCGCCCGACAGTTTCGCGACGATGCTCAGCACGAACCCCAGGGTGACCAGGGCAAAGCTCGCAGTGGCGAAGCTCTCCCGCAATCGTGGCCACGCCATGCAGGCGATCAGCAGCAACGCCCCGAGGGGAAGCAGAACCACAACGGCGTGAATGACAAGGGGGTGCAGGGGAAGCCCGAAGACGGTCGCGAGGGGGATCATGCGCCGAGCCTAGAACGATCCGGGTTCCGCGCAGCGCATCTCCCAGCATGTCTTCCTTTGCCGCCCAACCGATGGCAAACTAGCGACAAGTCGACTATTCAAGGAGGGTCATGAGCGACAACACCCCGGAGAATGTGCAGAACCAGAAGCCGGAGAAGCACTCGTCAGGCTACAGCGAGAACATCGACCCCGAGCCCTTTGACCCCGTCACCGAACTGGGCGATGACGAGCACCACCCCGAGCGCCATGACAGTGGCTACAACCAGCCGGGCCAGGTGGTCGACCCGACCAAGAACGCCTCCGACTTCGAATAGGCGAACACCCGATTCTCACCCCGCCCGTCCTGGCCCCCCGGCAGGCAACGGGCGGGGTGAGTCATGTTCCGTCGCGGTGGATTCATGGTTGGCTGACGGAATGACCAGCTCCTACCGCACGATCGCCCGAACCACCGAGGTCGACCTCGAGGTCAAGCGATCGATCTTCCGGTGCCGGCTGGAGCACGTCGATGACGAATCCTCCGCACGAGCAGTCATCGAGCGGGCGCGCGCAGAGCACTGGGATGCCCGGCACCATTGCTCGGCCTTCATTCTGGGCCCGGATGGGATGACTGCCCGCTCGTCCGATGACGGCGAACCGGCCGGAACCGCCGGAGCCCCCATGCTCGAGGTCCTGCGCGGTGCGGAGCTCACCGAAGTCGTCGCCGTCGTCACCCGCTGGTTCGGCGGCACGCTCCTCGGTGCCGGAGGGCTCGTTCGCGCCTATTCGGATGCCGTTCGCCTAGGGCTCGCCGAAGCTGGCGTACGCCGGCGCGAACTCCGGCAGGAAGTCACCCTCAGCCTCGACCACGCCGTCGCGGGTCGGGTGGAATCCTACCTGCGGGCGCGTGGGTACGCCGTCCTGGACACGTCATTCGCGGAAGCCGTCACCCTGCGGCTGGGCGTCCCGGGAGATGGACTCCACGAACTGACCGCAGCTGCCGCCGAACTGACCGGCGGCGCGGCAACGCCCGAGCGCGTCGGGGAATCCTGGGTGGACGTGCCCTGACCGGGCCGACCGGCAGCGTCAGCGCGGCAGGTGACCGTGCCGGTGGCAGGTGCGGGAGACCGCCTGCTCGCGGACCACGCTGAGCAGCTCCCGGCGCCCGGTCGCGAGGACTTCACCGGCCAACACCACCAGCCCGGGCCGCACCAGCCGGTCCGCCATCTCGACCGCACCGGGCCCGACCAGCCGGAGACGCTCGACACCCTCGGCGGTGGACATCCGGGCGGCCCACTCCTCATCGTCCTCCAGCGGCTCCAACAGCCGGGTCAGCCGAGTCCAGCCGGCGCCGTCGGCCGCCATGGCGTCGCGACCGAGAGCGGACTCCAGACTGACGCGGACTGGCGTACCCACCGCCATCGCAGCCAACACGACCCGCAGCACCTCGACGAGCCGCGCCCCCGCCAGCCCGCGCACGGTGAGGGGCGCCGGCCGGTGACGCAGGACGTTGGACTCGACCCGGAGCCCGGTGGCATCCGCATTGGCGCCGAGTTGGTCGCCCCAGACTCGGGCATCCGACCGCACCGCGCTCGTCAACCACTCGCGCTCGGCCGGCTCAGGGACGAGGCCGAGCAGGTCGTCCGCCGCCTGTGACACCGGCCGACTCGGGTCCGACCCCTCGACCGGGCGGCCCGACGACGACCACGAGCCGAGCTGACCGAGATAGTCCCAGCCACCGGCCTTGGCTCCCGCACCGACCGCCGAGGCCTTCCAGCCACCGAACGGCTGACGCCGCACGATGGCTCCGGTCGTGTGGCGATTCACATAGGCATTGCCGACGTGGACGCGGTCGAGCCAGTGCTCGATTTCGCGATCGTCCAACGAGTGGAGTCCGCCGGTCAGGCCATAGGCCACCTGATTCTGCAGCCCGATCGCCTCGTCGAGGTCGGCCGCCGACATCAGGCCCAACACCGGCCCGAAGCACTCGGTCAGGTGAAACCACGACTCCGGTTGCACCCACGCCCGCACGCCCGGCGACCACAACCGACCCGATTGGTCGAGCTGTTGCGGCTCGACCCACCACTCCTCACCCGATTCGAGACAGGTCAGAGCGCGCTGGAGCTTGCCCTCCGGCGGGGCGATCACCGGCCCCATGCCGACCCCCAGATCAGACGGATAGCCCACCCGCAGGGACTGCACGGCATCGATGAGCTGGCGACGGAAGCGCTCACTGTCGACCACGTCGCCGACCAGGATCGCCAGGGAGGCCGCCGAACATTTCTGCCCCGCATGCCCGAACGCCGACTTCACCAGGTCGGTCACGGCCAGGTCGAAGTCTGCGGAGGCGGTGACGATCATCGCGTTCTTGCCGGACGTCTCCCCGATCACGCCATGCCCACCCGCTCGGCCACGTCGCCACTCGATGAACTGCTCGGCGGTCTCGGCCGAGCCGGTCAGGACCACGCCGTCGACGCCCTCATGCGCCACCAACTCTCGCCCCAACGCACGATCGGCGAGCCGGACGACCTGAAGCGCTGCCTCGGGTACGCCAGCCGCGTGGAGCGCCTCGACCACGATCTCGGTGCAGCGCGGCACCGCCGACGCGGGTTTGACGATTACCGCGGACCCGGCGGCGAGCGCGGCCAGCACCCCGCCCGCCGGGATGGCGACCGGAAAATTCCAGGGCGGGGTGACCAGGGTCAGGGTGTGGGGCGCGAACCGCGCGCCGTCGGTCATGAGCCCTTTGTGCGTGGGGTCGAGGTCGAAGGACCTCTCCGAATACCACCGCGCAAAGTCCACGGCCTCCGACACCTCGGGGTCGGCCTCCCCGACGGTCTTGCCACCCTCGGCAGCCATCGCGGTGACCAGGTCGGCCCGTCGGCTCTCGAGTTCGTCGCCCGCCCGACACAGGATGGCGGCCCGGGTCGGCACCGGGAGCGCCGCCCATTCCGCTCCCCCGACCCGGCCCCGCGCGACGACCTCGTCGATCGCCGCCCGCTCGCTCAGCTTCGGCGATGCGGCCTCCCGGGGTCGCGCGGCCACCCACGCCTGCGCCTGGGCCCGCACCTCGACGAGCGCCGGATCGGAGTCGGTCGTGTTGGCGAACCGGGTGAACCTCATCGGCCGTTCGCTGCTGCGACGCCGCTGCGTCGAGACGGTGGCCATGCCGTCGATCGCTGCCCGGAAGCGGACACGCTGACCGGGGAGTTGTCCGGCGAACAGGGCATAGAGGAAGTTCTGCGGTTGGGCGTTCTCCTCGAGCCGACGGATGAGATAGCCGACCGCGGCGTCGAAGTCCGCGCGGTCCACCACGGGCGTATAGAGAATGACCGACCCCACCGTGTCACGCACCGCACGGACCTGGGCCGGGGCCATGCCGCGCAGCATCTCGACATCGACCCGATCGGCGACACCGCGACCTCGCGCCAAAAGATAGGCCAACGCCACGTCATAGAGGTTGTGGGACGCCACGCCCACGCGAAAGGCCTGCCCATGGTCGGCGCAGATCGCCCGATCGACGAGCGTCAGATAATGCGCATCGACCTCCGCCTTGGTCGCGAAGGGGGCCTGCGCCCACCCGTGCAACTCGGCGTCGACGCGTTCCATCGACAGATTCGCACCCTTAACGAGCCGAACCTTGATCGGAGCCGCTCCCCGCCGGTCGCGTTCCTGGGCGAATTCCAGCATGCGCTCGAGGGCCGCGCGGGAATCCGGCAGATAGGCCTGCAGCGCCAGCCCCGCCGAGACCTGGTCGAACTCCGGGTCGGACATCACCCTGATGAACGTCTCGACCGTGAGATCGAGGTCCTTGTATTCCTCCATATCGAGGTTCAGGAACGCACCGTTGGCCGCCGCAGCACGGAACAGGCCCGCCAGGCGCCCAGCAACCCGTTCCACGGTGCCCTCGATATCCCAGGGCGAGATCTGGGACACCAGCGCCGACACCTTGATCGAGACATAGTCGACATCGGGCCGGGCGATGAGTGCCTCGATCCGGCGGGCCCGCGACTTGGCCTCCCGCTCCCCCAGGACGGCCTCGCCCAGCAGGTTGAGGTTGAGCCGAAACCCCTCCTGGCTGGCCTCGCGGAGCTGACGTGTCAACGTCGGGCCGTCGGCATCGACGACGAGGTGGCCGATGATCTGGCGCAGGCGCCGACGAGCCAGGGGCACGACGACCCCGGGGGCCAGCGGCGCCGCGAGTGACCCCGCCCCCAACAGCATCCGGTCCCACGGATCCAGGAATCCACCGGCCCGCGCGCTCAGGTTCGCGAATTCTCGGGCAGCCACGTCGAGGCTCTCGGGCCTGGCGACCCGGTCGACGAACCGCACAGCCAGGTCGAGCCCGGCAGGGTCGCGCACGAGTTCCGACAATCCGGAGGCTGCCCGGCGCTCGGTCCGCGTCGCCTGACCCCGCGGACCACGCAGCCAGCGCTCGGCCAACGTGATCGTTGGTTCCACCAACTCACTCAGGTCGGCCGGGTCAGGAAAAGCGGATGGGAACATGCTCCCCTCCTGCGGACGCGGGTCTCGTCAGATTATCGGGTGCCCCCCGTTTTTGGGGCACGGCCCCCTAGAATTCCGCTCTGTGACCAAGTCGATAATCCGCGCTGCCACTGCTGCTGATGCTCTCTCCTGTGCCCGCATCTATGCCTCTTTCGTCGCAGGATCCGTGGTCACGTTCGATGTCCAAACACCCACGCCCGAAGAGTTTGCAGCCAGGATCGAGCGGCTCGGGGCGAGCCATGCCTGGCTCGTCGCCGAGCAGGAGGGTCGGGTGCTCGGGTTTGCGTACGCCGGGGAGTTCCGGTCGAAGGCCGCGTACGCCTGGGTCTGCGAAACCACGATCTATCTCGAGCCGGACGCCGCGGGCCGCGGCGTGGGTCGCGCCCTCTATGCGGCGCTGTGTGATGCCCTGGCCGACCGTGGTTTTCTCGTCGCGATCGGCTGCATCGCCGTGCCCAACCCGGCCTCGATCCGGCTGCACGAAGCATGCGGATTCGAGCGGGTCGGGGAGTTCCCGCGGGTCGGCTTCAAGAATGGCCAGTGGATCGACGTGGTCTGGTATCAGCGTGAGCTCGGTCCCGGCACCACTCAGTCGCCCGAGATCTCACCGTCGAGATAGAACCACCGGCTGGCCCGGCGCTCGAAACGGGACCGCTCGTGGAGCCGGCTGGTCGCGCGCCCGGATCGATAGTGAGCCACGAACTCGACGACACCGTCACGATCGGCCGGCCCGCCGTCGACGGTGTCGAGGATCTCGAGCCCAGTCCAGGTGAGATCACCCGGATCGACGTCCGCGGGCCGGGTCGCCGGATGCCAGGTGCGGAACAAATAGTCACCGTTCCGGAACACGTACGCCGCATAGCGACTTCGCATCAACTCCTCGGCCGTCTCCGCCTGCCGGCTCCCCGCATGGAGCGGGCCGCAGCAGTCGGCGTACGCCGGCCCCGCGCCGCACGGGCAGGTGGCTCGGTTCACGCGTCCGACACCTCGCCCGAGGGCTGGACGACGGTGCGGTGGAAGTTGAGGTGGGAGCGGCTGGGCGTGGGGCCGCGCTGGCCCTGATAACGCGAACCGTATTTCGCCGAACCATAGGGCGCCTCAGCCGGCGAGGACAGCTGGAAGAAGCAGAGCTGGCCGATCTTCATGCCGGGATAGAGCTTGATCGGCAGGGTCGCCATGTTGGACAACTCCAGCGTCACGTGACCAGAAAAACCCGGATCGATGAAGCCTGCGGTCGAGTGCGTCAGCAGGCCGAGGCGGCCGAGCGAGGACTTGCCCTCGAGTCGCGCGGCGATGTCGGACGGCAGGGTGACGAGTTCAAGCGTGGAGCCCAACACGAACTCCCCCGGATGCAGGATGAACGGCTCGTCCCCGATGGGCTCGACCATCCGCGTCAGTTCGGCCTGTTCCTCGGACGGGTCGATGTGGGGATAGCGATGGTTCTCGAAGACCCGGAAGAAGCGGTCCAGGCGCACGTCGACGCTGGACGGCTGGACCATCGCGGGGTCCCAGGGGTCGAGCAGGATCTGCTCCGCTTCGATGCGGGCATTGATGTCGCGATCCGACAGCAGCATGCGGGCAGGTTATTGGACGGCTCGGGTCGGATGCACTCCTGTCCACCCGGCAGGCGTGTGGCCTGCCGGGTCGACGTGGATCAGGCCGGGTGATCGACGAGGATGGTGACCCCGTCGCCCAGGTCGAGGAGGCAGCCCGGGAACACCCGGATCGGCTCGCCCGGCTGCATGCGCTCGGGTTCCGGCTGGCCGGGACGAATCAGGAACGTGCCGTTCGTCGAGTGCAGGTCAGTGGCCACGAGCTCCCAGCCGTCAGGGCTGACCTGCAGGTGGGTGCGGCTGATGTCGTGGCTCGGGCTCTGCACCGTGAGCAACTTGGGCAGCTGTTCCCGCGCGACCTGATTGGCCTGCGGTGACCGGCCGATGAGCACGGTCCGATCGATGTCGATCGGGGCACCGTTCGACGGGCGCAACAGGCCGAGGACGGGCTGCGGCAGCATCCGCGGCTGCCCCTGCAGCGGCCCACCGCAACGCCGGCAGCGCTGCGCGTCCGGCGGGTTCGGATGGTCCATCGCACACAGCATGCCGAGAATCTGGCCCTCGCCGCCCCCGAAATCGGGACCCGGCTGGTTGGTCGGGACCTGCTGATTCTGGGGGTTCTGTGGCGGCAGCGGTGCCCACTGATCGTTTCCGCCCTGGGGCGGCGCGAAGGGTGAGGGTTGGCCCATGGGCCCACCGAAGGGTGAACCACCGGGCCCGTTGGGAGCGGGAGCACCCATCGCAGCGCCGCCGAAGGCAGCGGCACCTCCCACGGGAGGGGCAGGGACCGGCGGGCCGGGCGGCACCGGTGGCGCACCGAACCCGCCACCGAACTGGGGGGTGTTGGGCGCACCGAACGGGTCGGAGCCCCCGGGCTCGGGGGCGCGGGGCTGGAAGAGGTCGGACACGCCGACCCCGGAGGAGCCCGCGCCGGCGAGGGCCGGATCACCGGGCTGGCCGGCGTACTCGCGATCGAAAGGCGACCCGAAGGGATTGGCACCACCCGGCGGAGGCGCGGACGACGCCGCGGAGGCACCGAACCCGAACCCGTCCTCGGGGACAGCTTCATCGGCTTCATCGGCGGAGAATCGCGCGCCGTCGCCGGGGCCGGAGGCATCGTCGAGTGCCGGGACCGGGTGGAGGAAGCGCGCCCGCTCCGGCTCGGCGTCGTCGGCGTCGGTGCCCTCGTCGCCGCCGAACGGCAGGGTGGCGGCACCCTGGCCATCGTGGCCACGGCGGGGCTCATCGTCGAAGTCGGGCAGGTCGTCGGGCAGGAGCAGCTCGGTGCGCGGGAAGTTGTCATCGGCAGCAGCCGGGGCAGCCTCGGCCCGGGTGTCGCCGGAGGGAACGGTGACGGGCACGACGGACGCGACGGGCTCGAAGGTGAGGGGCGCGAGGGAGGCATCGGTCGGCGCCGGCATGGGCTGGGGGCTGGCGACGCGGGCCGACTCGGTCGCATCGAGCGTGACGACGCAGGCGGTGGCCGCCCCAACCACGAGCGGGAGCTTCAGCAGGTCGTCGGTGTCGAGATCCTCCATCTCGACCCGCACCCGACGGATATGGCCCAAGCCCGTTTCGGTCCAGGTCTGGACGCCGTGGCCCCGGGCGATCACATCGCCGGAGTCGGCGTCGATCACCTCGAGGCTGCCGCGCACGAGGGAGCGCATCTCGCCGTTGTTCCAGAAGAAGGCTGCGAAGTCGGGCATGCGCTCGACGTTGTATCTGGCCAGTTCACCGACCAACTGGTCCAGCGAGTCGACCCGCAGGACGACCTCCCAGAAACCGTTGATCATGGCGGACACGCGCGCGGGCGCGGGCTGCATGATGACGAGCGATGTCGGCCCACTCAGCACGATCCACTTGCCGGGCGCATAGCTGGCGCGCCACTGGCCGATCTGCTCGGACATGATGGTCTCCCCTTGGTTGTTCGGTCACACCCTAACGGGCGCATCATTCACATCCACCACGACAACCGACACATTGTCGCGGGCCCCCGCCGCCAGGGCGATGTCGAGCAGCTGCTGCACAGTCTCCTCGGCTGAGGTCTCACCGGCCACGATCGCTTCGATCCGGTCGAACTCCACGTCCCGGAGCAGCCCATCGGTGCAGATCAACAGCCGCTCACCCGGGACCATCGGCACGAGCCAATAGTCCGGCTGGAACCCCGCCTTCGACCCCACGGCGCGAGTGATCACATGTCGCTCAGGATGCTGTTCGGCCTCCTGCTCCGTGATCACACCGGCGGTCACGAGTTCCTGCACGTGCGAATGGTCCACGCTCAGTTGCTCCAGCGCCTCGCCGGGCGCGATCTGGCGATAGAGGCGGGAGTCGCCGGCGTTGAAGACGATCCAATAGGGCACGCCGTCGAGGTTGAGCGCCACCGCCCCGCAGACGGTCGTCGCGGCGCGATGGTGATCGCGGGCCTGCGATTCGAGTACGCCCGCGTGGGCATCCGCCAGAACGGCCGCAACCCGGTCAGGGGTCAGCTCCGGCTCGTCGGCCAGTCGCGCCAGGGTCCGCAGCACGAGGCCGCTGGCGATCTCGCCACGCTGACACCCGGAGATCCCGTCGGCAACCGCGAACACCGGGGGCCGGGCCAGGACGCTGTCCTCATTGACCTGCTTCACTGCTCCGGCATGCGTGACAGCCGCGAAATCGAGGTTGTCCACAGGGTGACCATAGCGCCGGATACTCAGGTTCAGGAACGCGAAACGACCACGAGCCGGACCCGGCGTACCCGAAAGCACGCGGATCCGGCTCGCAGACCGGTTTCAGGAGATCACTGGGGGTTGTTGGCCCAGAGGTCCGGGCCGAAGATCTCGTAGTCGATGCGATCGGCGGGGACGCCGCGCGAGATGAGCGTGCGACGCACGGCCGACATGAAGTCGAGCGGGCCACACATGAAGACGCGGCAGCCCTCGGGCAGCTCGACATCCGAGAGATCCATCAGGCCTTCGCGAGCCGGGCGACGGGTGGGAGCATCGGCGGCGCCCTCCTCATACCAGAACTCACCCACGGAGTCCTTCAGCTGCATCGACTGACCGAGCATGCGGTTGTAGAGCGCCTGGGTGCCGTGGTTCTTGTCCGCGTGATAAATGCGGACGGTGCGACGGGGCTGATTGTGGACCAGGTCCTCGAGGATGGCGGCCATCGGCGTGATGCCGATGCCGGCGCTGACCAGGACGAGCGGCTCGTCGGACTTGTCGAGGATGACATCGCCGGCCGGCTGGGACACGTCGAGGACGGCACCCACCTGGGCGTTGTCGCCGAGCCAGTTGGAGACCTGGCCGTCGGGCGCACCGTTCTCACCCTTGACGCGCTTGATGGTCAGGCGATAGGAGTCGCCGCCCGGGACGCCCGAGATCGTGTATTGACGCGGCTGGCGCTCGTTCTCGCTCAGCGGAACCGAGATCGCGACGTATTGGCCGACCACATGCTCCGGGAGGTCACCCTCCACCGGTGCGATCTCCAGCGAGAAGATGCCGTCGGCCTCATCGGTGCGGTCCACGACCTTGTATTGACGCCACGGCTGCTGCGGGTCGGTGCCGCCGAGGGCATAGATCTTGGCCTCTTCGGCGATCAACTGGGCACCGAACAGCCAATAGACCTCGTCCCAGGCCGCGGCAACCTCAGGGGTCACAGCCGCGCCGAGGACGTCCCCGACGGCCCACATCAGGTGGCGTCCGACGATCGTGTAGTCGGTGGCCTTGATGCCCAGCGACACGTGCTTGTGCGCGATCCGGTTCATGATCGGCTTGAAGTCGGGGGCGCCCGGGTCGATCAGGTTGACCGCGTAGGCCACCACGGACGCAGCAAGCGCCTTGGGCTGCTCACCGATGGCCTGGTTGGCCTTGTTGAACGTGTTCAGGAGTTCAGGATTCGCTTCGAACATGTGGGGATAGAAGCGAGCGGTGATGGCCTCCGCGTTCTCGGCAACCACACCGGCGGTGGCCTTGACGATGGCTTCGGACTCAGGGGACAGCAGCATTGATGCTCCTCAATTTTAAGCTGGAATTACAATGTTATTTGGTTTCCCGGGCGACGGGTAGCCCCGATTTGCCCCCATCCCGATGAACGGACCAACTGGTTCGGAACTGATTCAGAGCAGGGCCGCGCGCAACTGGCGCTCGATCCAGGACTGGTACGCCGCAGCGGTCCAGCCGCAGCGCCTGGTGAGGCGATCCCAGACCTCGGGCGAATTGAGAGTCCAGGCGGCATCGATCGCAGGGTCGAGTTCGAGGCCTTCGCGCAGGCCGTGGCGATCACGCAGAGCGGTGATGGCACCGGTCGTCCCGATGCGCCGCTCGCGCTCGATGGTGTCGAAGAACTCTCCGACGCCCCGTTCGTCGCCGGCGGCGTACAACGGCGCGAGGATCGGGCCCACGCGCTCACTCACGACGCGGCACCACTCGGCGTACGCCTTCACGAAAGCCCGACCGTCCGCCGCCGCGAACATCGCGCGGAACTGCGGGCGATCGCTCATGGCGACGGGCTCGTCGTCGCCGGCGAGGGTCACGTCATAGCAGGCCTTGAGCACCACCGATTTGCCGCCGATGGAGTTGTAGATCGTCTGCGGGCTGACCTCTGCCTTATCGGCCAGCGCGGCGATGGAGAAGGAGGCATAGGAGGCGTGGGTCAGAAGCTCGTATGCCGCCGCGAGGATCCGCGCCCGCGTCTCCCGGGCAGCCTCGGCTCGGTGTTCGTTGTTGTAGGCCCTTGCCATCCCGCCCCTTTGGGTTGATCATTATTCCAATGGAATATAGATCCATCGAATAGGAGTTGTCATGTCCAACGCTGCCATGCCCGCCGCCATGCGTGTCTTCGACGCCATCAACACCGGCGACCTGAGTTGCCTCGACGAGTGCGTCACCGAGGATTTCGTCGACCACGGGTCACCGTTCCCCATCCCGCCGGGACCCGAGGGCTATCGCCAGATCCTGGGGTTCGTCACCGGCGTGCTGAAGATCCGCTACGAGATGGAGGAGGCGATCGAGACCGATGACCGCATCGTCTTCCGGGCCGTCGCACATGGAGTCGGCACTGCGGCCTTCCACGGCGTCGCCGCTGAAGGAATCCCCTACTCCATGCAAACGCTGCACATCTATCACACGCGGGGCGACCGCCTGGCCGAGCACTGGGGCGTACGCGATGAGCTCGGCGCCATGCTCCGCATGGGCGTCATCCCGGCGCCGCAGCCGCTGGGCGCGCCCCAAAGTGTGCACTAACAGGCACGGCCCCAAGGATTAACCTGGGTGTGATCGGGATCACAGCACCTGCGTCGGCGACTGCGCATCCCGACCACTCGCCACCGGGAGGTGCAGCATGAGTGCAGTCGACGGGACGCGGACTTTCCGAGCGGGAGGGAATGCCTACGACCGATTCATGGGGAGATACTCCATCGCGCTGGCCCCGGCCTTCGCCGCCTCCGCGGGGATCGAGCCGGGGCACCGCGTCCTGGATGTGGGATGCGGAACGGGGGCGCTGACCGGCGAGTTGGTACGCCGGGTCGGCGCCGACCGAGTCGCTGCCTGCGACCCCTCACCGGCCTTCGTCACCGCGTGCCGGGCGCGCCATCCCGGCGTCGAGGTGAAGGCCGGGCAGGCCGAGGCGCTCGACTATGCCGATGGCGGGTTCGACATCGCGTACGCACAGCTGGTCTTCCACTTCGTCAGCGACCCCGGGCGCGCGGCCGGCGAGTTGAGTCGCGTGGTCGCCCCCGGCGGCCGGGTCGCGCTCTGCGTCTGGGACTTCGCCGTCGGCATGGAGATGCTCCGCGCCTTCTGGGACGCGGCCCTGTCGCTCGACCCGGACGCGCCGGATGAGCTGGGGACCTTCCGCTTCGGCCGGGCCGGGGAACTCAGCGACCTGTTGACGAGCGTCGGCCTGACCGAAGTGAGGGAGGAGGAGCTCACTGTTTCGTCCGGGTACGCCGACTTCGACGAGCTCTGGGGGACCTTCGAACTCGGCATCGGCCCGGCAGGGGCGCACGTCGCCGGGCTGGAGCCCGAACCGAGAGCGGCTTTGCGCGACGCGTACTTCCGCCACCTGGGATCTCCGGTCGGGAGTTTCCGACTGGCCGCGGTGGCACGCGCGGCGCACGGCGTAGTAACTTGACCTGGTGATTTCTCCCGTTGTTTCCGTGGAAAATGTCTCGCTGGGCCGCTCGCGTCCGGTCGTACGCCACCAGCGCCAGGACATCGACGACAAGCCCTTCATCGTCATCTGGGAGGTCACGCGCGCGTGCCAGCTCGCGTGCGCACACTGTCGGGCGAGTGCGATCCCACGGCGGGATCCGCGGGAGTTGACGACCGATGAGGGCAGGGCGCTGCTCGACACGATCGCGAGCTTCCCGAAGCCGCATCCGATCGTCGTATTGACCGGAGGCGATCCGTTCGAGCGGGACGATCTCGAGGAGTTGGTCGCGCACGGCACAGGGTTGGGACTGTCGGTCGCACTGTCGCCGTCGGTGACGCCGAATCTCACCGAGGCTCGGCTGGCTGCGCTTCGAGAGGCCGGCGGCAAGGCTGTCTCGTTGTCCTTGGACGGCGCTCGGCCGGAAGTGCACGACGCGTTCCGGGGATTTGAGGGTACGCATGCGGCCACGTTGGCCACGGCGAAACTCGTGCGGGATGCCGGGTTCCGGCTGCAGGTGAACTCGACGGTGACCGCCGGCACCGTGGGCGAGCTGCCCGAGCTGCTGGCCCAGGTATTGGACCTCGGCGCGGCGTTGTGGAGCGTGTTCTTCCTCGTGCCGACCGGCCGCGGAGACGCGCTCAAGTCCCTGTCGGCGTACGAGGTCGAGCAAGTCCTGCACTGGCTCGTCGACGTCTCCCGCTTCATCGCGATCAAGACCACCGAGGCGCCGCACTATCGCCGGGTTGTGATCCAGCGCGCCAAGGGCGGACCGCCGGTCGACGGGGAGTTGTATCGCGCGCTGACCGCTCGGACCGCGGAGATCCTGGCCGACCGGGAGGTCCGTGAACGGCCCGCGCGCCCGCCGATCGACGTCAACTCCGGGCGGGGCTTCGTGTTCATCGACCACCATGGGCTGGTCTATCCGAGCGGCTTCCTGCCGTTCGTCGCCGGGGATGTCCACGACACCTCGCTCGTCGACATCTATCGCAATGACGAGACGATGCGGCGCCTGCGTCGGCCGGCGACGTTCGGTGGGCACTGCGGGGTGTGCGAGTACGCCGAGGTCTGCGGCGGGTCCCGCTCCCGCGCGTACGCCCTCACCGGCGACCCCTTCGCCGCCGACGCGAGCTGCATCCTCAATGTCGAGACGACCGGGTAGCGCCTGGTCCCTTTCAGCTTGCCCAGCCGCCTATAGCTCCCGCTGGCGTCTTGAGCTTGCGCCCCATCGCATTCAGCTTGTCCTCGCGTCTTGAGCGCCCCGTGCGCCGGGGGCGGAGTCGGCTAGCGCAAGCTGGATGGATTTCGGGCCTGAGGCAAGGCAAGCCCAAGCGGGAAAGGGGCGCTGACCGCCGTGAACGCAAGCTGAATGACGAATTCTCGCCCGCGATTCCAGGTTTTGAGCTGGTTCCGCAGGGTTGGTATGCCCGCTCAGCGGGAGGGCAAGCTGAATGGGCCTTCGGATTGGCGAACTCGATCACGGCCGTGCCTGGCCGCTATGAAGACGACAGGCCCAGAGCCTCGAACAATGCTGCACACGCGACTCCCTGGCGATTCAGCTTGCCCAATCGCCTCCATAGGCCTCCTCCACGTGAGCGAGGATGACCTGCAGGGTCGCAAGAACATGGCCTGCTGTGTCGACGACCCTCTCCTGCATATCGGGATCCGGGTCAGAGTAAGCGTCCAGCAAACTGACTGCTTCATCGAGGTGGTCCAGGGCGACCGCCAGCCCAAGTCCGGCTGCCTCATTCCAGGCGGCGTGGATGTGCGCCTCAATGGTCTCTTCCAAGTCTTCCCAGACGTGCCCATCATTGTCAGGCTCGACGAAATCGGGTTCAGGCACCGGATCCATGGAAAACATAGAGACCTGGAACCCAACCTCGCCGCGGAAATTTGAGGGGCCGACGAACACCGAGACCTCCCAGTCTTCCTCCGGCTGCACCCATGCACTGGCGTAGTGGTTCACCGTTCCAGCGAGCGCATCGACCAGCGCGTGGAGCGATTCGATCGCCCGCAGTCCGGATGGGACAAACAATCGGCCGGGCTGGACGGGCTCACCGATCACAGCGTCCTGGATGCGCCACTCGGCCGTATAGCCTCGCCAGTTGGCCGTGTGCGGCGCCACGAAGGGATACTCCTGGAAATTCTCGCTGAGATACTCCTCCAGGGGCTCCCCCAACAGGCGCCACCCGATTCCGTCGATCGTGATCCGATCGCTTGCCTGTGCTGTCATGTCGATTCCCCCCGGCCGTGATCGTAGGGCGATCCGCCGAGGGGCACCAGACCAGCATCAACCCGGGCAGCCCGGCAGTGATGCCACTCCGGGATCCAGGAATCGCTGACCTTTCACGCGCTCGGCGGTGCCAGTGCGATCGAGCAGGGGCAGGAGCCCACCGTTCCA
>CAZEVN010000022.1:0-38542 GCA_964515145.1 uncultured Enemella sp.
CGATATGGGTCCCGAGGGCGGGTCGCGGGGTGGGCTGGTCCTGGCGACGGGTACGCCCGAGGAGATTTCCCGACATCCCGAATCCCACACGGGTCGGTTCCTGAAGCCCCTGCTGGAGGGGCGTGAGGTGCCCGTCGCCGAAGCGCCGCCCGAGGCTCTGATCGACGTGCCGTCCGGGGCGCGCAAGACCACGGCCAAGAAGACGACCACGACGAAGCGGGCACCGGCGAAGAAGGCCGCCGCGAAGAAGACCGTCGCCAAGAAGGCACCCGCCAAGCGCGCGCCTGCGAAGAAGGCGCCGGCGGCGAGGACAGCCTAGGCCGACTCACCCGGGCGGACGAGGCCGGACTCGTAGCCGAAGACAACGGCTTGGGTGCGGTCACGCACCCCGAGCTTGGCGAGGACGCGCGTCACGTGGGTCTTCACGGTGGCCGCGCTGATGAAGAGCGCCGACGCGATCTCGTCGTTGCTCAGGCCACGGGTGAGCTGCCGCAGGATCTCGACTTCGCGCTCGGTGAGGGTGTCCAGCACAGGAGGCTTCCCGTGGGCATCGCGGTGAAGCGTTCGATGAGCCGGCGCACGATGGACGGCGAGAGCAGCGCGTCCCCCCTTGCCACGACCGTGATGGCGTGGAGCAGGTCGGGCGGGTCGACGTCCTTGAGCAGGAATCCCGACGCGCCGGCCCGCAGGGCCTCGGCCACCTGCTGGTCCTCGCCGAAGGTAGTCAGGGTCAGCACCCGAGTGCCTGCGCCGGTGGCGGCGATGCGTCGGGTGGCCTCGATGCCGTCCATCACGGGCATCCGGATGTCCATCAGGGCAACGTCGGGGCGCAGGCGGGCCACCATGTCGAGCGCCTCCCGTCCGTCCGCGGCCTCGCCGACGACCTCGATCGCGGTCGACTGGTCCAGGATGAGCCGCAGCCCGGCCCGGACCAGGGACTGGTCGTCGACGATGATGACGCTGGTCACGACATCCCCCCTGTGGTGACGACGGAGTCGGCCACAGGCAGGCGCGCCTCGACCAGGAAGCCATCCGGCACCTCGCGCGCGGAGACGGTGCCCCCGCACGACCGGGCGCGCTCCTTCATGCCGATGATGCCGCGGCCCGAACCCTCGGCGTCCCGAGCGGGACGGATGGTGTTGCTGACCACGATCGCGACCTCCGCGGCGGACCGCTGCACGCTGATCCGCACGGGGCCGACTCCGTGCCGGACGGCGTTGGTCAGGGCCTCCTGCACGATCCGGAAGGCCGCGAGGTCGGTGGCGGCCGACAACGGCTCATCACCGGTGTCATCGAACTCCAGGTCCACCTCCACACCCGCCGCTCGGTCCTGCGCCACCAGTCCGGGGATGTCGGCCAGCCCCCGCGCGGGTGGGGCCGGGATGTCCGTCGTCGCCTCATGCAGACCGACGAGGTAGCGCACCTCGGCGAGCGCCTCCTTCCCGGAGCGGCGGGCCGAACGAACCGCCTCGCGTGCGCGGACCGGGTCGCTGTCCATGGCCTGGTCGGCGGCACCGAGTTGCAGGACGATCAGGCCCAGGGTGTGGCCGAGCACGTCGTGGACGTCCCGCGCGATGCGGGAACGCTCTTCCTCCACCGCGACCTGCGCCTGGTGGGCGGCATCCTCGTGAGCGCGGCCGGCTTCTTGCTCGGCGTTGGTGCGGCGGGTCGCCTCGCGGCGCAACAGGAATCCGGCGAGCCAGGGGGTCACGGTGACGATGGTGACCAGGAGAATGCTCGGCAGGTCGACCCCGGTCACGATGAGGACGGACCCGACGACCCAGGCCAGCGCCCAGAGCAGCCCGGCGACCGGGTGCCGGCCGCGACCGTGGCGGGCCACCGAATAGATGGTGACCCACAGGGCCAGGATCGCGGCGTACCCCTGGCTGGTCACGTCCTCGTCGAAGCCTCCCTCGAGGAAGAACGCGAACCAACTGACGGCGACGGCGAAGAGGGGGCGCTGCGCCTCAGGGCCACGGGCAAGGTCATGCACAGCATCAGGACGAAGGCCACGGGACTCGCCTGCTCATGGATGAGCTGGGCCACACCCAGGATCGCGAGGACGCCCGCGAGCACAACGTCCATCAAGGGCGGCGGCTCGATCCTGGGCATGCCCTGACTGTACGGGGACGGGTGCTCCCTTGCCTCCCCCGCGAGGCGTGCCCGCGTACATCGCAGGTCTGATGCGTGGACACCAAGGGGGGACGCCGTTGGTGCGTCATGGGCGACGACCCCGGCATCGGCATTCCTAGGTTTGACGTGTCTCGACCGGCCTGACAACCGGAGCTGTCCATCCCACCCCTGGAGTCCCCATGATCAAGTCCCTTTCCACTCGCGTCCTCGTTGTGGGTGCCGCGCTCGGTCTGGCCGGCGTGCTCGTCCTGCCCGCGCAGCCGGAGGGCGGCCAACTCGCCTCCATCGCGGCTGCACCCGATCGGTTCCTCGCGGGCTCGGCCCTGAACTTCCTCGCGGCGACGCTGATCGGTGCCGGCCTGCTGATCCTCGGGCAGCGCGCGGCGGGTCAGGGCCGCCGCGTTCGCCGGCGTCGCGGGTGTCGGTTGGCTGCTGCACACCGTCGTGATCGCCATCAACGCGGCGTCCTATGAGCTTGCCCTCGAAAGCGACCGGACGGTCGCCACCCGGCTGCTGGAGAGCCTCTACGAGGGGCCGGTCTTCCTCGGAGCCCTGGTGCCCATGCTGGTGCTGACGCTGGTCGGCATGGTCGGCGCCCCGATCGCGCTCTGGCGTGCCGGTCACGCCCCGTTGTGGTCGACTGTCGCGGTGGTCCTGGCCATCTTCAGTGACTTCGTCGGCCCGGAGGAACTCTCCGGCGTGCCCATGTTCGCGCTGCTGGTCATCGGCTTCGCGGGCCTGCGGGACCGCGCCAAGAAGCCGGTCGCCCCTGCTGTCAAAGTGCCCGTGTCGATGCTCTGACCTAGCGACCCGCGTCCGGCAGCAGGTCTTCCACCCGCGCGAGGTCGCGCTCGAACCAGCCCCGCATGCGATCGCGCTGCTGCACGGAGTCCCAGCGGGTCCGCTCGAACCCGCCGACGGCTTCCTTCGCCACTTGGCCGAGGCCGCGGGCGGAGATCAGCCCCCGCGCGTACGCCTCAGCGGCGGCGCCCACATAGGTATCGAAAAACACGATCCCGGCCGCTGCCTGCCGGTCGCGAACCGCCTGGCTGCTCTCGACGACGTCATGGATCATCACGAGCCGGGTGGCCTCCGGATTGGTGCGGACCAGGGTCTCGGCGACGATGACATCGCCCTGGCCGGAGTCACCGATGAAGACCAGCTGATATTCCGGGAACAACCGCCGATAGTGATCGATGTTCTCGAGCTTGCGGACGGCCATGGCTTCCTTCGACACCAGCGCGCGCAGACTGCCCGACAGCACTGACAGCCGGGAGACCCCGGCCCGGCGCAGCGCGGTGCGGCTCAGGTTTTCGACGAGCCCCCACGCATCGGCCGGTCGCGCGGTGACGAAGGTCAGGTCACCGAGATCGAACGGCTCGTCCTTCGGCCCGAGATCGAGCGCATCGAGCAGGGCCAACGCGCCCGGATAGATCAGACCGCGCGGCCAGCGCCGGTCGTGGAGCTTGCAGAACACGGTGTCATCGATGTCGGACAACACCTTGGGGTCGCGGATGGAGAGCCCGACAGCTTCGCGTTCGATATGGGCGAGGACGCGCCTCCGGTCGGGCTCATGCAGGTCGACCCAGACCAGATCCTCCAGATCCTGGTGGTCCTCGGCCGTGTTGATCAGGTTCTTGAGGCGCACCAGATCGGTGCCCCGGCGACTCAGCACGATCTCGACCAGCACCTCATCGCGCAACGCCGTCCGCCTGCTCGACTGCAGGCCGTGCACGACGTGGGCCAGGGGGCCGGCCTCCAGTTCGCCCAACCGCTGGCGGCCGAGCAGACGCGTGAGTTCGGCCCGACGGCCGGGATCAAGCTTGGTGAAGAGACTCGGGCCGTGGAGGTCAGCCAGCATCCGATTCAGGTCGGCCGTGCCGGCACCCCGGATCAGGTCGAGGATCGCCGCACTCTCCGATGCTCCGTCGGGGCCGGCGATCAGGGCCTGCAGCACGGACGGTTCGCTCATGATCGGATCCTTCCGGGGGGCAGGCGCAGGTGCAGGGCCCGGGGCCAGACCCGGAACCGCGCCTCGCCAACGGGGAGATAGGCGTCACCGTCCAGCTGGACCGGCAGTGGCTCGGCGGGCGTCACGACCACCTGCTCCGCCGCACGATAGTCCAGGCCGGACGCGGTGGAGCGCAGTTTGAACAGGCCCTGGGCCGCGACCCCGAACCACCGCAGGGGGTTGTCGATCCTGGCCTGCAGGACAGCGAGTCGGCCGTCGTCGACCAGGGCATCGGGGAAGACCTCGATGCCGGTGGGGATGCGGCCGCAGTTGCCGGCGAGCACCGTCCACGCCTCCACGTCCTCGGCAGGCTCGTCATCGATGGTCACGCGCATGCGGATCGGTTCGTGCAGGAGGTGCCGGGCGCCGGATTCCAGATAGGCCAACCAGCCCAGTCGGCTCTTCAGTGAGTCCCGCGTTTCGACCACCGTGCGAGCGTCCTGACCGATGCCCGCCATCACGAGGAAGGGCAGGTCGCCGGACCACGGGCCCACGCCCGCGTACTCCCGGAACGAGGCCAGCCCCAGATCAACCTGAGTGACCGTGCCGTGCAGCGCCATGCGCACCATCTGGCCGAGCCGACCCCGCATGATGTGGAGGTTGCGAGCGAACAGGTTGCCGGTCCCCAGCGGGACGACGGCGAACTGGGTGGCGGTGCCGGCCAGTCCATGGGCTACTTCGCGGACGGTCCCGTCGCCGCCCATGGCGACAACCAGCTCGGCTCCGGCAGCCACCGCCTCACGGGCCTGGGGGCCGCCCGGGCGATCGATGGTCGTCTCGATGAAAACCGGTGCGGGCCAATCGGACTCGAGGCACGCCTGCTCGAGCTCGTGACGGGCATCCATGATCCCCGGCTTGATGGGATTGATCACCGCGGTCACCCGCAGTGGCCGGGACTCCGGCATCAGGGGAGCTTCCGACAGCGGTAGCACCGGGCCGGCACGCCGGGGGAGCGCCGGGCCCTTGGAGGTTCCCGCGCGCTTGGGGGCCGGACGGGCAGGCCCCGTCCGGTCGCGGGTATCGCCGGAGGTCACCCGACCAGCAGGTTGTCGCCGTCCTCACGCACGGCAACCTCGCGCAGACCCGTGCGGGCCGGACCGGATTCGCGGCTCCCGTCGTTGATCGAGAACAGCGACGTGTGGCACGCGCACACGAGGGACTTCTCGTGGATCTGGCTGACCTCGCAGCCCTGGTGGGGACAGGTTTTGGAGAACGCCTTGAACTCCCCGGCGGTCGGCTGGGTGACGGCATATTTGGTCGCGAGCAGCAGCGCGCCACCGACCGGGATATCGGCCTTGGCCACGGTGATCGATTCACCGCTCGGGGTGGGGGTGTCCGAGCCGCTTTCTCCGCCGCACGCGGTGAGCGCCGTGGCGGCACCCAGCCCGACGACGATTCCCGTGCCCGCCTGCAGCACCTGGCGGCGGCTCGGCCCGGCCGGGGCCTCGGGAACGGAACGAATCTCGGACATGGGGCACCCTCCTGGCTTGCGGTCCGCACGGCGGCGGCTCGCCCCAGCGTACGCCCAGCTGCCGGCCCCACTCGTGGAGCACGCCGGTGTCGGACCCGCTGGCTAGGGTTGGGTCCATGGCCGATCCGTCCACTTATCGCCCCGATCCGGGCTCGATCCCGGTGGGTCCCGGTGTCTATCGCTTCCGCGACGACGCCGGGACGGTGCTGTATGTCGGGAAGGCCAAGAATCTGCGCAACCGGGTGAATTCCTACTTCGCCGATCTGGCCGGTCTGCACGAGCGCACGCGCCGGATGGTGACGACCGCTGCCCGGGTCGAGTGGACCGTGGTCAACACCGAGGTCGAGGCGCTCCAGCTCGAATATGCGTGGATCAAGGAGTTCGACCCGCGGTTCAACGTCAAATATCGCGACGACAAGTCCTATCCCTGGCTGGCGGTGACCTGGTCGGAGGACTTCCCGCGGGTCTTCGTGGGGCGGGGTGCCAAGCGCAAGGGCACGCGCTATTTCGGGCCCTATTCCCACGCCTGGGCGATCCGCGAAACGGTCGATCTGCTGCTGCGGGTGTTTCCGATGCGCTCGTGTTCGAGTGGCACGTTCCGCAACGCCCAGGCCTCCGGACGTCCGTGTTTGCTCGGCTATATCGACAAGTGCTCCGCCCCGTGTGTCGGGCGCATCTCCGAGGAGGACCACCGCGCGATCGTCGCGGACTTCTGCCAGTTCATGGGGGGTCAGTCGTCCGCGATGATGCGGCGGCTCCAGCGCAAGATGCTGGAGGCTTCCGAGTCGGAGGAATACGAGCTGGCAGCGCGCATCCGCGACGACCTGGGCGCGCTGCGCAAGGCCACCGAGGCCAACGCGATCGTTCTCGGTGACGGCACCGATGCCGATGTCGTGGGGCTGGCCGAGGACCCGCTCGAGGTGTCGGTGCGCATCTTCCATGTGCGCGGTGGCCGGGTCCGGGGCGAGCGCGGGTGGGTCGCGGACCGGGTCGACGATGCCGAGACGGGCGATCTCGTGGAGACCTTCCTCCAGCAGCTCTATCACGACGAGATCCGCGAGGGCGCCGGTGAGGCGATCCCGCGCGAGGTCCTCGTGCCGGCGCTGCCGCCGTCCCACGAAGCGATCGAGGAGGTCCTGAGCGGGCGCCGGGGCGCGCGGGTTCGCGTACGCGTGCCGCAACGGGGCGACAAGCGCACACTGATGGATACGGTCGCGCGCAACGCCGAGGAAGCCCTCGTCCGCCACAAGACCAAGCGGGCCTCCGATCTGACGACCCGCAACCGGGCTCTGGAGGAGATCGCCGAAGCCATCGGCCTGGCCGAGGCCCCGCTGCGTATCGAGTGCTATGACATCTCCAACCTGCAGGGCACCGAGGTTGTCGGGTCGATGGTCGTCTTCGAGGACGGCCTGCCGCGCAAGAGCGAATATCGCCGCTTCGTCGTCAGGGGCGTCGAGGGCCAGAACGATGTGGCGTCGATGCACGAGGTGATCACCCGACGGTTCCGGCGCCTGCTCGACGACCGTGCGGTGATCGCGTCATCCGAGACGGGTTCGCTGGTCGACCCGACGACCGGCAGGGCGCTGAAATTCGCGTACGCCCCGGCGCTCGTCGTTGTCGACGGCGGACCACCTCAGGTCGCTGCCGCAGCCGCGGCCCTCGACGAGCTGGGCATCACCGGCGTCGCCCTCTGTGGCCTGGCCAAACGGTTGGAAGAAGTCTGGTTGCCGGGCGATGACTGGCCGGTCATCCTGCCGCGCACGAGCGAGGGCCTCTATCTGTTGCAGCGGATCCGCGACGAGGCCCACCGGTTCGCGATCACCCACCATCGGGGTCGCCGTTCCCGGACAATGGTCGAGTCCCTGCTCGACGATGTGCCGGGCCTCGGCGAGGTCCGCCGCAAGACCCTTCTCAAACATTTCGGCTCCCTGCGCAAGCTGCGGACCGCGGAGGTGGCGGACATCGCGGCGCTGCCGGGATTCGGCGTACGCACCGCGAAGGCGGTCAAGGCCGCCCTCAGCGATTCCGCACCCGCACCCGCGATCAACGTCACAACAGGTGAGGTGCTCGATGGAGCCGAGTGACTCGGGCCATAATGGGCGCGTGTCGAGCGACCAGATCCCCGAACAGAAGCGGGTCCCCCGCGAGGACGTCCGTGTGGTGATCGTGACCGGGATGTCCGGGGCGGGCCGGCGGACGGCCGCGCACGCGCTCGAAGACCTGGGGTGGTATGTGGTGGACAACCTGCCACCCGTGATGCTGCCCTCGCTGCACAGCCTGGTCCGCAGCAAGGACATGACGCGACTCGCCACCGTGCTCGATGTGCGGAGCCGGAGCCTGTTCGAGGAGTTGCCCGGGGTCTTCGCCGAGCTCGAGGCCGCGGGGACCACCCCCGAGATCCTGTTCATCGAGGCCTCCGACGATGTCATCGTGGCCCGACAGGAGTCCTCGCGTCGGCCCCACCCGCTGCAGGGCGATGGTCGCCTGCTCGACGGCGTACGCCGGGAGCGCGAGCTGCTCGCGATGCTGCGGGCTGCGGCTGACCTGGTGATCGACACGTCGCGGATGAACGTTCATCAGCTGGCCGCCCGGGTTTCGCACGCCTATGGCGGTGATACGTCCGACCGGCTGCGCGTGACCCTGATGTCGTTCGGCTTCAAGAACGGCCTGCCGGTGGATGCCGACATGGTGATCGACGTGCGGTTCCTGCCGAATCCCCATTGGGTTCCCGAGCTCCGGCCCCACACGGGTCTGACGCGGCCGGTGAGCGAATATGTCCTCCGCCAACCGGCCGCCGGTCCCTTCCTCGGCCAGTTGGAGACCCTCCTCGAGACGGTCGCCGAGGGCTATCTCACCGAGGGCAAGCGGTTCGCCACCATCGCGATCGGCTGCACGGGCGGCAAGCATCGGTCGACCGCCATGGCCGAGGAACTCGGGCGTCGGCTGCGGGAGACCGGCATGCCGACCAAGGTGATGCACCGGGATGTGGGCAAGGAATGAGGCGCCGGTTCGATCTGGCCTTCGATCGGCTGCCGGCTGTCACCGCGTTCGGTGGCGGTCACGGGCTGCATGCGTCGCTGACGGCGCTGCGCCGCATCACCGACCGACTCACCGCCGTGGTGACGGTGGCCGATGACGGCGGATCGTCGGGGCGCCTGCGCGCCGAGTTCGACTGCCTGCCGCCCGGTGACCTGCGCATGGCCCTCGCTGCGCTCTGCGGCGACGACCACTGGGGCCGGACCTGGGCCGACGTGTTGCAGTCGCGGTTCGGGGGCGACGGGCCACTGGGCGGCCATGCCATCGGCAACCTGCTGATCGCGGGACTGTGGGAAAAGCTGGGCGATCCAGTGGCCGGCCTCGACCTGGTGGGGGAGCTCCTCAACGCCAAAGGTCGCGTGCTGCCGATGTCGTCGGTGCCGCTCGATATCGTGGCCGAGGTGATCGGGCTCGACCCGATGCATCCCGACGAGATCTCCGAGATCCGCGGCCAGTCGAAGGCCGCCAAGACCTGGGGCGAGGTGCGCGGCATCCGGATCGAGCCACAGGATCCGCCCGCCCGCCCCGAGGTGATCGAAGTGGTCGGGGCCTCCGATTTCGTCATCCTGGGTCCGGGCTCCTGGTTCACGTCGGTCATTCCCCACCTGCTGGTGCCCGAGCTCGCCGATGCGCTGATCCGGACGCCGGCCAAGCGCATCCTGACGCTCAACGTCCAGCCCGCGGACGAAACCGTCGGCTATTCGGCCAGCCAACACCTCGAGATCCTGGCCGAACATGCGCCCAAGTTGCGCCTCGATTTCGTCATCGCCGATCGCGATTTCGCCGGTGATGACCGCCACCTGGCGGCGTACGCCGAATCGCTCGGGGCCCGACTCGTCATCGCCGATGTGGCGATGCGCGACGGCACGCCCCGACATGATCCGCTCCGGTTGGCCTCCATCTATGCCGAGGTGTTCGGGCTCTAGCGGGTAGGCTGCCGGGCGCGGGGCGCTCCCGACATGCCGACGGCGTACGCCCTGCCCAACCCTGACCCGACGAGCGGAGGATCCCCATGGCGCTGACCCAGCAGGTGAAGGCGGAGCTGGCGACGATCCCGGTGACCAAGCCGTGTTGTCGACGTGCGGAGGTCGCCGCCACGCTGCGGTTCGCCGGAGGATTGCACCTGGCCGGTGGCCGGATCGTCATCGAGGCGGAGCTTGATACGGGCGCTGCGGCCCGCCGGTTGCGCACGGCGATCATGGACGTGTTCGGCCACGAATCCGACATGGTCGTGGTCAACGGCTCCGGAATCCGGCGCGGCGCCCGCTATGTCGTTCGCGTCTATCGCGAGGGGGAGGCGCTCGCCCGGCAGACGGGCCTGATCGATACGCATGGTCGGCCCGCTCGCGGCCTGCCCGCCCAGGTCGTCAGCGGTGGCACCTGTGACAGCGTCGCCGCATGGCGCGGAGCCTTCCTGGCCCACGGTTCACTGACCGAGCCGGGGCGTTCGATGTCGCTCGAGGTCACCTGCCCGGGCCCCGAGGCCGCGCTGGCGCTCGTCGGCGCCGCCCGCCGGCTCGAGATCCCCGCCAAAGCGCGGGAGGTCCGCAACATCGACCGCGTCGTCATCCGGGACGGCGACGCCATCGCGGCCATGCTCACCAAGCTGGGTGCCGTGCAGTGCCTGAAGATCTGGGAGGAACGCCGCAAGCGCCGCGAGGTGAGGGCGTCGGCCAACCGCCTCGCCAACTTCGACGATGCCAACCTGCGTCGTTCGGCGCGGGCCGCCGTCGCGGCCGCAGCGCGCGTGGAGCGGGCGCTCGAGATCCTGGGCCAGGCAGTCCCGGATCACCTGCGCGCTGCCGGGGTCCTGCGCATCGAACACAAGCAGGCCTCGCTCGAGGAGTTGGGCCAGCTCCATCAGCCGCCGCTCACCAAGGACGCAGTGGCTGGTCGGATCCGGAGACTGCTCGCCACGGCGGACAAGCGCGCTCTCGAACTGGGCATCCCCTCGACAGAAGCCGGGCTTTCCCCCGACTTGCTCGACGAGTGACCAGATCGGGCCGAGGGCCCTCCGAACGCCACCGGGAGTCGGGTATGGCTCGTATGCATCTGCTTCCGTAACGGAAGCAAGAAGAGCCGGGACGTCCCGACGTGAATGCCGACACTTCCCAACTCGTGGGCCACGTCCCTCACTGAAAGCAGGGGCACTTCCCGACATGAACGCAGCGTCCCTCCATGATTTGCACATTCCAACCGTGCGCAGCGTCGGGACGAGGCATCCAGGTAGGGACCTGACAATGGGCGAGGGAAGAGCGCGGCGCGGGGGCCCACGGAACTCGAGCCGGCGCCAGGTGGACATGACGCCGGAGCCCGCTTGAGGTAGACACGGAGTTGGGTAGGGAATGGGCCCTCGACGGGGTGTGCAAAGGGGGGTAATCATTCCAACTCCCGGTGCGCGGACGGCTGAGATGCTTCGATAGGGTGAGAGTGTCCGAACGCCCCCTGTTTTCCATGGGGGACGAAGCCTTAAGGAGCACCAAGCACATGACCGTCAAGGTTGGCATCAACGGATTTGGCCGCATCGGCCGCAACTTCTATCGCGCGCTCGTCGAGACCGGCGCTGACATCGAAGTTGTCGGCGTCAACGACCTGACCGACAACAAGACCCTGGCCCACCTGCTCAAATACGACTCCATCCTCGGTCGCTTCGATGGCGACGTCACCTATGACGACGAGTCCATCACCGCGGGCGGCAAGACGTTCAAGGCTTTCGCCGAGAAGGATCCCACCAACCTGCCGTGGGGCGAGCTCGGTGCTGACATCGTGATCGAGTCGACCGGCATCTTCACCGACGCCACCAAGGCCAAGGCCCACATCGACGCGGGCGCCAAGAAGGTCATCATCTCGGCGCCGGCGAAGAACGAGGACATCACGATCGTGATGGGCGTCAACGACGACCTCTATGACGGCGAGAAGCACACGATCATCTCCAACGCTTCCTGCACCACCAACTGCCTGGCGCCGATGGCCAAGGCCCTCAACGACGAGATCGGCATCGTCAAGGGTCTGATGACCACCATCCACGCCTACACCCAGGATCAGAACCTGCAGGACGGCCCCCACAAGGACCTCCGTCGTTCGCGCGCTGCCGCGCTGAACATGGTTCCGACCACCACCGGTGCGGCCAAGGCCGTGTCGCTGGTCCTCCCGGAGCTCAAGGGCAAGCTCGACGGCTACGCCATGCGCGTGCCGACCCCGACCGGTTCGGCCACCGACCTCACCTTCGAGGCCAGCCGTGAGGTCACGGTCGAAGAGGTCAACGCCGCCGTCAAGAAGGCCGCTGAGGGCCCGATGAAGGGCGTCCTCGTCTATACCGAGGATCCGATCGTGTCCAAGGACATCGAGACCGATCCGGCTTCGTGCATCTTCGACGCCGGCCTCACCAAGGTCAGCGGCAACCTGGTCAAGGTGCTGGGGTGGTATGACAATGAGTGGGGCTATTCCTGCCGCCTCGTCGACCTGACCGCCCTGGTCGGCTCCAAGCTCTGAGACACCCGAATGACGGGGCCGTTCGCACCAGCGGCGGCCCCGTCGTCGTCCCACGCGTGAATTCTCCGCGTGCTCAGGCGTACGCCGCCCCTTATTCATTCACGACCACCCAGGAAGGCTGACACGTGAAATCCATTGCTGACCTCGGCGACCTGTCCGGCAAGAAGGTCCTCATCCGTTGCGACCTCAACGTGCCGCTCGACGGCGAGACGATCACCGACGACGGCCGCATCCGCGCCTCCGTCCCCACCCTCAAGGCTCTTCTCGACGCCGGTGCCGGCGTCATCGTGATGGCCCACCTGGGCCGTCCCAAGGGCCAGGTCAACCCCAAGTTCTCCCTCGCACCCGCAGCCGCCCGTCTCGCCGAACTGCTCGGCGTCGAGGTGAAGCTTGCCGATGACGTCGTCGGTGAGTCCGCGCAGCAGCTCGCGTCCGCCCTGCAGGCGGGCGAGGTGATGATGCTCCAGAACGTTCGCTATGAGCCGGCCGAGGAGTCCAAGGACGAAGCGGAGCGTGCCGAGCTGGCGAAGAAGTACGCCGGCCTGGGTGCCGACGTCTTTGTCTCCGACGGGTTCGGTGTGGTGCACCGCAAGCAGGCGTCGGTCTATGACGTCGCCAAGCTCCTGCCGAACGCCGCAGGGCTACTCGTCGAGAAGGAAGTCCAGGTCCTCAAGCAGCTGACCACCGAGACCAAGAACCCCTATGTGGTCGTGCTCGGCGGCTCGAAGGTCTCCGACAAGCTGAAGGTCATCGACAACCTGCTCAAGACGGCCGACACGCTCGTCATCGGCGGCGGCATGCTGTTCACCTTCCTGAAGGCCAATGGCCACGAGGTCGGCACGTCGCTGCTGGAGGAGGACCAGGTCGAGACCTGCCGGAACTATCTCGCCGAGGCCGAGAAGCTCGGCAAGGAGATCATCCTGCCGACCGACGTCGTCGTGGCCCCGGAGTTCAAGGCCGATGCGCCCCCGACCGTGGTGGCCGCCGACGCGATGCCGGCCGACCAGATGGGGCTCGACATCGGCCCCGAGTCCGCGACTGCGTTCGCCAACGTGATCCGCTCCGCCCACACCGTGTTCTGGAACGGCCCGATGGGTGTGTTCGAGATGGCGGCCTTCGCCAACGGCACGCGTGAAGTCGCCGAGGCCCTCACCAAGGTCGACGGCCTCTCGGTCGTCGGCGGCGGCGACTCCGCATCGGCCGTGCGTGCCCTCGGGTTCGCGGATGACGATTTCGGCCACATCTCCACCGGCGGCGGTGCCTCGCTCGAATATCTCGAGGGCAAGGAACTGCCCGGCCTCGCCGTCCTCGACGCCAACTGATCAACCAAGGAAAGATCCACGTGACTCAGAAGATGCGCCTGCCGATCATGGCGGGCAACTGGAAGATGAACCTCGATCATGTCGAGGCCAACGGGCTGGTGCAGAAGCTGGCCTGGACCCTCAAGGACATGAAGCACGACGCGAAGCGTTCCGAAGTGGTCGTCCTGCCGCCGTTCACCGACCTGCGCACGGTGCAGACCCTGATCGAGGGGGACAAGCTGCCGATCGGTTTCGGTGCCCAGGACGTGTCGACGCACGAGTCCGGTGCCTACACCGGTGAGGTCTCCGCGGGGATGCTGGCGCGGCTGAACTGCCAATACGTGGTCGTCGGCCACTCCGAGCGTCGGCAATATCACAACGAGACCGATGCCATCGTGCGCGAGAAGGTCAGCAAGGTGCTGTCGGCCGGGATGATCCCGATCGTGTGCGTCGGCGAGGGGCTCGACGTCCGCAAGGAGGGTGCCCAGGTGCCCTACACGCTGGAGCAGGTGCAGGGGTCCTTGCGCGGGCTGCCGGGCGAGGACCTCGCCAAGGTCGTTATTGCATACGAGCCCGTCTGGGCCATCGGCACCGGCGAGGTGGCGACCCCGGAGGACGCCCAGGAGGTCTGCGGGGCGATCCGCCGGTTCATCGCCGAGGAGCGTCACATCGACGTCGCCGACGCGGTGCGCATCCAATACGGAGGTTCGGTCAAGGGCGACAATGTCGCCGAGATCATGGCCATGCCCGATGTCGACGGGTGCCTCGTCGGTGGGGCCAGCCTCAAGGCCGAGGAGTTCGCGAAGATCGCGATGTTCTACGCCTGATCCGTCCGAGCAACCCACTGGGGCCGTCCTTCGGGGCGGCCCTCGTGGTTTTCGGGTACGCCGGCCGGCCCGGATCCGTCCACGCCTACCGCGGGGTTTGGTGTTCCGAAAACCGGGGGTTAAAGTTGCGCCGTGATTCTTGTGCCGCAGGCCATGTCATGGCCCATCCTGACGCTGTCGATCGTGCTCGTTGTGACCAGCTTGGTCCTCGCGCTGACGGTGTTGCTGCACAAGGGACGCGGTGGCGGCATGTCTGACCTCTTCGGTGGCGGCATGTCCACCTCGCTGGGCGGCACGTCGATGGCCGAGCGCAACCTTGACCGGTTGACGATCATCGTGGGCGTCATCTGGTTCGTCACCGTGCTGGCCCTGCTGGCGCTCTATCGGTTCACATCCTGACATCTTTCTCTTGCTCGGCCGGGTTCCGCCCTGCCGCAAGACCTGCACGACTACCCGGCCGAGGCCGGAAACTCAAGGGAGAACACACGTGGTAGGTGGGAGCGCCATTCGTGGCAGCCGCGTCGGCGCCGGGCCCATGGGCGAGGCGGAGCGGGGAGACGCAGCACCGCGGCTGTATGTCTCCTATTTCTGCGCCAACCGGCATGAGACCCGGCCGGCGTTCGCCGCGGACGCCCAGGTGCCCGAGCAGTGGGACTGCCCGCGCTGTGGTCTCCCGGCCAACCTCGACTCCGAGAATCCGCCGCCGCCGCCGAAGACGCAGCCCTACAAGACCCACTTGGCGTATGTGAAGGAGCGTCGTTCCGACGACGAGGCCGACGCCATCCTCACCGAGGCCCTCGAGGCACTGCGCCAGCGGCGAGCCCGCGGCGAAGTGATCTATTGAGGCAGATCCCGCGCCGCGTCCGCGTCGATGAACCATACGGTGCGGTCGCGGCCCTGCACGGCTCCTGCGGGCAGGGTGCTGTCCCCGCTGATGGCCCGGGCTGCGGCAGCCGCCTTGTCCTCGCCCGCCACGATCAACCAGACCTGGCTCGAGGCATTCAACACCGGCAGCGTCAGCGACAGCCGATCCGGCGGGGGTTTGGGTGAATCTGTGACTCCGATGACCTGCGTGGCGGCCTGAGGGTCGAACGACGGATGATCGGGAAACAGGGACGCGACGTGGCCGTCCTCACCCATGCCGAGCAGGCAGATGTCGAAGACCGTGTCGCCCAGGTCGGATGCATAGTGCAGGGCCGCCTGCTGGAGGTCGGCGTACCCCATCCCACGCGACGGCATCGGGTGGACCCTCGCTGCATCCAAGGGGATTGAGGCCGCCAGCAGCGCGAGGCTCTGGCCGGCGTTGCGGTCGGGACTCTCCGTGGGCACATAGCGCTCGTCACCCCACCAGAACTCGACCCGCCGCCAGTCGACACTGCCGGACCGGTCCTCCTGATCGCCCGCGAGCTGGCGATAGACCTCATTGGCGATCCGTCCACCGGTCAGGCACAACTGGACCACCCGCTCGGGGTCTGCCTGCAAATCAGTGATCGCGGCCCGAAGCTGAACCGCAACGGTCGCGGCGACATGCGCCCGATCGGCGCATGTCACCACGACACGGTTGGTCTCTCCCATGACGACAGCCTCTCAGGCCTCGTCCACGGCTCCTCGGACGGTTGCCACCAACTCGTCCCAGCTCACCGCGAACTTGTCCACGCCCTGGTCCTCGAGGAGTTTCACGACATCATCGAAGTCGATGCCGACAGCGGCGAGGGCTGCCATCTCCTGGCGTGCACCCTCGATATTGGGCGTGATCGTGTCGCCCGTGACCTCGCCATGATCGCCGAACGCGTTCATCGTCTTCTCGGGCATCGTGTTCACGCAGGGGGCCGCGACGAGCTCGGCGACATAGAGCGTGTCCGGGTAGGCCGGATCCTTCACGCCCGTCGAGGCCCACAGCGGGCGCTGCTGATTGGCGCCCTTGGCCTTCAGCGCCTCGAAGCGGTCGCTGCCGAACCGCTCCTGATACAGCGCGTACGCCAGCCGCGCGTTCGCGACGCCCGCCTTGCCCTTGAGCGCGAGGGCCTCGTCGGTGCCGATCCCCGCGAGGCGCTTGTCGACCTCGCTGTCCACGCGGGAGACGAAGAACGAGGCGACCGAGTGGATCTTTGCGAGGTCCATGCCGTTCTCGGCAGCCTGCTCCAGGCCGTCGAGATAGGCGTCGATGACCTCGGCATAACGATCGAGCGCGAAGATCAGGGTCACGTTGACCGAGATGCCCTTGGCGATCGTCGCGGTGATGGCGGGCAGGCCCTCCTTGGTTGCCGGGATCTTGATCAGCACGTTCTCCTTGCCGACCATCCGGGCGAGTTCCTCGGCCTGGGCGATGGTGCCCTCGGTGTCGCGGGCGAGGCCAGGCTCGACCTCGATGGACACGCGGCCGTCATAGCCACCGGAGGAGGCATAGACGTCGGCGAACAGTTCGCAGGCTTCCCGCACGTCGGTGGTGGTGAGGGCCTTGATGACGTCATCGAGTTCGGCCCCGTCGGCCTTGAGGGAGGCGATCTGCTCGGCGTACGACTCGCCCTTGGCGAGCGCCGCAGCAAAGATCGTTGGGTTGGTGGTAACACCGGCGACGGAGTTCTCGGTGATCAGGGTGGCCAGGTTGCCCGAGACGAGGAGTTCGCGGGAAAGGTCGTCCAACCAGATGGATACGCCGGCGTCGGCGAGGCTCTTCAGACGGATGTTCATTTCGTTTCCTTCACGAGGGGAGGGTCAGGAGACGTACTTCTCAGCGGTGCCGACACGACCGTGCGCGCGGCGGGGGAGTCGGGCCGACTGCGACTGGGCGGCGGCCAGGGACTCCTTGGCAGCGGCCTCCACGGCATCAGCCGTGAAGCCCAGCTTCTCGAACATCAGGGCGCCGGCGGCGGACGCGCCGAAGTGTTCGACCGAGACGGCGCGCCCGGCATCGCCGAGCAGGTCGTCCCACGACATCGCGATGCCGGCCTCGACCGTCACCCGGGCCTTCACGGCCGGTGGGATGACCGACTCGCGATAGGCATCGTCCTGCTCGTCGAACCATTCACGACAGGGCATCGATACGACGCGTGCCTTGGTCCCGGCGGCGTTGAGGCGGTCGGCGGCGGTCACCGCGTACTGCACCTCGGAGCCCGTCGCGATCAGCACGACCGCGGGCGTGCCGTCGCAGTCCTTCAGGACATAGCCGCCGCGGGCGACATTCTCGAGACCGGCGAAGCCGTCGGTGCCGCGCGGGAAGGTCGGGACATTCTGGCGGGTCAGGGCGAGGGCCGCCGGCCGGTCGGTGTGGCCGAGGATGACCTTCCAGCACGCCACGGTCTCGTTGGCGTCGGCGGGGCGCACGACGTCGAGGCCGGGGATCGCACGCAGCGCGCTGACATGCTCGATCGGCTGGTGGGTCGGGCCGTCCTCGCCGACACCCACGGAGTCGTGGGTCCAGACATAGGTGACGGGCAGCCCCATGATGGCGGCCAGGCGGACCGGCGCGCGCATGTAGTCGGAGAACACCAGGAAGGTGCCGCCATAGACGCGGGTGCTGCCGTGCTGGGCGATGCCGTTCATGATCGCGCCCATGGCGTGCTCACGGATGCCGAAGTGGAGCACGCGGCCATAGTCGTTGCCGGAGAACATCTCCGACTGGCGATCGGCCGGCAGGAAGCTCGGCTCGCCCTTGGGCGAGGTGTTGTTGGATCCGGCGAGGTCGGCGGAGCCACCCCACAGTTCCGGGAGCTGCTTGGCCGCAGCGGTGAGGAAGTTGCCCGAGGCGGCGCGCGTGGCGACGCCCTTTTCGCTGGCTTCGAAGACCGGCAGGTCGGCATCCCAGCCCTCGGGGAGCTCCCGGCGCCCGAGGCGATCGAAGAGTTCGGCCCGCTCGGGGTTCGCCTCGCGCCATTCGCCGAGCTTCTTGTCCCACTCGGCCTGGAGGGCCTTGCCGCGCTCGATCAGGCCGCGGGTGTGCTTGATGACGTCGTCCTCGACGATGAAGGTCTTGTCGGTGTCGAACTTCAGGAGCTTCTTGGTCGCGGCGATCTCGTCGGCACCCAACGCGGAACCGTGGGACGCACCAGTGCCCTGGGCCTTGGGGGCGGGCCACGCGATGATGGTGCGCAGCTGGATGAAGCTCGGGCGGTCGGTGACCTGCTTGGCTGCGGCCAGGGCGTCGTTCAGCGCGGCGACGTTCTCGGTGTATTCACCATCGCCCAGCCAGTCGACCGTCTGCACGTGCCAGCCATAGGCCGTGTAGCGCATCGCCACGTCCTCGGTGAACGCAATGCGGGTGTCATCCTCGATCGAGATGCGGTTGTCGTCCCAGATCATGGTGAGGTTGCCGAGACGCTGCGTACCCGCGAGCGAGGAGGCCTCACCCGAGACACCCTCCTGGAGGTCGCCATCGGAGGCGATGCAATAGATCTCGTGGTCGAAGATCGACTGACCCGGGGCGGCGTCGGGGTCGAACAGGCCGCGCTTGCGGCGAGCCGCCATGGCCATGCCGACCGCGTTGCCCACACCGGTGCCGAGCGGACCGGTGGTGGTCTCCACGCCGGGGGTGTGCATGTATTCGGGGTGGCCCGGAGTCTGGGAACCCCACGTGCGCAGCGCCTTCAGGTCGTCGAGTTCCAGGCCGAACCCGCCGAGATAGAGCTGGCAATAGAGCGTCAGCGACGAGTGTCCGCACGACAGGACGAAGCGGTCGCGGCCGCCCCACGAGGGATCGGCCGGGTTGTGTTGCATGACCTTCTGGAAAAGAAGGTATGCAGCCGGGGCCAGGCTCATCGCCGTGCCCGGATGTCCGTTGCCCACGTTCTGCACCGCATCGGCCGCCAGCAGGCGAGCCGTGTCGACCGCTCGGGAGTCGAGATCGGTCCAGCCGTCGGGATAGAGGCTTGTGTTGGTCACGCGGGGTCCTTTCAATCGCGGCGGGTGCCCGGGGGAGAGACGGCGCTGGGTCCTGCAGCCGCACCCGATCCGACACTACTGCCCCGGGCGATAACTGTGTGGGGGACCCATTCCCATTCCACGGCATGAATTGAGGTCCGGACTGGACAGCTGGCGTAGACTGCCACGGTCAGCGGTGCCCAGCATCGAATCGCAGACCGGTGCCCGGTCGGAGGAAGAGTCCCCAGAAGAGGTCTTGTGTCGCGCTTGCACGTCGAATCCACCGCCGAGTTGTCATCGACGGCCGAGGGCGCCTCGTGGCTGGAAGTGGTGAAGGCCTATGTGGCCCTGACCAAGCCCCGGATCATCGAGCTGCTGCTCGTGACCACCGCTCCCGCGATGTTCCTGGCGGCGGGTGGGGTGCCGAATCTGGTGCTCGTGTTCTGGACGCTCGTGGGCGGCACGCTCGCCGCGGGCAGCGCCAATACCTTCAACTGTGTTCTCGATCGTGACATCGACGAGAAGATGCGGCGTACGCGGCGCCGGCCCATGCCGCGCCACCAGGTCGCCCCGCTCAACGGCACCCTTTTCGGCATCGTGCAGGGCATTCTCGCGACCTTCGTCTTTGCGGTGTTCGTCAACTGGCTGTCCGCGGTTCTCGCGCTCGTGGCGAATGCGTTCTATGTCCTCGTTTATACGATGTGGCTCAAGCGCAACATGTCGCAGAACATCGTCTGGGGCGGCATCGCCGGTTGCTTCCCGCCTCTCATCGGCTGGACTGCGGTCACCAATTCGGTTGCCCTGCCCCCGCTGATCCTCTTTGCGATCGTCTTCCTCTGGACCCCGCCCCACACCTGGGCGCTGGCGTTCCGCTATCGCGAGGACTACGCCAACGCTGGCGTACCCATGTTGCCCGTCGTCATGTCCGCCCCCCGCGTGGCCTGGCGCATCCTGATCTATTCGGTCCTCATGGTCGCCGTGTCCATGACCCTGTGGCCCGCGGCCGGCACCGGCTGGCTCTATCCCCTCGTCGCCGGTCTCGGTGGTGTGGTGTTCATCGTCGAAGCGGTCAACCTGCTGCGCCGCGCTCGGGCCGGAGCCTTGGATGCTGCTTTGAAGCCCATGCGGTTGTTCCACTGGTCCAACAGTTATCTGGCGCTGATCTTCCTCGCCGCTGCGATTGATCCGCTGATTTTCTGAGGTCTTGGCGGACGCCGGGGGCCTGTCTGGGTGCGTGTGGCGCTATGCAATTGCTTCCGCTGCGGAAGCACGCGGCTTGCACGCTGGAGAGGTGCCCCGCCCGACGGAGCACTTACCCATGCCGCCGATCAACTCGGGAGCGTGTGACTTCCCAACCCGGAATCCACTTCCCTCACTGAGAATCCATGACGTCACGACGTGTACGCCACCGTCCGACATGGGAGCCACCTTCCGACATGGCGCAACGTCGGGACGAGCGAATCATGTAGGGACGTGGCGTAGACGTCGGGAAGAAAGTGCGAGCATTCACGTCGGGACGTGCGGGCGGGCAGGCGTACGCCTCAGCGGCTGCCCGGACGGGCGATCACCACGGTGTTGCCCTCCCAGTCCTTGCCGTTCCAGTCGCGACAGGTGATGAGAACCAGCCGCGGATCACCGTCGGTGCGGAACAGATCGGCCGACTTCTCGGCGAACTCCTGGCGGTCATAGTGGGTGACGGAGACGACTTCATAGTTTTGTACGCCCCGCTGGGTGTCCACGGTGATGAGCGCTCCGCGCTTGATCTTCTCGAGGTCGTCGAACGCTCCGCCGCCGCCATGGATCTTGTGGGCGGTGATCACCGCGCTGCCCTGACGGGCGCCGGGCATCGCGCCGTTGGCCCACCAGCCGGCCTCCTTCGGGTTGGACGGCGGGTCGAGGACGGCGTCCTGCTCCAGGATCGGCACGGTCGGCACGTTGAGCCCCAGGCTCGAGATGCGCGTCACCGTGGGCTGACTCGCGCCGCCGGAACTCTCCGGAATGGTGCGCGCGCGGGCATAGCCCGTCAGCACGATGCTCGAGATGATCAGCACCAGGACGGCAAGGATGGCGCCGCCGACTCGCAGGCCGTGCGGTCCGGCAGGGGAAGGACGCCGGTTGGACCGGCGCTGAGTCGCGGAAGGCACGGAACCAGTGTGAACGCCATCACCCAGTTTTTCGTGGAGGACACCCGGGAAATGCAGCGAACCCCGACCTCCGCGAGGGAGATCGGGGTTCGCTTCGCTTCATTCGGTACGCCCGGGACTGCGCCCCGGACGTGGGCCCGCTGGTGCGGGTTCCGGGTCAGCGGTTGCTGCGGCGACGGCCATAGACGGCCAGGCCACCGAGGGCCACGGCACCGAGGCCGAGAGCGATCAGGCCGCTGCCGCCCTCTTCAACGCCACCGGAGTTGACCTTCTTGATGTGCTTGTCCTTGTCCGGGGCCGGGAGCGCGGGCTTGGTCGGCTGCGGCGACGGCGGAGTCGTGTCCGGGGTCTCACACGTGGCCAGGACGGTCGCAGTGTTGCTCACGGTCCCGGAGGTCGCGGTCACGGTGGTGGGGAAGGTGAGGTTGAAATATTCACCCTTGGTGAGGCTGTCGACCTGGATGGTGATCATCTCTTGGGTGGCCCGGGTCACATGGACTCGCTCCTGCTGCTGGCCTGCGGCCATATAGGTGTAGGCGGGATAGGTGGCATCGAACTCGGAGAAGGTGATATCCGTGTTCATGCGCGCCGGGCTCCCGGCGGGGTTGCCGTAGCCGGGGAACTCACCGGTCCACTCGTCAATGGTCCAGCCCGGGCCCGCCGCCGGCAGGCTGATGGTCACCCCGCTGGGCATGTCATAGCTGGCACCCACGGCGAGGCGCCAGTTGCCGGGACCGCCGCCCCAGCCGTCGACGCGAACGAGGCCGCAGGACCAGGGGGCGGCGACGCGGGTATCGTCACCCGAGGGCAGTGTGTAGGTCATGTCGGCCTGATAGATGCCGGCGCGATCGACCGTGACACCCTCGCTGATGCCCATGTGATCGGCAGGAGCGGCGAGCGCCGGGGCGGCAAAGCCGGCGGTCATGACAAGGGCCGCACCGGTGGCGGCGACAAGGGACTTCAGGGGCTTGCGCATCGTGATCTCTTTTCGTCGAGTCCGGGGAAGGAGACGTGCTTGCTTGACGTGCCTCAGTCTTCGCGACGACCCCGACGAAAAATAGACAAAACTCTCAACCTTGACTCAAGAGTTACATGTCACGAGGCAGTAACACGAGCCCCATCTGTCACGCCCGCACCAGATGGTGTGGTTCGCCAACCGAGCGACCACAACATGTTGGCCGCAACGGCCGCAATCAGCGCGACGCCGATCATGTGGAGCGCGACGATCCAGATGGGCAGGCCGTTGAAATACTGCAGATATCCGACCAAACCCTGAAGCAGCGAGGCGACGATCACCCAGAAAACCTGCCGCGCACGGGTGACGAACCACGCCGCTGCGAGGACGGCCAGGACCACCCAAACGGTCCAGGCGTGGATCTTCGCGACGGTCTCGATGTCGAACCCGGTGCGGGCGGCAGTGGCGTCGCCACCGTGCGGGGCGGATCCTGTGACGAGTACGCCCAGCACGACGACGACCATCATCAACCAGAAGCTCACCTGCACCAGACGGGTGCCCAACTGGCTCGTGGGCCGCGGCTCGATCCGCCGGGCCCGCCGCACCAGCAGAGTCAGGACCACGATGAGCGCCACCGACACCACCAGGTGCAGCCCGACGACATAGGGGTTCAAACCGGTCAGCACGGTGATGCCGCCGATGATCGCCTGGGCGGGGATGCCGAGGCCGGCAATAACGGAGAGCTTGATCAGGTCGGGTCGGCGTACCCCCTTGTCGCGCACCCGCAACGCAGCCACGAACGCGCCGATCGCCAGCGCGACCAGCGCGAAGGTGAGCATCCGGTTGCCGAACTCGATCGCACCGTGCAGCCCCATGTCGACGGGAATGAAGCTCTCGTCGGTGCACTTCGGCCAGGTCGGGCACCCGAGCCCGGACTTGGTGAGTCGCACGAGCGCGCCGGTGAGGATGAGCCCCATGTTGCCGATGAGGGAGCCGATGGCCCAGGCCTTCATCGCACCCCACCCGAAGTCGGCGCCGGAGGCGGTCGCTCCCGTCGAGCGATTCGAGCCGGAGGTCAGGACATCCATTGGAACACCTTTCGGGCGACAACAAGTCCGAGCACGGCCCAGACCAGGAGAACGGGCAGGCCCCACCACACGGGCGTGCCGAGAGCCGCGCCGCGCAGGATCTCTCCGAGCGCGGTGGTCGGCAGGAGCGTCACGAACTGGTGCGTGACGTTCGGATAGCTGGACAGCGGCACGAGCACGGCGCCCACGGCCAGCATGACGAGATAGATGAGGTTGCCGAGGGCGAGGGTGATCTCGGCGCGGAGCGTACCCGCGAGGATGAGCCCCCACGCCGCGTACGCCACCAGTCCCAGCACCGACGCCACTACCGCAACCACGGCCGCGACCGGCGAGAACACGGGCCGCCAGCCCAGCACGAGCGCGACGACAGCCAGGATCGCCAGCTGTCCCGCCGTCACGGCGATCAGCGCGCTCGCCTTGCCGGCCAGGAAGCCGGTGCGGGTGAGGGGAGTGGAGGCGATGCGTTCGAGTACGCCATAGCGCCGCTCGAAACCCGTCGCGATCGCGAGTGACGTGAAGCCGGTGGACCACAGGGCCAGACCCAGGACCGACGGCGCGGTGACGGCCAGGTCGAGCCCGAATCGGTCGCCGAGGAAGCGACCGCCCACGAGCACGGCGATCGGGATCACCAGCGCGAGCAGCAGTTGCTCCCCGTTGCGCACGAGCAGCTTGGTCTCGGTGCGCGCGTGGGTGAGGATGCGCCGGGTCGCGGGGGCGGCGCCGGGTGCGGGGGAGAAATCGAGGGTGGTCACGACACATCTCCCGAGGTCACCTCGAGGAACACGTCCTCGAGCGATTGGGTCGCGGTGAGCTCCGGAACCGTGCCCGACACGGTCACCCGCCCGCGGTCGATGATCCACACCCGGTCGGCGAGTGATTCGGCCTCGTCCATCGCATGGGTGGTCAGCAGCACCGCCACGCCCGATTCGCGCAGCCGGCGCACCAAATCCCACACCCGCCGCCGCACATGCGGATCGAGGCCGGCAGTCGGCTCATCGAGGAACACCAGAGCCGGCCGCCCGATCAAGGCTCCGGCGAGGTTGACCAGTTGCTGCTGGCCGCCGGAGAGGCGGCGATAGGGCGTACGCGCGAACGCGTCGATTCCCAGCTCACGCGCCAACTCCGCCACGGGCAGGGGATGCGCATGCTGGCCGGCGAGAAAGGTCAGCAGCTCGAGCGGTTTGATCCCCGACCAGGCGCCCGTGTGCTGGGGCATGACGCCGACGAGCCCCCTGGCGGTCGCGGCTTCCGGCTCCTGGCCGAAGATGTGCACCGCGCCCGAATCCGGGGTCATCAGCCCGGTGCAGCAGCGGATCGAGGTCGTCTTGCCGGCACCGTTGGGCCCGAGGAGGGCCGTGATCTGCGCGGGCTCGGCCGTCAGCGACAGCTCGGTGAGGATCTCCTTTCCGGCACGCTCCACCGAGATTCGGTCGAGGACAAGGGCAGGGTCAGGCACCCCGACAGTCTAGGCCGACGCCCGCAGGAGCTCCTGCAGAATCTCTCTGCCGTGGACCGTGAGCAACGACACGTGCCCGGCCGCCGGATAGAACGTCGCCTGCGACCCGGGCAACTGGGCGGCCAGCCGCCGCGTATGCCGCGCCGGCACCACCGCATCCGCCTTCCCGTGCCAGAACCGCACGGGGACACCGGCGATCGTGGTCGGGTCGAATTCCCAGGAGCGGGCGAGGAGGCGGAGTTCGTGGAGTACGCCGGCCGGCCCGTCCCGCATCGCCTCGCGCATCCCTGCCGCGATCGTGCCGGCTGACTCTTGCGCCGCCTCGACCCCCGATCCGGCGGCTGCCCGCGTCCGGGTCCAGGCCCGCGCCATGACCTCGGGCAGGTCGTCGAGATTGCCGCCCGGGCGGATCCGGAGCAGGCCCTTGACCATCGCCGGGTCGAAGTTGCCGAGGCGGCCGACACCGGCGAGTACGCCAACGACCCGCACCCGATGCGGGATCGCCGCGCCGCACGCCAGGGCATACGGCCCGCCCGCCGACCAGCCGATCACCCCGAACCGGTCCAGGTCGAGCATGTCGGCGAGATGCTCGACATCGGCGGGCCATTCCGCCCGCGTGCGGCCGGGCTGGAAGGTGGAGAGTCCGAACCCCGGCCGGTCCAGAGCGATCAGACGTACGCCGCAGGCGCGGGCATGCGACGCCAGCAGATCCCCCGACAGACGGGAACCCGGCTCACCGTGGAAGAAGAGGAAAGGAACACCCGCCCGATCGCCGAACTCGGCGTACCCGATGAGACGCCCGTCGGGCAGTCGGGCGCTCTGCGCGAGCAGGTCGGGGGAGGGCACGGAACCATTCAAGCCGACGGCCGGTCCGGGGCCGGAATTGTTCAAATTAGGGTTGCCTTGGTTGACCCAGGAAGAAATAACGCAAGAATAGTGTTGTGAAAATCATGCGGGACAACCAGGACGACGTGCTGACGCGTCCCGCCGCGCCCATTGAGGCCGCGACCGACGCGTCTGGCGCAGATGACGCCTCGACTCGACAGCGTGTGCTGCAGTCGATCATGGAACAGGGTCCGTCGACGGCGAATGAACTTGCCGAGCGGTTGGACCTTACACCGGCTGCGATCCGCCGACACCTCGGCCACCTCGTCGAGGGTGGCGAGCTCGTCGGCCACGACCGGCGCGTCTATGGCGCCCGGGGCCGGGGCCGGCCCGCCAAGGAGTTCGAACTGACCGAGGCCGGGCGCGAGTCGTTCCACCAGGCCTACGACGACCTGGCGATCGCCGCGCTCGCCCAGCTCACCAGCATCATGGGCGACGACGCCCTCAACCAGCTGGCCGAGACCCGGATCTCCCAGGTCGAAAAGCGCTATCGCGAGATCCGCGCCGACGAGCCGAACGGCAACCCGGTCGACGCGCTGGCCGCCGCGCTCAGCGAAGATGGCTATGTGGCATCGACCCGGCCGGCTCTGGCGGGCGAACAGCTCTGCCAGCATCACTGCCCGATCTCCCAGGTCGCGCAGCATTTCCCACAGCTCTGCGAGGCCGAGACAAAGTTGTTCTCGCAGCTGCTGGGCGTCCACGTCCAGCGACTGGCCACCATCGCCCACGGTGATGGTGTCTGCACCACGCACATCCCGCGTTCTGTTCTGATTTCTGCCGACTCACTTTCGAAAGAAGGCCTGATATGACCCAGCTCGACAACACGCGACCCCTCACCCAGGACGAGCAGCTGGCGGCACTGGGCCGATACGAATACGGCTGGGCCGACCCGGACGTCGCCGGTGCGACCGCCAAGCGCGGCCTCAACGAGAACGTCGTCAAGGAGATCTCCCAGCTCAAGGGCGAGTCCAAGTGGATGCTCGACCTGCGCATGAAGGGCCTGAAGCTCTTCGAGAAGAAGCCGATGCCGACGTGGGGCGCCGAGCTCGACGACATCGACTTCGACAACATCAAATATTTCGTGCGGTCCACCGAGAAGCAGGCCCAGACCTGGGAAGACCTGCCCGAGGACATCAAGAACACCTATGACCGTCTCGGCATCCCCGAGGCCGAGAAGGCGCGTCTCGTGGCCGGCGTCGCGGCTCAATATGAGTCCGAGGTCGTCTATCACAAGATCAACGAGGAGCTCGAGGCCCAGGGCGTCATCTTCCTCGACACCGACACCGCGCTGCGCGAGCATCCGGAGCTGTTCGAGGAGTATTTCGCGAAGGCGATTCCGGCCGGTGACAACAAGTTCTCGGCGCTCAACACGGCCGTGTGGTCCGGTGGCTCGTTCATCTATGTCCCGCCGGGTGTGCACGTGGAGATCCCGCTGCAGGCCTACTTCCGGATCAACACCGAGAACATGGGCCAGTTCGAGCGGACGCTGATCATCGTCGACGAGGGTGCCTATGTGCACTATGTCGAGGGCTGCACCGCCCCGATCTATTCCTCCGACTCTCTCCACTCGGCGGTCGTCGAGATCTTCGTGAAGAAGAATGCGCGCTGCCGCTACACGACCATCCAGAACTGGTCGACCAACGTCTACAACCTCGTCACCAAGCGCGCCGTGTGCGAAGAGGGCGCGACGATGGAGTGGGTCGACGGCAACCTCGGTTCCAAGGTCACGATGAAATATCCGGCCGTGTGGCTCATGGGCGAGCACGCCCGTGGTGAGACCCTGTCGATCGCGTTCGCGGGTCCCGGCCAGCACCAGGATGCGGGCTCGAAGATGGTTCACGCCGCGCCCTACACCTCGAGCTCGATCATCTCGAAGTCCGTGGCCCGCGGTGGCGGTCGCTCGTCCTATCGCGGTCTCGTCCAGGTGCAGCCCGGTGCCCACCACTCCGCCTCGTCGGTGAAGTGTGACGCCCTGCTCGTCGACCAGATCTCGCGCTCCGACACCTATCCCTATGTGGACGTCCGCGAGGACGACGTGTCGATGGCCCACGAGGCGACCGTGTCCAAGGTCTCCGACGACCAGCTCTTCTATCTCATGTCGCGTGGCATGGAGGAGGACGAGGCCATGGCCATGATCGTCCGAGGCTTCATCGAGCCGATCGCCAAGGAACTCCCGATGGAGTATGCCCTGGAGCTCAACCGACTCATCGAACTGCAGATGGAGGGCGCGGTCGGCTGACGCCGACTTCGGTCCCTGAGGAGGCCGCTCGCGGCCGTCTCGAAGGGCCCGACTCAGGGCTTCGAGACGCTCGTTCCTCGCTCCTCAGCCGTCGTTTTTCCATCCCAACGAAAGAAAGCGAATCCTGACTGTGTCCGTGGACACCCGACCGAACGTCGCGGGTGCGGTGGAGACCACCATCGCGTCCCACCTGCATCCCCGTCCGAGCTATGACCTGGCCGACCATCCCGTGCCGCAGGGCCGCGAGGAGGTGTGGCGGTTCACCCCGCTGCGCCGGCTGCGCGGCCTCCTCGAGGCGGAGGGGACCGGGGCCAAGCTGACCCACGAGTACGCCCTGCCGGTGGGGGTAACGGTGAACCGGATCTCGAGCAAAGAAGCCCGCACGCTGGGTGGCCATGCTCCCGGTGACCGGATCGCCGCGATGGCGGCCGAGCATGCCGGGGGAGCGGTGCTGTTCGAGGTGCCGGGCGGCCGTGAGCTCGGGGGCCCGATCACCATCGACCTGACCGGTCAGTCGGCCGAGGACATCGTCTACGATCACATGGTCTTCCTGATCGGACGCCACGCGAAGGCGCGCATCGTCATTCAGCACCAGGGCTCGGCAACCTATGCGGGTCTTATCCAGGTCGTGGCCAAGGACGGCGCGCAGGTCTCGTTCGTGTCGATCGCCGACTGGGACGATGACGCGGTCCATGCCGGCCAGGTCAGCTTCACCGTGGGTCGCGACGCCCAGGTGCGCAGCGTGGCGGTGTCGCTCGGCGGCGATCTGGTCCGGATTGCGGAGACGGCGGAGTACGCCGGCCCGGGCGGTTCGATCGATCAGTTCGGCCTCTATTTCGCCGACGCCGGCCAGCACATCCAGCACCGCCTCTTCGTCGATCACAACGAGCCGCGGACGCGGTCGAATGTGGACTATCGCGGCGCGCTGCAGGGCAAGGGTGCCCACACGGTCTGGGTCGGCGACGTGCTGATCCGCAAGGCCGCGGAGGGCATCGAGACCTACGAGTCCAACAAGAACCTGCTGCTGACCGATGGCTGCAAGGCCGACTCGGTGCCCAACCTGGAGATCGAGACCGGTGAGATCGAGGGCGCGGGCCACGCGTCCACTACCGGCCGCTTCGACGACCAGCAGCTGTTCTATCTCCGTTCCCGCGGCATCGACGAGGCCGAGGCCCGTCGCCTGGTGGTGCACGGCTTCTTCGCCGACATCATCCGCCGGATCGGCGTACCCGATGTGGAGAAGCGCCTGCTCGAGGCCATCGAGGCCGAGCTGGCGGCCCACGTGGGCGTACCCGAGAACACCGAAACCCCGAACAACCCCGAGATCAAGGAAGCCTGAACCGATGAGCACTCTTGCTATTAATGACCTGCACGTCTCGGTGGACACCGACGCCGGTCCCAAGGAGATCCTCAAGGGCGTTGACCTCACGATCAACTCGGGCGAGGTCCACGCGATCATGGGGCCCAACGGTTCGGGCAAGTCGACGCTGGCGTACTCGGTGGCCGGTCACCCGAAATATCACGTGACCGCCGGCACCGTGACCCTCGACGGCGAGGACATCCTTGCGATGTCGGTCGACGAGCGCGCCCGCGCGGGCCTGTTCCTCGGGATGCAGTATCCGGTCGAGGTGCCGGGTGTGTCGGTGTCGAACTTCCTGCGGACCGCCAAGACCGCCATCGACGGTGAGGCGCCCAAGCTGCGGCACTGGGTGAAGGCCGTCAACGAGACGCTCGACCGCGTCAACCTCGACAAGGCCTTCGCGCAGCGCTCGGTCAACGAGGGCTTCTCCGGTGGCGAGAAGAAGCGCCACGAGATCGCCCAGCTCGAGCTGCTCAACCCGCGCTTCGCGATCCTCGACGAGCTCGACTCCGGTCTCGACATCGATGCCCTGCGACTCGCGTCGGACGGTGTCAACCGCTTCACCGGCCAGGGCGACCGCGGCGTGCTGCTGATCACGCACTACACGCGCATCCTGAACTACATCAAGCCCGACCACGTGCACGTTTTCGTCGACGGCCGGATCGCCGAGCAGGGTGGTGCGGAACTGGCGACGCAGCTCGAGGCGGAAGGCTATGACAAGTATCTCCGCGCGGCGAGGGCCTGATGACCCAAGCTGACCTGAATCCCCACACCGCCCAGCCCGCCACGCGGGCTGCGCGGTCCCGCACGAACGACGAGATCCCCGAGGTCGAGCCGATTCGTGGCGCGCAGCTGCCGTTGCCCTATCCGATCAACACCGACACGGTGCGGGCCGATTTCCCCATCCTCGGTCGGGAGGTCGACGGCAAGCCGCTGGTCTATCTCGACTCGGCGAACACGTCCCAGAAGCCGTACGCGGTGATCGACCGCATCGCCCAGCACTATCGGTGGCACAACGCCAACGTCGCTCGGGCGATGCACCTGCTGGGTGCCGAGGCGACCGATGCGTTCGAGGGGGCTCGCGCCAAGGTCGCGGCCTTCATCGGCGCGTCCCGCAGTGAAGAGGTCATCTTCACCAAGAACGCGTCCGAGGCGCTGAACCTCTGCGCGAACAGTGCGGGCGCCAAGCTCGGGCCCGGTGACGAGGTCGTCGTCTCGGTGATGGAGCACCACTCCAACATCGTTCCGTGGCAGATGCTCTGTGAGCGGACCGGGGCGACCCTGCGCTGGTTCGACATCACGGAGGAGGGGCGGCTCGACATCGAGACCGCCCGTGCCGAGGGGCTCATCAACGAGCGCACCAAGATCGTCGCCCTCACCTGGGTGTCGAACGTGCTCGGCACGGTCAACCCCATCCGGGAGATCGCCGACTGGGCCCATGCCCACGGCGCGATCATGGTGGTCGATGGTTCCCAGGGCGTGCCTCAGCTGCTGACCCGGGTCAAGGACCTGGGCGCCGACCTCATGGCCTTCACCGGTCACAAGATGGTCGGCCCGACCGGCATCGGCGTGCTCTGGGGACGTTATGACCTGCTCGCCGAGATGCCGCCGTTCCTTGGCGGTGGCGAGATGATCGAGATCGTCCGCATGACCGGCTCGACCTATGCGCCGCCGCCGCACCGTTTCGAAGCGGGTACGCCGCCGATCGCGCAGGCCGCCGGCCTGGGTGCCGCGGTGGACTATCTCGCCCGGATCGGCATGGGTTCGATTGCGCGTCACGAACGTGAGATCACGGCGTACGCCCTGGCGGGCCTCCAGACCCTCGATGGGCTCCGGATCATCGGCCCGACCGAGGCGGTCAACCGCGGTGGGGCGATCGCGTTCACGATCGACGACGTGCATCCGCACGACGTGTCCCAGCTGCTCGACTCCCGGCGCATCGCCGTGCGGGGCGGGCATCACTGCGCGCGGCCGCTGCACGAACGGCTCGGGATCCAGTCGTCGACGCGGGCGAGTTTCTATCTCTACACAACGAGGTCGGAAGTCGATCAGCTCGTGGATGCGCTGGACTACACGATCGGATTTTTCAGGGGGCGCGCATGAATGTCGAGGAGCTCTATCAGGAGATCATCCTGGATCACTATCGCGCGAAGCATCACAGCGGCCTGCGCGAGCCCTATGGCGCCGAGGTGCATCACGTCAACCCCAGCTGCGGCGACGAGATCACGCTGCGTGTCCAGCTCGACGGCGACAAGGTCGTCGACGTGTCCTATGACGGCCACGGCTGCTCGATCTCCCAGGCGTCGACGTCGGTCATGACCGACCTCGTGATCGGCAAGAACGTCGACGAGGCCTTCGAGCTCCACGAGGAGTTCAAGGTGATGATGGACAGCCGCGGCAACTATGACCCCGACGAGGACCGTTTCGAGGACGCGATCGCGTTCGTCGGCGTCGCTCGTTTCCCCGCCCGGATCAAGTGCGCATTGCTGGGCTGGGAAGCCTTCCGCGATGCCGCGCTGCGGTCCTCAGCCCAAGACAACTGACAAGGAGAATGCGATGACCGAGCAGACTCAGGAAACCCAGGAGACCCGTCCGTCCGACCTGGTCAACGACACCCTGCCCGATGCCGAGGGCACCGACCGCGCGCTGACCCCGGCCGAGGAGGAGCAGCTCCTCGAGGCCCTCAAGGACGTCGTCGACCCCGAGCTCGGGATCAACGTCGTCGATCTCGGCCTGGTCTATGGCGTCCACATCGACGATGACTCCGCCGTCACCGTCGACATGACCCTGACCAGCGCGGCCTGCCCGCTGACCGATGTCATCGAGGCCCAGACCCAGGAAGCCCTCGACGGCCTGTCTACCCGGACGACTATCAACTGGGTATGGATGCCGCCGTGGACGCCGGAGAAGATCACCGACGACGGCAAGGATCAGCTCCGGGCCCTCGGGTTCAACGTCTGATCTGAAAATTGCCGGTCCTCATAGAGGTCGGAGTTTCGTGCTTGGCCGGTGCTGCGCCCCACGCAGCACCGGCCAAGCGCGTTTCGCTTATGGTGAGGCCATGATCACGATTGACAGCGTCCGGGAACGCGTGGCGCAGGGCGAGACCAACGAAGCGATCGTCACCGAGGTCCTCGAACGGGGGCAGGAGCCCGCGGCGGCGCATGTCTTCACGGCCACCTATACCGACGAGGCCCTGGCCGCGGCGCGGGCGGCGGATGCCGGTTCGGGTGGTGCGCTGGCGGGGCTGCCCGTCACGATCAAGGACCTGTTCGATGTCGCCGGCGAGACCACTTTGTCGGGCTCGATCGTCCGCAAGGACCTGCCGCCCGCCGAGGCCGACGCCGTCGTCGTCGCCCGCCTGCGGGAGGCCGGTGCGGCGATCACGGGGCGGACCAACATGGTGGAGTACGCCCTGGGTGGCGTCGGCCAGAACCCCCACTACGGCACGCCGCGCAACCCGGCCGACCCCGACGTGGCCCGTGTCGCCGGCGGCTCGTCGTCCGGTGCTGCCGTGTCGGTGGCGCTGGGTCTGGCGGTTGCCGGGGTGGGCTCGGATACGGCCGGTTCGGTACGCATTCCCGCGGCTCTGTGCGGCTTGGTGGGTTTCAAGCCCACCCAGCGCCGGGTGCCGCTGACCGGAGGCGTCGAGCTGTCGCGTTCGCTCGACTCCGTCGGGCCGATCACCAACTCGGTGGCCGATTGCCTCGCCCTGGATGCGGTGCTCGCGGATGCGCCGCTGTCGGTGGATTCGCGTCCGCTTTCGGGGGTCCGGCTCGCGGCCGCCCAGACCTTCGTGCTCGATGACCTGGAGCCCGCGGTGGCTGCGGCGTACGAGCGGGCACTGCGTACCCTCTCCGACGCCGGTGCGACCATCGAGGAAGTGCCGCTGGAGCAGTTCGGGCGGATCGCCGAGCTCAACCAGCCGTCCGGCCTTTCGCCGATCGAGTGCTGGGCCGCGCACGGCGAGCTGGTGAACGCGCGCGTGGCCGATGTCGACCCTCTGGTCTCGCAGCGGATGCGGCTCGGCGACGGCATCAGCGTGGCCGACTATCTCGCGATCCACGATCGCCGCGCGCGGTGGATCACCGAGACGGAACAGGCGCTGGAAGGATTCGATGCCTTCCTGTGCCCGACTGTCCCGATCGTGGCTCCGGAGATCGCTGCGGTGGAGGCGTCCGAGGAGGCATACTTCACTGCCAACCGCCTCCTGCTCCGCAACCCCTTCGTCGTGAACTGGCTCGACGGGTGTGGGTTCTCGGTGCCGTGTCACATCGAGGGAGAGCTGCCCGTCGGGCTGATGATCGCCGGACCGCGGATGTCCGATGCGCGGGTCGCCGGTGTCGCGCTGGCGGCCGAGGCGGCGCTGGCGGGCTGATCAGGGGCAGGCGTACGCCAGCGCATCGGCGAGCGCGTCCAGAACGGGGGACGCGAGCTTCCACTGCTGCCAATAGAGCGGAACGTCGACGACCTCGTCGGGCACCAGCTCGACGAGGTCGTCGCTGTGTTGGTCGGCGGGCACGAGGCCCCAGCCCAGCCCCAGCCGGACGGCGTGCACATAGCTGGTCGACTCGGGCACATAGTGGCGCGGGGGATCGAGGCGCTTCCGGCTCCGCGCACGCAGCCACTGGTCCTGCAGGTCGTCGTCGCGGTCGAAGATGACCACGGGCGCTTGGGCCAGGGCCGCTGGGGTGACGCCGTCGGCGAACCAGCGCTCGACGAACTCGGCCGTCGCCATGGGGTAATAGCGCATGGCGCCGAGCCGGCGTACCCGACACCCCGGCACCGCCTGCGCCACCGACGTCACGGCGGCCATGGCCGTGCCGTCTCGCAGGAGGGCCGTCGAGAGCCCCTGGTCCTCGCGGCGGATGTCGAGGAGGACGTCGTGATCCTGGGCGACGGCGGCCAGCGCAGGGAGCGCCCACGTCGCGAGGGAGTCGGAGTTGACGACGATCGTGATCTGGGTCGGTCCGACGTCCGGTTGGCCGAGTTCGGTGAGGGCCTCGGCCTCCAGGAGCAGCATCCGACGGGCGAGGCGGAGCAGCACCTCGCCGGATTGGGTGGGGCGACAGGGGCGGGCGCGGATGAGTACGCCGCGGCCGAGCTGGGCTTCGAGCGCCTTGATGCGCTGGCTGACGGCCGAGGGCGTGATCGTGAGGGCCTCGGCGGCGAGCTCGAACGAGCCGGCGTCGACGACGGCCGTGAGGGTGCGCAGTTGGTCCAACTCCATGAAGCAACGCTAATGCAGGGACAGATTCTTTAGTTGGACTGATGGTGGGCAGGGGTCCTAGCGTCGACCCGTGACCACCTCCGCGCTCCTCGCCAGCCTGTCCGGGCTCGGCTTCGGCCTCTCGCTCATCGTCGCGATCGGCGCGCAGAATGCGTTCGTCCTGCGGCAGGCACTGCGCCGGGAGCATGTGGGGCCGATCGTGGCGCTGTGCGCGCTGTCCGATGTGGTGCTGATCGGTGCGGGCGTCGCGGGCATGGGCGCGCTGGTACAACAGGTGCCCGTCGCAATGCTCATCGCGCGGTTCGGGGGAGCGGCGTTCCTGATCGGGTACGCAGCCCTGGCCATCCGGCGGGCCTGGCGCGGGGGACATCTGGACGCCGATGCCGGAGGCGCAGGGACTTCGCTGGCGGTCGCGGTGGGAACCGCCGCCGCCCTGACTTGGCTCAACCCGCATGTCTATCTCGACACGGTCGTGTTGCTTGGATCGGTGGCCACTGCCCACCCGGAGCATCGCTGGTGGTTCGCCGCGGGGGCCGGGGCCGCGAGCATCGGCTGGTTCACGGCCTTGGGTTATGGCGCGCGGTTGCTCGCGGGGGTCTTCGCCAAGCCCCTGGCCTGGCGGCTCCTCGACGGCGGCATCGCCGTGATCATGCTTGCCCTCGGCGTACGCCTGCTGGTCGGCTGACAGACTGGGGCCCATGCGTCGCTCTGCGCTGGGCACGGTGGTGGCCCTGGCTGTCGGTCTCGTTGTTGGCAAACTCATCTCCGGGCAGCTCAGCTCGGCGCTCGCGATCCGGTTCGAGGACAAGGTGGTCCCGCAGGAGACTCCGGCCTCGGCGGATTCCCGGCCCCAGCGCCCCCTCGCGCCGCTCGGCGAACTCCGCGTGCCCGTCCCGAACGAACTCCAACCCCGCTGGGACCTGGCCGAACGACTGGTGCGGGAGGCCGGTGCCGCGCGGGTGGACGACTCGCTGACCGCCGTCAGCATCACCGTCGTCGTCGAGCCCCTCGGCGGGGCCACCGACGAGTCGTTCGCGCTCGAGGTCACGGAGTCGACAGTGACCGTGCGCGGCACCACACCGCTCGGCGCGACCAACGGCCTGTTCCGCATCGCCGATCGCCTCGCCGCCGGGCACGACTGGTCGGATCTCGCGACGGAGGGCGTGGTCACGCCGGCGCTGGCGGAGCGGTTCGTCGACACGGGCGCGGTGGGCGTACAACCCGATCCCGAGGCCTATCGCGCCCAGACCGACTATCAGCACTCGTCGGGCGCGCTCGAGGACGTTGTCCTGCCCGAGGCGCCCTATGTCGATCACGCCGCGCTGGAGCGCGTACGCCAGGAGTGGCGGGACTATGTCGACCACGTGGCGGCGTATGGGTACAACGGCGTGATCATCAACGGCTTCCTTGAATATGTGAACTTCGATCGCCTTGGCGACGGCCATCAGGTCTATGCCGCCGACAGCCCCTATCGCGCGCGGCACGAGGTGATCAAGCGCGAGGTGGGGGGCATGTGGCGGTATGCCCATGACATGGGCCTCAAGGTCGTCTTCAAGTCGGACATGTTGGCGCTGACGGGGCCGCTGGAGGCGTACCTCCAAAGGGAAACCGGCATGGACGCCGCCCATCCGCGGCTGTGGGAGGTCTATCGCGCAGGGTTCGACGAGTTCTTCGCGGACTTCGACTGGGTGGACGGGTTCATGATCCGCATCGGCGAGGGCGGGTCGATCTACAACCATCAGGGCTGGGACTACTACTCGGCGCTGGAGGTGACCGACGCCGAGGGCGTACGCCGGATGCTAGATGTCCTCACCGGCGTCGCGGCCGAGCACGACGCGATGATCTATTTCCGCACGTGGTCGGTGGGCGTGGGCGATGTCGGCGACATGCACACGAACCCGGAGACCTATGAGCGGTTGCTGGGCGACTTCCACCGGGACAACCTGGTCGTGTCGACGAAGTTCGTGATGGGGGACTTCGACTCATATCTGCCGCTGAACCCCACGCTGAAGGTGGGGGAGCAGCGGCGGCTGGTGGAGATGCAGGGGCGGCGGGAGTTCGAGGCGTTCAGCTCGATCCCCAACGACCTTGGGCCCGGGCACCAGACGGCGCTGCGGAAGCTCGGCTCGGCTAACGAGCACTTGGACGGTCTGTGGCTCTGGACCCAGGACGGTGGGCCGTGGCGCGCCGGGCCGATGTCGCTGTATCTGAAGACCGGGGCCTGGCGGCTCTATGACCTGAATGTCTATGCGGCCGCGCAGCTCGCGTGGGATCCCGACGCCGATCTGGAGGCGGTCAACGGCGACTGGATCCGGCGGACGTGGACCTCGGATCCGGCGGCGGTGGCCGCGGTCGGGTCGGTGTTGGAGTCGTCGCGGTCGGCGGTGCTGGACGGGCTCTATCTGCGGCCGTACGCCGAGCAGCAGGTTTTCGCCCTCGGCCTCGAGCCGCCGCCCATGATGTGGATCTTCAAGTGGGACATCGTGTCGGGCGATTCCGCGGCGCTGTCGGCGGTCTATGTCGTCTCGCGCGGGCGGGTTGATGAGGCGATCGCGGAGGGGGAGCGGGCGGTGGCGACGGCCGAGCGGATGCGGGCAGCCCTGGCGGAGGTGGATCGTGGGGCGTTCTTCGATCCGGGGGAGTATGACCTTCTGGCCCAGTCCCTCGACTACGAGGTCGACGTGCTTCAGACGCTGCAGACCTATCGGGTGTTGTTTCTGCGGTACTACGAATGGCTCGACACCGGCTCGCCCGAGTCCGAGCAGGCGTGGCGGGAGGCGTTGCCTGCATATCACGCGGCCGTCGCCGCTCACGAGGCCCGCTGGACCGGCAACCTCGACTTCCCGCCGTTCAACTTCTTCGCCGCCGACATCGGGATGGCCCATGTCGAGCGTGGGGACTGGGTGCGGTGGGTGAGCTGGGGCGTGATGGCTCTGGCGTTGCTGGGTCTGCTGACCGTGCCGGGTCTGCGGGCGGGGGCGTTCACTCCGTGGCGGGTACGCCGGGCCGTCGGCTCGGCGGGTCTGTGGCATCGCCTGGCCGTGTTGGGGATTCCGGCCGCGGTGGCGGTGGGGGGACAGGTGGCGTTCAGTGGGGCACTGTCGCCGGCGTATCTCTTGGTGAGCCTGGGGTCCCTGGGCCTGTTCGCGGCGGCGACGGGGGGACTGCTTGGAGTCTTGCGGCCCGGGGCCGATCCGCTGTCGTTGTGGAGCGCGGTCGGGGGAGCGTGGTTGCCGGGCGCGGCGTTGTTCGCGTGGGCGGTGGCCCAGCGGGGGCCGGGCGGTTATTGGTTCCGTTTCTGGACCGACGAGCCGGTACGCGAGGCCTACTTCACTGTGGCGTTCGCCCTGTTCGTGCATTGGCTGGGGGCGGTGGCGACGACGTTGGTGTCGGCGTACGGACTGAAGCCCCGGCAGGGCGCCGGCGCTGTGCTCGTCGGGCTCGGTACGCCGGTGGCGTTTGTGGGAGCGCTGCTGGCCGGGATTGGTCTTGAACGTGGCCTCACGACCATCAACGATCAGATGGGGATCCTGCCCCTGGGGCTGTCGCGGATTCTCGGCCTGACCGTCCACCTGGGGATCCCGAAGGCCCTGCCCGGGTGGCTGCTGGGGATCGGCGGGGGGCTCGCTGTCGGCGGTGCGCTACTCGGCGCACTACGAGCACGGAGAGCGCGGCGGACGCGCCGAGTGACAGGCGCACTCGTGTGTCTGGTTCTGGCCATGTCGATCGCGCTCCTGGGCGGGTCTCGGGCTGATCGCGCCGAGGCATATACGCCAGCAACTTTTCCGGCGAGCGCGGGGACGGCCCCGGGAGTGGCGGTCACGGTGGCCCACTCGCCGACCAGTCCTCAGCCCAAGCAGGGTGACACGTTCAGCTTCACGATGGATTTTGCTCTCTCCAACGTTGTGGAGGCCGGAGTTACCCGCTCGATGACGGTGACCGTGTACGCCGACCCAAACGCCCCGTTCGCGTCATTGCCCACCCTGGCCGACTTCAGTGTTGCTCGTAGCCGGCGCGATCCTGCTCTACTGGCGTACCTCCCGCAACCGCCCGGCAC
>CAZEVN010000022.1:38642-43709 GCA_964515145.1 uncultured Enemella sp.
CTCGTAGCCGGCGCGATCCTGCTCTACTGGCGTACCTCCCGCAACCGCCCGGCACAGAATTTGGCTGCTCGCGACTGATCCAGGATCATCGACCGAGTGTTGAGTGTCCGTGATCTGGAGGTACGCGCGGGAGCGCGGCTGTTGCTGTCGCCGGTGTCGTTCCAGGTGTCGCCGGGGGAGAAGGTCGGCCTGGTCGGGCGCAACGGCGCCGGCAAGACGACGATGACGCGCATCCTGGCAGGCGAAGGCCAGCCCGCAGCCGGCCACGTCACCCGGACCGGCAAGATCGGCTACCTGCCCCAGGACCCCAAAACCGGCGACCTCGAAGTCCTCGCCCGCGACCGCATCCTCTCGGCCCGCGGCCTCGACGGGATCCTGCGGCGGCTCGAGACCTATTCCGAGCAGATGGCCGACCCGGAGACCCACGACAAGGCCATGGCCTCCTACGCGCGGGCAGAGGCGGAGCTGATCGCCGCCGGCGGGTACGCCGCAGAGGCCGAGGCCGCGCGCATCGCCGCCAACCTCGGACTCCCGGATCGCGTCATGACGCAGCCCCTGCGTACCCTCTCCGGCGGCCAGCGCCGCCGCGTCGAACTCGCCCGCATCCTCTTCTCCGACGCCGATTCGCTGCTCCTCGACGAGCCGACCAATCACCTCGACGCCGACTCGATCATCTGGCTGCGGAGTTTCCTCCAGGGATATTCGGGCGCGGTCGTGATGATCTCCCACGACACCGACCTGCTCGAGGCCACGGTCAACAAGGTCTTTCACCTCGACGCCAACCGGGCCGAGCTGGATGTCTATTCGATGGGCTGGAAGAGATACCTCCAGCAGCGCGAGACCGACGAGAAGCGCCGCAAGCGCGAGCGCCTCAACGCCGAACGCAAGGCCGACCAGCTCCTCACCCAGGCCGCCAAGATGGGCGCGAAGGCCACCAAGGCCGCCGCCGCCCAGCAGATGGCCAAGCGCGCCGAGAAGCTGCTCGCCGGCGTCGAGGGCGAGCGCGCGCAGGATCGCGTGGCGCGCATCCGCTTCCCCGAACCGCATCCCTGCGGCAAGACCCCGCTCACCGCGGCCGACCTGTCCAAGTCCTATGGCTCGCTCGAGGTCTTCATGGCCGTCGACCTCGCCATCGACAAGGGCAACAAGGTCGTGGTCATCGGCCTCAACGGCGCGGGCAAGACGACCCTGCTGCGCATCCTGGCCGGGGTCGAAAAGCCCGACACCGGCGAAGTCCTCCACGGCCACGGCCTGCGCATCGGCTATTTCGCCCAGGAACACGACACGATCGACGGCAACCGCACGGTCCTCCAAAACATGGTCTCGGCTTCGCCCGACCTCAACGACACCGAGGTGCGCAAGATCCTCGGCTCGTTCCTGTTCACCGGCGACGATGTGGACAAACCCGCTCGCGTACTCTCCGGCGGAGAGAAAACCCGACTCTCCCTCGCGATGCTCGTCGTGTCCGGTGCCAACGTCCTGCTCCTCGACGAGCCGACCAACAACCTCGACCCCGCGTCACGTGCGGAGGTGCTGGAAGCGATCCGGACGTATGCCGGCGCGGTCGTCCTCGTCACCCACGATGACGGGGCCGCCGAGGCGCTCGACCCGGACCGCGTACTCATCCTTCCGGACGGTGTCGAAGACCACTGGAGCGCCGAATACGCCGAGCTCATCGCTCTCGCCTGACCCTTTTCGCTGCGCTTGCGCGTCGATTGGGCCGGCACCACCATGGGGGATAGGGTTTCGGCGAAATCTCGCCAACTTACCAGTCTGTCGGGAAATCTGATCGGTTATCGACGAGTGCCCCCAAGGGGCTAAAGTCGACATTCAAACTGACCCAGGAGGTTGCTGCCATGGCCACTGCCCACTCCGGCAGTTCGCCCAAGGGGGCCCGGATCGTTGGCGATGCCCGCTCCGAGGTGGCAGATCGTCTTCGCAGTCGCTACGAGGCGGGGGAGTCGATCCGGTCGCTCGCGTCCGATCTCGGCCGGTCCTACGGTTTCGTCCAGGGGCTCCTCAAGGAGAGCGGCGTCGAGTTGCGCGGCCGCGGTGGAGCGACCCGTGGAGAGGCGGCCGAGAAGCGCCGCGCCGAGGCCAAGCAGGCGATCGACCAGGCCCGCGCTGCGGAATAGGACCGTTCGGTCAGGCGTTGCTCTGCTCGAATGAGCCTCGACTCTTGAGTGCACAGAGGTGAGCACGACGAACACGCACGACAGGATGGCCGCATGAGCATGGGCATGGGCGGTGGCGGCTGGGGTCCCCTCGGCGGCATGCGCAAGGACCGCGACGTAGTCCACCACAAACTGACCCAGGGCATCGTCCGACGGGTGCTCGGCTATGCCGCGGCCTACCGCGGGATGATCGCCTTCTTCCTGGTGCTCATCAGCCTGGCCGCAGTGTTCGGTGTCGTGCCGCCGCTGCTGTTCAAGGAGATCATCGACCGGGGCGTGCTGGGCGGAGACCTCAGCCTCGTGATCCGCCTCGCCATCGTCGTGGCCGTGCTCGCCGTGGCCGAGGCCGTGCTGTCGTTGGTCCAGCGGTGGTGTTCGGCGCGGATCGGCGAGGGTCTGATTTTCGATCTGCGTACGCAGGTCTTCGATCATGTGCAGTCGATGCCCATTGCGTTCTTCACGCGTACGCAGACCGGCAAGCTCGTCTCGCGCGTCAACTCCGATGTCATCGGGGCACAGCAGGCGTTCACGTCGATGCTGTCGTCGTCCGTATCGAACATCATTTCTTTGGTGCTCGTGCTCGCGGCGATGCTGGTTCTCTCGTGGCAGCTCACCATCGCGGCCCTGATTCTGTTGCCGATCTTCCTCATCCCGGCGCGGATCATGGGGGCGCGGCTGGCGGGCCTGACCCGTGAGCAGATGCAGCACAACGCCGACATGTCGGCGACCATGACCGAGCGCTTCAGCGTGTCGGGCGCGTTGCTGGTGAAGCTGTTCGGGCGCAAGAACCGTGAGCATGAGCTGTTCGCCGAGAAGGCCGGGTCCGTCCGCGACGTATCCGTCCGCATCGCCATGAACACCCGCTTCTTCATGGCCTCCATGACCCTGGTGGCCGCGCTGGCGACTGCGCTTGTCTATGGCGTGGGCGGCTGGATGGCGGTGGGCGGGACGCTGACGGTGGGTACGCTGACCGCCCTCGCCGGGCTCCTCGCACGCCTCTATGGGCCGCTGACCCAGCTCACCAATCTTCGTGTCGATGTCATGTCCGCGCTGGTCAGCTTCGAGCGGGTCTTCGAGGTGCTCGACCTGAAGCCGGCCATCGCGGATGCGCCTGACGCGAAGCCGGTCAGTGGCCGGGGCTCGGTCGAGTTCGACGACGTGACGTTTGCGTACCCCGACGGTGGCACCGCCGGCCTCGCCTCCCTCGAGGTCGCCCGGCCCGAGAGCCGGAGCGACGAGCCCGTGCTGACCAACATCTCGTTCAAGGCTGCGCCGGGGGAGACCGTGGCGCTCGTCGGGGCCTCCGGGTCCGGGAAGACGACCATGACCCACCTGATCGCGCGGCTGTATGACACGACGTCGGGGACGGTGCGGGTCGGTGGCGATGATGTACGCGACCTCCAGCTCGACTCACTGCAGGACAACGTCGGCTATGTCACCCAGGACGCGCACATGTTCCATGACACGGTGCGGGCCAATCTGGCGTACGCGAAGCCGGAGGCAACCGAGGAACAGATGTGGGGCGCGCTGGAAGCGGCCCAGATCCGGAGGCTCGTCGAGGATCTCCCGGACGGGCTGGACACGGTGGTGGGCGAGCGGGGATACCGGCTGTCCGGTGGTGAGCGGCAGCGGCTGGCGATCGCGCGGCTGCTGCTCAAGGCTCCACCGATCGTCGTGCTCGACGAGGCGACGGCACATCTGGATTCCGAGTCCGAGGTGGCCGTGCAGCGGGCGCTGGACACGGCGATGGAGGGGCGTACCTCCATCGTCATCGCCCACCGCCTTTCCACCATTCGCCATGCCGACCAGATCCTGGTGCTCAACCGCGGGCGTATCGTCGAGCGCGGGCGCCACGGTGAATTGTTGGAGGCTGATGGGTCCTACGCGGACCTGCACCGTACGCAGTTCGCCCAGCGGGCCTGACCTTCGGAGGCCTGGATGATCGATCCCGACACCCTGCCGCGGCCGGATGTGCGGTTCCGGGTAGCCGTTGGCGTCGCGGCGATGTTGCTGGTGGCCCTGGTCGTGCGAAGCCTGGACCCGTTCGGGTGGTTCGTGGCCGGGGTGGATGAGAGCCCGGCCGCTGCGGGGGATGTCACGGTCCTGGAGATCCGCGAGGCCGCGGAGCTGAAGGCCGCGTCGGGGACCTTCTCGGTGCCGGTCGTGATCGACGTCGAGAAGACCGGCCTGCGGAGCCGGCTGCCGGATTTCGTCGATGGCGAGACGATCGTGGCGATCTATCAGGGTGATGTCGATGCGACGATCGACCTGCGGGGGCTGACGGAGGACGGGGTGGTGGCCGATCCGGCGACGCGGACCATCACGGTCCGGGTGCCCGCGCCCGTGCTGTCGAGGCCGTCGATCGATCACGACAAGTCGCGGATAGTGTCCCATTCGCGCGGGATTGTGCAGCGGTTGGATGATGCCCTGGGCAATGGGTCACTGGCGGTCAAGGAGGACCTGGACGCCGCTGCGGTGACGGCTTTGGCCCGCGCGGCCGACGAGTCCAACCTCCGCTCCACCGCGCGTACGCAAGGCACTCACTTCCTGACTCTCCTCTGCCAGCAGCTGGGCTATGAGCACATCACCATTGAGTACGCCGAGCCCCCGCGCTAGGCCTCTCGCGTTCTTCTGTCAGCGGGGCGGCTTCTCGCAGGCCACGCCATCGCCATCTCCGTCGAGGTGGGACGCATAACCGGGGTCTCCGCGATGGAGTGGCGCAGCCCCTGCGGCCCAGGCGGCAGCGCAGTTCTTGTAGAAGACCGAGCCTCCGGAGCTCTGCGTGCGGGTCCGAGTCGCCTGGGTTGTCGGGCGGGAGGTGCTCGTTCGGGTGTCGGCGAGGGGTTGGCGCTGAGTGTTGGTGGGCGTCGGCGTCGTGTGCACTGCAAAAGGG
>CAZEVN010000023.1:0-14699 GCA_964515145.1 uncultured Enemella sp.
CCACCCCCACCCACCGGTATCAATCTGTCCAAAGCAGCTTGACAACTTCCGTGCACGGGGCGCTCAAGACGTCAGCGCAAGCTGATTGCGGTGGGGCGCAAGCCCAAGACGTCAACGCGAGCTGAAGAGACCTACGGGAGCCGAAGAGAGTCGCTCACATGTGGACCGGTCTCGGATCCCGGGACCCGTGAGGGTCGCCGCGCGGGCGGGGAGACAGTGGCGGGGTGAGCGTTCATCCCGAGATTCCCGAATTGGTGACAAGGGCTCTGAGGGCGGCCTGGTCCGGTGGTTATGTGCATGCGACCCGCACGGAAACGGGACGGTTGCTGGCCACCCTTGCGGCCACCAGGAGGGGCACGATCGCCGAATGCGGTTCGGGGGTCGGGGCGGCCTGGCTGCGCAGCGGCGCACCCTGCAATACGCGCGTGATCAGCGCCGGCCCCGAGTCCCGGCTCAGTGATGACGCTGCCGCGGCCTTCACCGAGGCCGACATCGAACTGGTGGCCGCAGACCTGGCCGAACTCGCCGCTCACGGGCCTTTCTCGCTCCTGGTGCTCGATGCCGACAGCGCCCAGACAGTCGACCGCGAGGAGATGGTCGGCATGATTTCACCGGGGGGCATCATCGTGATCGATGATCTGGTGCCCTGCTATGGCTGGCCACCGCGCACCCGGGGCACCCTTGACGTCCTGCGGCTGGAGTGGTTGACCGACCCGCGACTCGCCAGCGCCGAGACTCAAGTCGCCGAAGACGCGGCCGTCCTGGTTGCCGTACGCCGCAGCTGACTTCCCCTCCTCGCCCGTTCCGGATGCCGCTTCACTCGCCTCTGGGGCAGGATGGACTCCATGTCCTCCGAACACCCCCACCTCGAGGAGTCCCAGCGCCGCCGGAAGGATCGAAGGCGACGCACCTGGATCGGCTTCAGCGTCATGGTGTTGCTCATCGCTGCGGCGATGATCGCGCTGGCGCTCAATGCCGGCCGCTGGGGCGTACCCATGTTCGGGTTCACCAACGAATATGGCTCGAAGTGCCGCAATGACTGGCTCGGCCACACCTGTTCCGAACTGACGGTTGCCGATGTCGAACGGCATCTCGGCGTGGACATTCCCGAGGGGGCCCGGCTCGAGTCCGGTGCGTGGCGCCAGACCCATGATTATGAGCTCACGGCCCGGTTGGTCTATCCCCAGGCCGAGGCCGAGGCCGGTTGGAAGCTTCTCGAAGAGCGGTTCGGCGGCTGTCGGGCGGGCCTGCCCAATCCTCTGAACCCGGAACCCGGGCTGAGCGCCCACTGCCTGATGTCCAACGAGGGGATCTCCGCGACCGATGGCAATCCGGCCCCCCAGATCTGGCGCATTGCCACGGCCACGGCCGCCGATGGATCGACCGTGGTGGACGTCCTCCTGCGCAGCCGCTGAGTTCCCGGTCTCGCTCGCGTCCGGGAAACCAGAATCCCCGCCCGGATTGCTCCGGACGGGGATTCTGTGTGTTGGATCGGCCTGCGATCAGCGGGCCGCGGTGCCCTCGACGTAGTCGTCGTCGTGCGACTTGACCCACGCCATCAGACCGCGGAGCTCCTTGCCGGTGGCCTCGATCTGGTGGGACTCGTGGTTGGAGCGATACTGCTTGAACTCCTGGCCACCGTTGTCCTGGTCGTCGATGAACTTCTTGGCGAAGCTGCCGTCCTGGATCTCGGCCAGGATCTGCTTGAGGTTCGCCTTGACGTGATCGTCGACAACGCGCGGGCCGGAGACATAGTCACCGAACTCGGCGGTGTCGGAGATCGACCAGCGCATCTTGGCGATGCCACCCTCATACATCAGGTCGACGAGCAGCTTGAGCTCGTGCAGGCACTCGAAGTAGGCGATCTCGGGCTGGTAGCCGGCCTCGACCAGGGTCTCGAAGCCCGCCTGCACCAGGTGCGACATGCCACCGCAGAGGACGGCCTGCTCGCCGAAGAGGTCGGTCTCGCACTCCTCGGTGAAGGTGGTCTTGATGCCACCGGCGCGGAGGCCGCCGATGCCCTTGGCATAGGACAACGCCAGGTCCCAGGCCTTGCCTGTCGCATCCTGCTCGACGGCCACAAGCACGGGTACGCCCCGGCCCTCGGAGTATTCGCGGCGCACGAGGTGCCCCGGGCCCTTGGGGGCGACCATGGCAACATCGACGTTGGCCGGCGGCTTGATATAGCCGAAGCGGATGTTGAAGCCGTGGGCGAAGAAGAGCGCGTCGCCGTCCTTCAGGTTCGGCTCGATGGCCTCGGCATAGACGGTGCGCTGGATGTGGTCCGGAACGAGGATCATGATCACGTCGGCTTCCTCGGCCGCCTGGGCCGGGGTGACGACGCGCAGGCCCTGGGCCTCCGCCTTCTCGCGGCTCTTGGAGCCTTCGGCCAGGCCGACGCGGACGTCGACGCCGGAGTCGCGGAGCGACAGCGAATGGGCATGGCCCTGGCTGCCGAAGCCGATCACAGCGACCTTGCGGCCCTGGATGAGGGCCAGATCGGCATCGGAGTCATAGAAAAGTTCGGTTGCCACGGTGGTTGGTTCTCCTTGGTTTGGCTGGCAGCAGTGCCTGCTGGTCGGGATCGCTGGGTGCGAGATTAGTGGTCGGTGCCCCGGAACGGCGAACCGTTCCGGGGCAATCGGGATCAAACGATGCGGATCGGGCGGTGTCGCTCGCCGCGGCTCGTGCGGTCGGTCAGCGACCGGCTGCCGCGGCTGAGGGCCACGACGCCGGACTGCACGACTTCCTTGATGCCATAGGGCTCGAGCATGCGCAGGAGCGCATCAACCTTGTCGGACCCGCCGGTGGCCTCGATCGTCATCGACTCATGCGCGATGTCGACGGTCTTGGACCGGAACAGGTTGACGATCTCGAGCACCTGGCTGCGCGTCTCGGGGGTGGCCCGGACCTTGATCAGCAGCAGCTCACGACGCACCGCGGTGCCGTCCAGCTCGACGATCTTGAGGACCTCGATGAGCTTGTTGAGCTGCTTGGTGAGCTGCTCCAGGGACACTTCGTCGACGTGGGCGACGATCGTGATCCGGGACATGTCCGGGTCCTCGGTCGGGCCGACGGCGAGCGACTCGATGTTGAAGCCGCGACGCGAGAACAGTGCCGCGATCCGGGCGAGAACGCCCGGCTTGTTGAGGACGACGATCGAGAGGGTATGGCTGTCGCTCACAGGACCTCTCCTTCCCAATCCGGCGCCATGTCACGGGCGATCTGAATGTCGTTGTTGCTGGTGCCGGCGGGGACCATCGGCCACACCATGGCGTCCTTGTGCACGACGAACTCGACCACGACCGGACGATCGTTGATCTCCAACGCCTTCTTGATGACGTCGTCGACCTCGTCCTTGGTCTCGGCCCGCAGACCGACGCAGCCCATGGCCTCCGCGAGCTTCGGGAAGTCCGGAATGCGCCAGGAATTCAGGTCGGTATTGGAGTAGCGACCGCCATAGAACAACGTCTGCCATTGGCGAACCATGCCGAGGGACTCGTTGTTGATGACCGCGATCTTGACCGGAATGCCCTCGAGCGCACAGGTGACCAGCTCCTGGTTGGTCATCTGGAAGCAACCGTCGCCGTCGATGCCCCACACGATCGCGTCGGGCTGGGCGACCTGGGCACCCATGGCAGCGGGCACGCAATAGCCCATCGTGCCGAGGCCACCCGAGTTGAGCCAGTGGCCCGGGGTTTCGAACGGCAGGAAGTGGGCGGCCCACATCTGGTGCTGGCCGACTCCGGCCGCATAGTAGGCATCGGGCCCCGTCAGCTCGCCGATCCGCTTGATGGCGTACTGCGGCGACAGGCTGCCGTCCTCCGGCTCGTCATAACCGGTCGGATAGTGCTTCTGCATCTCCTGCAGATAGGAGACCCAGCCGGTGTAGTCGGGCAGTTCCTCCCCGCGGAGGCGCTCGGTCAGCTGGCCGATGACTTCCTTGACGTCACCGACGATCGGCACATCGGCCCGTCGGTTCTTGGAGATCTCGGCAGGATCGATGTCGGCGTGGATGACCTTGGCGTCCGGTGCGAAAGACTTCAGGTCACCGGTCACCCGGTCGTCGAAACGCGTCCCCAGGGCAATGAGCAGGTCGCTGCGCTGCAGTGCACCGACCGCAGACACGGAGCCATGCATGCCGGGCATGCCCATGTGCAGCTCGTGGCTGTCGGGGATCACGCCGCGGGCCATCAGGGTGGTGACCAACGGGATGCCGGTCAGGTCGACGAGTTCGCGGAGTTCGGCGTACGCCTGCGACTTCACGATGCCGCCGCCGACATAGAAGACCGGGCGGGAGGCTTCGAGGATGTATTTGGCTGCCTCGCGGATCTGCTTGCCGTGCGGCTTGACCGTGGGGCGATAGCCGGGCAGGTCGAGCGTCGTCGGCCACTCGAAATCACACATGGCCTGCAGGGCGTCCTTGGTGATGTCGACGAGGACGGGACCGGGTCGGCCGGAGAGCGAGATGTGGAATGCCGAGGCGACGGCTTCGGCGATGTCCTCGGCCTTGGTCACCAGGAAGTTGTGCTTGGTGATGGGCATCGTGATGCCACGGATGTCGGCCTCCTGGAACGCATCCGTGCCGACTGCCTTGCTGCTCACCTGGCCGGTGATGGCCACAATCGGCACGGAGTCCATATAGGCATCCGCGAGAGGGGTGACCAGGTTGGTCGCACCGGGACCGGACGTGGCCATGCACACGCCGACGCGGCCGGTGGCCATGGCATATCCCTGCGCGGCGTGACCGGCGCCCTGCTCGTGGCGCACGAGGATGTGCCGGACGGTCTTGGAGTCATAGAGGGGGTCATAGGCCGGGAGAATCGCACCGCCCGGAATGCCGAAGACCACCTCCGCCCCGGCCATTTCCAGCGACTTGACCAGGGCCTCAGACCCGGTCATGCGGGTTGACTCCCCCGCAGGCTGCTCTTCTGCTTCGGTGGACGGCGGTGACGCCGTCTCTTTCTCCGAGATCTTCATCTGTCCTCCACGTTCTGTGACTGTGGGCCGCCCACTGCGCACCCGCGTCATCAGTCCGTTCCTCTCGTGGCTCTCTTCCGTGCAGGGGTTGCCTGCAACAAAAAACCCTCGCTGCCAACCGGCAGGCGAGGGAGCGCATCGGTGTGCGGGGGATCACCCGGCCGACGCGCTAGTTCACTACGAGAATCTGGTACTGCTGCACACGCACACGATGCCTGATGCGTCCGGCAGTGTCAACGTGCGAGAGGTCCTGCCCACATGCCGGGATGACCGACTGCGAGAACGGTGTCGTTACCGCCGGAAACGCCGAACGGCGGTCACGGACCGAAGCCCGTGACCGCCGTCCGGATCAGGCGATCGTCAGATCAGATCGTCAGCGGACGACCACATTGATCCGACCATTGACCCACTCGATGTAGCCGCGCTGGAAGTTCGAGCGACGACCACCCGGGACAGCGAACTCGTCGCTGGTCGGATAGCCGAGCGACGAACGCTCCCAGCCACGACGGGCCCACTCGTCACGGATCAGCCCGTGGACCTCCCAGGCCCCGGTGCCGGGGCTCCAGTAGATCGAGCCACCCTCGAAGTGGTTGAACCGGCCGACGCGGTCGGGCGTACCCAGCTCATCGGTGGTCGGGAGGCGGAGGACCGAAGTCTCCCAGCCCAGGCCGGCCCACTTGGCGCGGATAGAGCCACGAATCTCGTGGGCACCGGTTCCCGGCGACCAATAGATCGAGCCACCCTCGAAGTGGTTGTAGCGAGCCCGACCGTTGGGCGTACCCATTTCGGACGTGGTCGGGAGGCGCAGGTGGCCGGTTTCCCAGCCGTAACGCGCCCAGGTGCCATAGATGGCGCCATACACGCTCTGGGCACCGGTCGCGCCGCTCCAGTAGATGCCACCGTTCTCGAAATCGTTGTATCGAGCGCGGCCATCGGGAGTCGGTCCCTCGGAGTTGCGGGGGTAGCCGTGCGGGCCGGTCGTGCCGCCCGTCCTCGCATACTGCGTCTGGATCGAACCCATCACCAGCTGGGCACCCGTGGTGGGCTTCCAGTAGATGACCGGAGTCGGGTTGACAGGCGTACCGGCGAAGGTGTTCATCTTGCCGGCGCCACCCGGGGTATCGATCTCATCGCTGGTGGGGACACCGAGTCGAGCGGCACCGCCCTGGGCCAGATAGGTGGCAAGGATCGCGCCATGCACCTCATGCACACCCGCGTCAGCGGAGAAGTACATGTGGCCACGCTCGTAGACCTGCTGACGGCCGATTCCGGGGATCTCGACCTCGGGGCCAACCGGAGCGCCCAGAAGGGTGCGCAGAGCTGCCTCCGCGTTGTAGCGAGTTGAGATCGGGGAGTTGTAGAGGGCCTCGAGCGACAGGGGACCCGCCGGCATGGTGAGCCTGCGGGAGCTCTCGGTCACTCCGTCACTCCAGCGCATGAAGGTCGCACCCGAGGCGCTTCGCGGAGCCACCAGGCCCACGGAGGCACCCTGGGCGATCTGGCGAACACCACCCTGCACACCGTTGATGGAGATCGGGGCACCCATATTGCTGGTCACCGTCAGCGAGCGCAGGGTCGGCCGGACCACGTAGGTCTGGCTGAAGCTGGCTCCGGTCGAGTCCGTCGAGGTCGCCGTCACATGCCAGTTCGCGTAGTCACCCGAACCGGCGGTGTAGTCGGCGGTGTAGGTGGGACCGGTCGCCGTCGGACCGGCCGACATCTCGCAGGCGTCAGCCCGGCAGGTCTCGATCTGAGTGGTCCACGAGATCTGGCTCGTCAAATCCCCGTCCTCGGTATCGGTCGAGGTCGCGGAGAGACGGATGGTCTCGCCCTCAATGAATGTCTTGCCAGCGGCCGGCGTGGTCATCGTCACCCGGGGAGCACCATTCGTGGTGTCCACGCGGAGATCGACCGTGTCGCTACCCCCTCGACCGTCCCGCACCACGACGCGGACGTCATAGGTGCCCGGAGCCGAGTAACGCTTGGAGGGGTTCGGCTCGGTCGAGGTCGTGCCATCACCGAACGTCCAGGCGTAGGTCAGCGGATCGTTGTCCGGGTCGGTCGCGGTCAACTGGAACCGAACCGTGTTGGTTGCAGGATCGCTCGAATACTGCACCGACGCCTCGGGGGCACGGTTGGACGACGCGTAGCTGATCCGGCGGATCTGGCCGGTGGCGAAGTCGGAATAGGCGATATCGCCGTTGGCGGTCGTCTTCAGCGAGACCGGAACGCCGACCCGACGGCTGGCATCGCCGCCGTCGTTGTTGCCGAAGCCGGCGACATCAGGACGGGTCACCAGAGCGGTCGCAGCGTCATTGAAGCGCATGTTGTAGATCTTGCCGGCGGTGTAGTCGCCGAAGAAGTAGGAGCCGACATACGAGCTCGGGTAGCCCGGGCCACCGGTCGGATCACCGGTATAGATCACGCCGCCCATGGCCGCGCTTCCATAGGTCACCGGGGGGCGGTCGTAGGAGAAGATCGGCTCGGTGTTCGGCACTGCCGCACATTCGGCGAGGAAGCGGTTGTAATCGACGGTCCGGGCCGTGCCTTCCCAGCAGGGCCAGCCGTAGTTGCCACCGCGTCGGACGATGTTGTGCTCTTCGGTGGTGTTCCAGCCGACATCACCCACCATGGGCAGACCCAGGGTCGGGTGCAGGCGCAGGCGGAACGGGTTGCGGAGACCCTTGGCATAGGTCTTGGAGTACCAGGCATGGCTGTTGGCCGGATCGAAGTCGGGGTTGGTGGGGATGCCCGCACCCTCGCGGTCGATGTGCATGATGCGGCCATACGGCGAATCGCGACGCTGGGCGTCAAAGGCATCGGGGTCCCAAGCGGTGAAGTTGGCACCGTCACCGATGCTCACCCACAGAGAACCGTCCTTGTCGACAACGACGCTGTCCATGCCGTGGGTGACATCGCGGTTCGGGAACCAGAGCACGCGGCGTTCGGCGCCGAGACCGGTCGGGTTGCCGTCGGCGTCGTAGGTCACGGGGAACTCGCTGAGGACGTTCTCGCCGCAGGCATTGTCCTCAGGGCAACGTCCGGCACGGCCATCCGGGCGGATGCGCACGATCCAGACGCTGTTGGAGCCACCCGGCAGGCCGTAGTTGTGGCCCAGGTCGATCGAGACGGCACCGAGGTCGGCCTGAGTGGTCACGGAAAGGCGCGCGAGATTCCGCTGGGTCCGGCCGTCGATGGACGTCCACTGGACCAGCCCGTCCTTGCCGAGGCTGAAGTAGCCCTTGTTGTCCGGCGTGAACGCGAAGTCGGTCAGCGCGGCCCGCATGTCGTTGGGCGCGTGCCCCGTGCGGTAATTGATGATCTGGAACCCCGACTGCAGCGCCGCATTGGCGGTGCCTGTCGGAGCCGTGATGGCGAGTGGCAAGGCCAGGGCGATAGTCGCCAGGAGGCCGAGCACACGCCGTCGGAATTTGCGTGTCATTGCTCCCCCGATACTCGTGTTGGGCACGGGCAGACTATCTGCACAGATCGGCCACCTCGGCCCCGTTTCAGGAGCGTTGAGGGAGTCTGCTGCAAGAACGTTATGGATCTGTGAGAAAACGCTCAGGTTTGGGGCCTTATCCAAGGGTGCCCTTAATAACTATGGGGCTCCTCAGCCCCAGCACTCACTCACGCCCCAAGAGCCACTCTTGCCGCACAAACGTTCGCCTCCGATGAGTGAGTCAGATCTCCCGCACTGCGCCGAACGAGGCCGGACGGACCATCTTCGCGTACGCCTGCAGGGCTTTCGACACGACCCGATCCCGGTTGGCAGGAGCCCACGGAAGTGGCCCCTTGGCCGCCCTCCGCCGCTCGAGTTCGGCATCGTCCACGTTGAGGCGCAACAGGCGCTCGTGGACATTGATCTCGATCTCGTCGCCGTCCTCGACGAGCCCGATGGTGCCGCCGCCGGAAGCCTCCGGGGAGATATGGCCGATCGACAGTCCGGAGGTGCCACCCGAGAAACGGCCGTCGGTGATCAGCGCACACACCTTGCCGAGCCCACGGCCCTTGAGGAACGACGTCGGATAGAGCATCTCCTGCATGCCGGGCCCACCTTGCGGGCCCTCATAGCGAATGACGACGACGTGCCCCGCCTCGACGGACTTGTCGAGGATCTTGGTGATGGCGTCCTCCTGGGAGTCCACCACGATGGCCTTGCCGACGAAGTGGAACAGGTCCTCGTCGATGCCCGCGGACTTGATCACTGCACCGTCGGTGGCGAGGTTGCCATAGAGGATCGCCAGGCCACCATCGGCGGTGTAGGCATGGGCATAGTCGCGGATGCAGCCGCCCTCGGCGTCGGTGTCGAGCGAATCCCACTTGTTGGTGGTGGAGAACGCTTCGGTCGTTCGCACACCGCCCGGAGCGGCGTGGAACAGCTCCATCGCCTGCGGTGTCGCCTTGCCGCCCCGGATGTCCCAGGCATCCAGCCAGCTCTGCAGATCAACGGAGTGGACGGTGTGCACCGAATCCTCGAGGAGACCGGCACGGTTGAGCTCACCCAGGATGGCCGGGATGCCGCCGGCCCGGTGCACATCCTCGACGTGATAGTCGTTGTGGTTCGGTGCGACCTTCGACAGGCACGGCACCTTCTTGGACAGCTCCTCGATATCGGTGAGGGTGAAGTCGACCTCGCCCTCGATCGCTGCGGCGAGGGTGTGCAGAATCGTGTTGGTCGAGCCGCCCATGGCGATGTCGAGCGCCATGGCATTGCGGAAAGCCGCCTTGTTGGCGATGTTGCGCGGCAGGACGGACTCGTCGTCCTTCTCGTAGTAGCGACGGGCCAGGTCCACAACCGTCCGACCGGCCTCGAGGAACAGCTCGCGACGGTCGGCGTGCGTCGCCAAAGTCGTTCCGTTGCCCGGGAGCGAGAGGCCCAGGGCCTCGGTGAGGCAGTTCATGGAGTTGGCGGTGAACATGCCGGAGCACGAACCGCAGGTCGGGCAGGCCGAGCGCTCGATATCGAGGATCTCGGCATCGCTGACGGCGTCGTCGGCAGTGGCGCTCATCGCCTGGATCAGGTCGGTCTTGGCGTACGCCACCCCGTCGATCACCATCGCCTTGCCGGCCTCCATCGGGCCGCCCGAGACGAACACTACGGGGATGTTGAGGCGCATGGCAGCCATCAGCATCCCTGGGGTGATCTTGTCGCAGTTGGAGATGCAGACGAGCGCATCGGCGCAGTGGGCATTCACCATGTATTCGACCGAGTCGGCGATCAGGTCACGGCTGGGCAGCGAATAGAGCATGCCCCCGTGGCCCATCGCAATGCCGTCGTCGACGGCGATGGTGTTGAACTCCTTGGCCACTCCCCCGGCCTCCCGGACCGCTCCGGCCACCAGTTCACCCATGTCCTTGAGATGGACATGGCCGGGCACGAATTGGGTGAAGGAGTTGGCGATCGCCACGATCGGTTTGCCGAAGTCGTCATCGCCCATGCCCGTGGCGCGCCAGAGTGCGCGGGCGCCGGCCATGTTGCGGCCGTGGGTGCTGGTGCGGGAACGGAGCTCGGGCATGGCTGATCCTTCGGCAGTGGCTCGGTCATGACGCGTACGCAACGCGACCAGTCGAGATTAGCTCAGCCTTGCCAAAGGGGATCGGCCACCCGGCCGTTGGAACGCGGCCGATCGGTCAGCGGAGTCAGCTGGTCAGCAGACGGTGCAGATCGTCGAGGTCGTCGCCCGCGGCAGGGTCGGGTTTGGTGAGGTTGCGCATGCCGGTATGGCCGGCATATCTCGGCACCAGGTGGACATGGAAGTGGAACACTTCCTGCCCAGCCGCCTCACCCGTGTTGGCCACCATATTGAGGCCGTCGGCCCCGAGACGGTCGAGGAGCAGGCGTGAGCTCGCCTCGATCGCCGGCGCGATCTCGGTGAGTGCCGGAGGCGTATCGACAAGGTCCGTGACGTGGCGCCGCGGGATCACGAGGCTGTGGCCCCGGTGCCAGGGGCTGATGTCGAGGAAGGCGATGGCGTACTCGTCCGAATAGATCTGGCGGGAGGGGATGTCACCGGCGACGATGGCGCAGAACAGGCAGTCCATGCGCCATTGCTACCACAGTCATTTCACCCGGTTCTCCAGAGGCTCCCCAGCCGCCCAGTGCGCCAACTGGCGGGCGATGAGGGCGTTGGTTCGCGGCCAGAAGGACGTGGCGGGGCCGCCCGTGTGCGGCGCGATGAGTACGCCGGGACTCTGCCACAGAGGGTGGTCCTGCGGCAGCGGCTCCGGATCTGTGACATCCAACGCCGCCCTAAGCCGACCGGACGATGTTTCCGCCAGCAGGGCATCGGTATCGACGATGGGACCGCGGGCCACATTCACCACGACCGCGCCATCGGGCAACAGTGCCAATCGCCGGGCATCGAACATGCCTGCCGTCTCGTCCGTCAGCGGGCAGGCGATCAGCACGATGTCGGTATCGGGCAGCAGGTCGTCGAGCTCACCGAAGGCATGCACGTCGTCCCGAGCGGTCCGGGCGACCTTCTGGATCGAGGCAAGTTCGAACGGTTCCAGCCGTCGCTCGATCGCCTTGCCTATGCCGCCATAGCCGATTATCAGGGCACGGCGGTCGGCGATCGACCAACCGAAGCCGTCACGCTCCCAGGTGCCGCTCGGCATGTTCCGGGCGTACTGATCGAGCTTGCGGCCCTGCGCCAGGAGCAGCGCCATCGCCATCTCGGCTGTGCCCGTGTCGTGCACGCCCGCCGCATTGCACAGCGCCACGCCCTCGGGCGCGAGGCCGGCGAAAGCGTCATAGCCGGCCAGGTTGAGCTGGATGACTTCCAGGGAGGTCATCTCGCCGACCCTGGCCATCAGCCCGGGCCCGTGCAGATAGGGCACGACCAGGAAGCCGACCTCCCCGATCGAATCTGGCCAGGGTCCCTCCGGGTCGGGGAACGGCGCGAACTCGACTCCGTCGGGCAGCGGGCCGAGGGCAGCCTCGGCTTCCTCGCGGGTGTGGAACGGCAACCAGGCAAGCATGGGATCTCCTCGGCTCGTCAGGCGCCGGCAGGCTCGTTGCGGATTTCGAATCCCGCGGCCGACATCTTCTCCTTGACCTCGGCCACCGACACGGTGCCGAAGTGGAAGACGCTCGCGGCGAGGACCGCGTCGGCTCCCGCCCGCGCCGCATCGACGAAGTGATCGGCGGTCCCGGCGCCGCCGGATGCGATGACCGGCACGTCGACGACCTTGCGGACGGCCTCGATCATCTCGAGATCGAAGCCCGCGGTCGTGCCGTCGGCGTCCATCGAATTGAGCAGGATCTCCCCCGCGCCCAGATCGACCGCCTGCCTGGCCCATTCGAGCGCGTCGAGCCCGGCCGACTGTCGCCCACCATGCGTGGTGACGCCGAATCCGGAGGGCAGACCCGCCTCACGCCGGGCATCGACCGACAGGACCAGCACCTGGTTGCCGAAGCGGGAGGTGATCTCGGAGATCAGCTCGGGCCGGCGGATGGCCGCGGTGTTGACGCCCACCTTGTCAGCGCCGTGGCGCAGCAGGTCGTCGACATCGGAGACCGATGCGATGCCACCACCGACCGTCAGGGGGATGAACACGGTTTCTGCGGTTCGTCCCACGACTTCGCGCGTCGTGGCCCGACCCTCGTGGGACGCCGAGATGTCGAGGAACGTCAGTTCATCCACCCCGGCCCGGTCATAGACCGTCGCCAGCTCCACCGGGTCACCGGCATCCCGAAGATTCTGGAAGTTGACACCCTTGACGACCCGGCCGTCATGGACGTCGAGACAGGCGATGATTCGAACAGCAACCGACATGCGCCCTATCTTGTCCCACCCGGGATGTCGGGGCCACGGCGGGACGCGCGCCGGACCATCGGGTTCTCCCTTTAGCATGGTCCGATGCTCGCCTCGACCGTTCCCGCCCTGCTCCTCGCCGTCGTCCTCGTCGTGAGCGGGATCGCGAAGGCGCGTGACGGAGAATCCGTCACCGAATCGTTCATCACCCTGCAGTTGCCGCCCTGGCTGGCCCGCAGCATCGCGCCGGCGCTCTTGCCCTGGGGTGAGCTGGTGCTCGCGGTCGCCCTGGTCGTTCTGGGTGGTTGGCTTGGCAGCATCGCGGCCGTCGCGGCGGTCCTCCTGTTCGCCGCCTATCTGTGGGTGATCGCCCGAGCGCTCGGGTTCGACCATCCCGTCGAGTGCGGGTGCCTCGGACGCCTCGGGCTGGGCGTCGTCGGACCGGTCACCGTGGTCCGCAATGTGCTCTTGTTCGGTCTTGCCGTCTGGACGCTGATCGACCAGGTGATCGCGGGCCGCTCGGTGCTGAGCCGTTGGCTCGAAGCGGGTGGCGACAGCTGGGCCTGGCTCGGTGTCGTGGCGGTTTCGGTGGTGGCGGCCGGTCTGATGGTGTACGCGGGCAAGGACCGCACCGAGAGCATCGCCCCGTCGGCGGTTTCCGCGCCGGCCGCTGAGGCGTACGACGGTGAGGCCGAACCGACCGAGCTCGATCCGGAGGACTACGAGCGCACGCCGATCCCCTATCTGCCGTTGCGACGCCCGGATGGCACCACGTTGTCGATGCGGACCATCGCCATGGACCGGGCCCGTCTGATCGTCTTCATCAACCCGGGCTGTGGCTCCTGCATTCCGGTGCTGGATGCGCTGCCGGACTTCCGGCGTCAGGTGCCACAGCTCGGGATTCATCTGCTGTTCGCCTATGCCGAGGCTGCCGAGAATCCCTATGTCACGCCGGAGATGCTGGGCGATGAGTGGTTCCTCGACGAGGACGGCGTCATCTCGGTCACGATGCAGCTCGCGTCCCCGTCGGCGGTCCTGCTGGGCACCGATGGTTATCTCGCCGGTGGTCCGGTCGTGGGTCGCGATGACGTGCTCGAGTTCTTCGATGACATCACTGCCGCGCTGGCGGACGCTCCCGCACCGCCCGAGCCGGAGGCTGTCCCACAGGGCAGCGATCACGCATAACTGATCCGGGGCTCCGCCACGCGCTGCGCTGGCCGCTCGACCCGCAGGACCGAAGGAGCCAACCAGGCGGCCGGTCGGGAGTTGTTCCGGGGTAGCTCCCAGCCCGTGGCGGTGGGAGTCCCGACGGGCTCGAAGACTCCCGGCCGCGACTGCCCTCCTACGGCGAGGATCCCCTCACCCTCGATGGTGATGGGCCCGGAGATTCCGCCCTGGAGATAGGTGTGGAGCCGGTCACCGACGACGACACTGGCGCGGCTGTGGGCGTGGCGGACTTCCAGATCGTGTACGCCGACCTCGCAGTCCCGGGCCGGCAGCCCGAACTCCACCCTTCGCCCGATCCGCTCCACTTCGACGGGCTCGCGGTGTCCGTCGAAGGTTCCACTGACGGAGCCGAGGTCGGGCAGCAGCAAGCCGGGGAGCGGCTGATTCGGCTCGTCCGGCAGCCGGACGGCGTCCGGGAAAGCCAGCTGGAACGACAACTCATAGGGCAGCCGCAGTTCGATCTGTCGCTGTTCGACAGCCTCCCAGCCACCTTCGGCATCGAGGACGAACCGGCTCTGTCCGGAGCTGTCGCCGAACGGGTTCGGAGCGCCTACCGACCGGCGCGTGACCGCCGACAGAGCGAGCCCCACTGCGAACACGCCGAGTCCGCGTCGGCCCCAGCCCACCGCTGTTGAATCCGTCATCGGACCACCTCTGGGGAGCCGGGAGCTGCAGTGACGCCGCTCGGCCTGGTGAAGAGATAGAGGTCGCCGTCGGCACCGTCGAGGCTGG